>NZ_CP044972.1:308461-616923 GCF_010104355.1 Hydrogenophaga sp. PBL-H3
CCGAGCTGCGGGCGCAGATCGGTGCGCGCCTGGCCCTGCAGTCGCAGGCCACGGCGCTGCGCCAGTACATGCAGCTGCTGGTGGGCCAGGCCCTGGTGGAGGGCGTGGAGCTGGAGGGGGCCGACACGCCTCTCGTTCAATGAGCGCTCCTGCCGGGAGCGCAACAGCAGCGGACGAGCTGCTGTTGCGCCTGCGGCATTTCCGATCCGACTACTTCCCGCGCCACCAGCAGCGCTTTCAGGACCTGGTGGCCGAGGGCCAGCACCCCAAGACGCTGTTCATCGGCTGCTCGGACTCGCGCCTCGTGCCCTACCTGCTCACCGGCGCGGGCCCAGGGGAGTTGTTCATTGTGCGCAATGTCGGCGCCCTCGTCCCTCCCCACGATCAATCGCACGGCCTGCACGGAACGATGGCCGCGATCGAGTTCGCCGTGCTGAGCCTGCACGTGGAACGCATCGTCGTCTGCGGCCACAGCCACTGCGGCGCGATCCGCACCGCCTACGAAGGCGCGCCCGCCGAGGCCGTGGCACTCACCGCGTGGCTCAAGCTGATCGACGAGGCCCTGCTGCCCGTGCAGCCCTGCGCCGAGTCGATGCGCCGCACCGAGCAGCGCGCCGTGGTGCTGCAGCTCGAACGCCTCATGGGCTACCCCATGGTGCGGCGCGAGGTCGAGGCTGGCCGGCTCACCCTGCACGGCTGGCACTACGTCATCGAAGACGGAGAAGTGCATGTGTTTGATGCACAGCAAGGTGATTTCATCGCGGCCTCGGTAGCCTCCAACAGCGGCACCGGGCCGTACCAACCTTATGTGGAACACGATGGACAAGTCATCAGTTACTGAAGCGCCCGCAGCGCTGGCGGCCGAACTCCAGGCCCTGGCCCGACAGGGCGGTCTGCGCACCTGGCGCCTGCGCGGCCGCGAGCTGCTGCCGGTGGTGCAGGGCGGCATGGGCGTGGGTGTGTCGGCGGCCTCGCTGGCGGGCACCGTGGCGGGCCTGGGCGGCGTGGGCACGGTCTCGTCGGTCGACCTGCGCCGTCGCCACCCCGACCTGATGGCCGCCACCGCCCACCTGGACAAGGAGCCCGACGCGCGCGAGCGCATCGACGCGGCCAACCTGGTGGCGCTCGATCGCGAGATCCGCGGCGCGAAGGCTCTCGCGCAGGGCCAGGGTCTGGTCGCGGTCAACGTGATGAAGGCGCTCAGCGCCTACGAGCGGTACGTGCGCCAGGCGCTGCAGAGCGGCGCCGACGCGGTGGTGGTGGGCGCGGGCCTGCCGCTGGATTTGCCCGAGCTGGCGCGCGAGCACCCCGACACCGCGCTCATCCCCATCCTGTCTGACGCGCGCGGCGTGCAGCTGCTGGTGCGCAAGTGGGAGAAAAAGGGTCGCCTGCCCGACGCCATCGTGATCGAGCACCCCCGGCTGGCCGGCGGCCACCTCGGTGCGGCCAAGGTGGCCGACCTGCAGGACACCCGCTTTGATTTCGAGGTCGTGATCCCGCAGGTGCTCGACTTCTTCAAGACCGCCGGCATCGAGCGCGAAATTCCGCTCATCGCCGCCGGCGGCGTCAGTTGCCGCGACGACATCCTGCGCCTGCAGGCCCTGGGTGCCAGCGCGGTGCAGCTCGGCACGGCCTTCGCCGTCACGCGCGAATGCGACGCCGACCCGGCCTTCAAGCGCGTGCTGGCCGAGGCCCGACCTGAGGACCTGGTGGAGTTCGTCAGCGTGGCCGGCCTGCCCGCGCGCGCCGTGCGCACTCCCTGGCTGGACAAATACCTGCGCCTGGAGCCGCGACTGAAGGCGGTTGCGCATGTGAAGAAAAAGTGCAACATGGCGTTCGACTGCCTGGCCCATTGCGGCCTGCGCGAAGGCAAGGGCGAGATGGGGCAGTTCTGCATCGACCAGCAGCTCGGTCACGCGCTCGACGGCGACGCGCAGAAGGGCCTGTTTTTCCGGGGTGCGGGTGTGCTGCCGTTTGGCCAGCAGATCCGCCCGGTGCAGGACCTCATGCGCTGGCTGCTGGGCGGTGTCCATCCTGCGTCGGCTTAATGAAAGAACATCCGACCATGAAACGCGACGCATTGAAATCCGCCAGCACCATCGGCCAGCAACCCATCACCCTGGACGTGCTGAAGGAGAAATACCTCAAGGACGGTGAGACCAGCGAGCAGGACATCTACCGCCGCGTGGCGCGCGCCCTGGCCTCGGTGGAAGCCGAGGCCGACCGCGCGCTGTGGGAACAGCGCTTCTTCGACAACCTGCAGGCCGGCGCCATCGGGGCCGGTCGCATCATGAGCGCGGCCGGCACCACCATCCAGGCCACGCTGATCAACTGCTTCGTGCAGCCCGTGGGCGACTGCATCCAGGGCGTGGACGACGGCGGTTACCCCGGCATCTACGAAGCCCTGCGCGAGGCGGCTGAGACCATGCGGCGCGGCGGCGGTGTGGGCTACGACTTCTCGCGCATCCGCCCGCGCGGCGCCGAGGTCAAGGCCACCGCCTCGCTGGCCTCGGGTCCGTGCAGCTACATCAATGTGTTCGACCAGTCGTGCGCCACGGTGGAGAGCGCGGGCGCGCGGCGCGGTGCGCAGATGGGCGTGCTGCGCATCGACCACCCCGACGTGCTCGAGTTCATCACCGCCAAGCGAACGCCGGGGCGCTGGAACAACTTCAACGTGTCGGTGGGCGTGAGCGACGCCTTCATGCGCGCCCTGGCCGACGGCCAGCCCTGGGAACTGGTGCACCGCGCCCGCCCCGGCGCGGCCCTGATGGCCCAGGGCGCCCACCAGCGCGCCGACGGTCTGTGGGTCTACCGCAGCCAGCCCGCGCGCGAACTGTGGGACACGGTGATGCGCTCCACCTACGACTTCGCCGAACCCGGCATCCTGTTCCTCGACCACATCCAGCAGGACAACAACCTGCGCTACTGCGAGTCGATCGAGGCGACCAACCCCTGTGTGACGGCCGACACCCGGCTGGCGACACAACACGGGCTGGTGCGGATCGGTGACCTCTACAACAGCGGACTGCTCCTGGAGACCACGGTGGACCGCCGGGCTCTGGGCGGCGAGGGGCGTGGTGTCGACATCCGTTCCGCCAAGCCCGCGTTCATGACCGCCCGCCTGACCGATGTGTTCCAGGTCACCACCGAAGACGGCCATGAGATCAAGGCCACGGCCTGGCACGAGTTCTACACGTCGCGCGGCAAGATCAGGCTGTCGGACTTGAAGGTAGGCGACGAGTTGTGGGTGCAGTCCGGCAAGGGCCAGTTTGGTCAACAAGGCAGCGAGGAGCTGGGCATGCTGCTCGGCCTGATCACGGGCGATGGCCATTTCACCCACCGAGGGAAAGGGCGGGAGGTGGTGTGCATCAACCTCTGGAACCAGGAGCGTGAACTCGCGGAGCGGGTGACCACCACGGTCAACGCCATGATCGCCGGCCTGTCGCGAACACAGCGGACCTATTGCGTCGCGCCGGTGGCGGTGGTCGAGCGCAACCACGTCTTCATTCGCTCCGTGCTGCTGGCGCGTGCCCTGGAAGCGCTTGGTTTCACGCGCGACACCAAACTCCGGGTGCCCGAGGTGGTGTGGCAAGGCAGTGAGGCGTGCGTCAAGGCCTATCTGCGCGCACTGTTTCAAACCGATGGCACGGTCAACGTCTCCAGCGCCAGCGAGAGTTGTTCCATCCGTTTGAGCTCCAGCTACCCACAGCTGCTGAAAGATGTGCAGGTGCTGCTGGCCAACTTCGGTGTGTTCAGCCGTGTGCGACTGCGCCGGGAGGCGACCGTGAAGGCCATGCCCGATGGAAAGGGGGGGCAGGCCGACTACGCCTGCAAGTCTCAATACGAAATCATCATTGATGGTGAGTCCCGCGAGCAGTTCATGAGCGAGGTCGGTTTCCTGCTCGACTACAAAACAGCCCGCTACCGCGCGTGGGTGGCCGACAAGGTCTTGCGCAAAACCCAGCGCTTCGCCAGCCGGATTGCAGCCATCGTGCCCGCCGGTCAGGAAGCGGTGTTCGACACCACCCAGGCCGATCACAACACCGTGATCTTCAATGGCCTGGTGACAGGGCAATGCGGCGAGCAGCCCTTGCCACCCTACGGCTGCTGCGACCTCGGGCCGGTGATCCTGCCGCGCTTCGTGCGCCACCCCTTCGGCTTCGGCGGCCTGCCCACCTTCGACTTCGAGGCCTTCGAGCGGGTCGTGGCCCTGCAGGTGCGAGCACTGGACAACGTGCTCGATGTCACCTTCTGGCCGCTGCCGCAGCAGCGCGAGGAGTCCGCGGCCAAGCGGCGCATCGGCGTGGGTTTCACCGGCATGGGCAATGCGCTTGCCATGCTGTGCGTGCGCTACGACCGCGCCGAGGGGCGCGCCCTGGCCGCGCAAATCGCCGAGCGCATGCGCGACGCGGCCTACACGGCCTCGGTGGCGCTGGCGAAAGAGAAGGGCGCGTTCCCCAAGTTCGACGCCGACGGGTACCTGGCCGAGGGCACCTTCGCCAGCCGCCTGCCCGAGGCGCTGCGCGCGGCGATCCGCACGCACGGCATCCGCAACAGCCACCTGCTGTCCATCGCACCCACCGGCACGGTGAGCCTGGCCTTTGCCGACAACGCGTCCAACGGCATCGAGCCGCCGTTTTCCTGGATGTACCGGCGCAAGAAACGCGAGGCCGACGGCAGCACCACCGACTACGCGGTGGAAGACCACGCCTGGCGGCTCTACCGCGAACTCGGTGGCGACACGGCGCAGCTGCCCGAGTACTTTGTGAACGCGCTGGCGATGCCGGCGACCGACCACCTGGCCATGATGGAGGCGGTGCAACCCTTCGTGGACACCGCCATTTCCAAGACGGTGAACGTGCCGGCCGATTACCCGTACGACGACTTCAAGGGCCTGTACCAGCAGGCCTGGCGCGCCCAGCTCAAGGGCCTGGCGACCTACCGGCCCAACGCCATCCTGGGCTCGGTGCTCGACACCGGACCCACGCCGGAGACCACGGCCAGCGTGGCCACGGTGGACCCCATGCGCACGGTGATCGAGAGCCGGCCACCGGGCGCGCTCTCGGCCGTGGCCGACAAGATCGAGTACTGGACGCAGGAGGGCCACCAGACCCTGTATCTGCTGGTGTCGTTCCTGCCCGTGCCCACGGCCGACGGCTCGGGCACGGTCGAGCGCGCGATCGAGTTCTTCATGCCGGTGGGGCAGAGCGGTGAGTCGCAGCAGTGGGTGTCGTCCAGCATGCGGCTGCTCTCGCTGGCCGCGCGCGGGGGTTTCCTGGAGCGCGCCTTGCGCGACATGCGCAAGGTGGTCTGGGACCGTGGCCCGGTGCGCATGGGCACGCACCAGAAGGCCGACGGCACCCATGTGCCGATGTGGCACGACTCGGTGGTGGCGGCCATTGCGTACGCGGTGCAGACGCTGATCGCGCAGCGCGCCGGGGTCACGCCCGCGGGCTTGCCGCCAGCGCCGGTGGTGGTGGCCGCCACGCCGGGCCTCATGCCGGGCAAGAAGTGCGGCGAATGCGGCGCGCACGCGGTGATCCGCAAGGACGGCTGTGACTACTGCACGCAGTGCGGTCACCTCGGAGCGTGTGGATGAGCACTGTGGCGCGCACGCAGGGCTTGTCGCCGCGCGGGGGCGAACCGCCCGCTCGGCGCCCCTGGCGCGTGCGCCACCTGCTGCTCGCGCCGCACCGCCTGGGCTTTGCGCTGGCCATGCTGCTGTTGCTGGCCTCGGGCCTGTGGTGGGCGCTGGTGCAGGTGGACCGCGCCAGCGGCCTGATCGGCCTGCGCTACGCGTTCTCGCCCACGCTGGGCCACGCTGCGGTCATGACCTTCGGCTTCATTCCGCTGTTCTTCTCGGGCTTCCTGTTCACCGCCGGGCCCAAGTGGCTGGGCGTGGCCCCGCCGGTCGCGCGCGCGCTGCTGGCGCCGCTGCTGCTGCAGGCGCTGGGCTGGCTGCTCTGGCTCACCGGCGTGCACACGCACGTATCGCTGGCGCTGGCCGGCGCGGGTGCGGCCTGCCTCGGCCTGGGCGCAGTGGTGCTGCGGTTCTGGTCGCTGGTGCGGCGCAGCACCGAGCCCGACCGCGTGCACGCCCGCACCGTGGGCGTGGCCGGTCTGGTCGGCGTGGCCAGCCTGGCGCTGATGACCGTGGCGCTGGCGGCCGGCGAGATCGACTTGGCCGGCGCGGCGGTGCGCACCGCGCTCTGGGGCTTCGTGGTGGTGACCTACGTGGCGGTGGCGCACCGCATGATTCCATTCTTCACCTCCAGCGCCGTGCCCATGGTGGGCGCGTGGCGGCCGTTCTGGGGGCTGTGGGCGCTGCTGCTGGCGGTGGCCGTGGAGGTGCTGGCGGTGTGGCTGCCCGGGCTGCTGTCCGGGCCGCTCGCGCGCGCCTGGATGCTGGCGCGCGGCCTGCTGGAGCTGGGCGCCGGCGGCGTCATCCTGTGGCTGGCGGTGGTGTGGGGCCTGGTGCAGAGCCTGAAGATCCGCCTGCTGGCCATGTTGCACCTGGGCTTCCTGTGGCTGGGCCTGTCCTTCGTGCTGGCGGGCGTGTCGCAGCTGGCTGGCTGGGGCCTGGGCACGCCGGTGCTCGGTCTGGCGCCCCTGCATGCGCTCAGCATGGGTTGCCTGGGCTCGCTCATGCTGGCCATGGTCACGCGCGTGTCGTGCGGCCACAGCGGTCGCGCGCTGGTGGCCGACACACTCGTGTGGACGCTGTTCTGGCTGCTGCAGCTGGCTGTGCTGCTGCGCATCGCCGCCGCGCTGTGGCCCTCCCCGGTCTGGCTGCTCGTGCTGGCCGCCCTGTTGTGGGCCGGCGTCATGGGCGTGTGGGCCCTTCGCCTCTCGGGCTGGTACGGCCGCGTGCGCGCCGACGGCCGGCCGGGCTGACCTGGAGATCAACACATGCTGAACCTGGACACCCCGTTTTCACGCACCGAGGCCACCGAGGCCACCGAGGCCGCCGGGCCCGAATGGGCGCAGGTGGCGGCCGACCTGATCCACGCGCGCCAGACCGTGCTGCCCAAGCGCCTGCTGGCACCCGGCCCGGATGCGGACCAGCTGCAGACCTTGCTGGGTGCGGCCGCCGCCGCGCCCGACCACGGGCAGTTGCTGCCCTGGCGCTTCGTGATCGTGCCCCGCACCGAACGCGGCTCGCTGGCCGAGGTGTTTGCCCAGGCCCTGCGCGAGCGCGACGCCACTGCCACGCCCGAGCAACTGGACCAGGCGCGCGAGAAGGCGCACCGTGCGCCCTTGCTGCTGCTGGTGGTGGTCGACGGGCAGTGCGGCGACCCGTCGGTGGACCTGGCCGAGCGCATCCTGTCGGCCGGCTGCGCTGTGCAGAACATGCTGCTCATGGCCACCGCCATGGGGTTCGGGTCGGCGCTCACCAGCGGCAAGGCGCTCGGCTCCACCGCCTTGCGCCAGCGCTTTGGCCTGCACGCGGGTGAACACGCCCTGTGCTTCCTGAGCGTGGGCACGGTGGCGGCGCGCCGGCCCGCGCGCGTGCGCCCCACCGTGGCCGACTATTGCAGCACGCTCGGCCCTGCGCCAGCGAAGACCGCTTGATATTGGAGAACCCATGAACATTCAGACCTTTGACGATCTGCTGAGCGCCGCGCGCAGCCAGCCCCTGCCGCAGCGCCTGCTGTTCGTGTTTGCCGGCATCGAGTTGCCCGACGATGCCACGCCCGCCCAGCGGCTCGAATTCGAGCGCGGCGAGGGGGGCGCGCTGGTGCCGCAGATGTGTGTGGACAAGGGGCTGGACGAACTGGAATCGTTCGACCAGCTGGTGCGCGAGGCCGAGGCCTTTGGCCAGCCCTGGGGCATGGTGTTTGCCGCCGCACTGGCGGGCACACCGGGCCGCCAGCCCGACAGCGCCGAGGCCGAGCAGCCGCTGCAGGACATGGTGGAGGCGATCCGCCAGGGCCAGTTGCAGGCCTTCATACCGTTCAACCTGCAAGGGCAGGCCGTGGCCCTGGGCTGAAATGGTCACTGCGATCCCGCTCACATCCATCACGCTGCCCGGGCACCGCGCGCCCGCCGCGGGTTTCGAGGCGCCGTTCGAGATGCTGGGCGCCTGCCACGAGCGCGTGGAGCGCATGCTGGGTTTGCTGGTCAAGCTGCAGCAGCATGTTCTGGTGCGCGGCTGGGACGACAGCGTGGCCAGCGCCGCGCGCGACGTGATGCGCTATTTCGATCTGGCCGCGCCGCTGCACCACGAAGACGAGGAACGCCATGTGTTCCCGCCGCTGCTGGCCAGCGACGACGCGGCGCTGCGCCAGGTGGTGCTGGGTCTGCAGCAAGACCACCGCGACATGGCCACCGCGTGGGCGGCGGCGCGCGGTGTGCTGGCATTGGTGGTGCAGGCGCCGCCCGCGGGCTGGGCCCACTTCAGCCCGCAGGAGACGGCCACGCTCACCGCCTTTGCCCGTCTGTATGACCGCCACCTGCGCGAGGAAGATGGCCTTGTCTATCCGGCCGCGCAGGCCAGCCTGTCGCCCCAGGCCCTGCAGGCCATGAGCGCCGACATGATGCGCCGGCGCGGGCTGGAGCCTGGCTGAAACGCCGGTGTCTTCAGGCCTTGGGGCCCACCGTCAGCGCAACCTCGCCCACGCCTTCCACCGAGCCGGTGATGCGGTCACCCGGCAGCACCGCGCCCACGCCCTCGGGCGTGCCGGTGTAGATCAGATCGCCAGGTTGCAGGTGGTAGAAGAGCGAGAGGTCGGCAATGATTTCGCGGATGTTCCAGATCAGCTTGTCCACGTCTGACTTCTGCTTCACCGCGCCGTTGACCGACAGCTCGATCGCGCCGCGCTCGATCACCACGCCCGGCATGGGCACGATCTCGCTGCACACCGACGAATGCTCCACGTCCTTGCCCAGGTCCCAGGGGCGGCCTTTGTCGCGCGCCACCAGCTGCAGATCGCGCCGCGTCATGTCCAGGCCTGCCGCGTAGCCGTAAATGATCTCGTGCGCGTCGTCTGCCTTCACGCGAAAGCCGGGCTTGCCGATGGCCAGCACGAGTTCCATCTCGAAGTGGTAGTTGGCCGTCTCGCTCGGGTAGGGCGTGGTGGCGCCCGAGAGCGCCAGCGTCTGCGGCGCCTTGGTGAAGTAGAACGGCCGCTCGACCGACTTGTCCACCGGCTTGCCCATTTCCACCGCGTGCGCGTGGTAGTTGCGGCCGACGAAGAATAGGCGGTTGACGGGGAAGTGCTCGGTCTTGCCGCGCACGGGCACGGACGCGACGGGGGGCGGAGGGAAGAGGTAGGTGGTCATGGTGTGGAGCCGGTTCAGGGCATGGACGGTTGGTTGTCGGGGCGCACTTCGTACACGCCGAGCTTGCGGTGCAGCGGCGATTCGTCGGCGATGAAGAGGAAGGCCGGCGCGCTGGCCGAGGCGTTGGTGAGGGTGGTGGCGGTGTAGCCGGGGATGCAGCAGGTGTCGGCAGCGACCAGGTCGAAACCCTGGGCTTCGGTGGCCACACGCGCCGCGCCTTCGATCACGTGGTAGACCACGGCCGGCGAGCGCGCGGGCAGGCTCAGCGTCTGCCCCGGGCGCAGCATCAGTGCGTGGAAGCCGAGGATGTTCTCCACGTCTTCGCCGGTCTCGGGGTTCACGTAGGTCACCTGCACCGCGTCCACGTCGGGCCGGTCGGCCGCGAGCGACTCCAGCGCGGCTTTTGCATCGGCCCAGGGGTAGCGCAGCATGGGGTAGCGCTTGCCGCTGCGGCCGAACACGGGGGTGGGCACCACGCCGGCACGCGCGTAGGCTCGGTCGCCCTGGCCCGGTTTCGTTTCCTGGCGCGTGCCGTTGAGGTGGTAGCTCACCTCCAGGTAGTAGGCCAGCGGCAGGTCCAGCACGTCGAGCCAGATCACCGGCTCGTCTCCGTCGTGGCCGTGTTCGTGCCACAGGCCGGTGGGCGTGAGGATCAGGTCGCCGCGCGACATGGGGCACTTCTCGCCGTCCACCGTGGTCCAGGCACCTTCGCCTTCGACCACCATGCGCACCGCGTTGGGCGTGTGGCGGTGGCTGGGCGCCCACTCGCCGGGCATCAGCAGTTGCATGCCGAGGTACATGGCGGCGCTGGCCTGCATCTTCTCCAGTGTGTGGCCCGGGTTGGCCAGCACCAGCACGCGGCGCTCGGCCTTCTCGATCGGGGTGAGCTCGCCGGCTTTGAGCAGCAGCGGCTTGATGGTCTTGTAGGGCCAGTGCGTGGCCTGGGTCTGGCGCGTGGGAATGGTGGGCGGCAGCACGCCGCGCAGGCTGGGCCACAGCGGCACCAGGTTGAGCGCGCGCAGCTCGGCCACGTAGTCGGCGGGCAGGTCTTCGAGTCGTCCGAGGTCGTTCATGGTGTCTCCGTGTGTTCAGTGGGCGGCCAGGCAGTTCTCGACGTTCCAGCCGTACAGCCATTCCATCGCATCGTAGAAGCGTTCGGGTGTGCGGCCTTTCCACAGGTCGTTGCGCACCAGGCGTTCAACACCCTTGGCGTGGTAGATGCGGCCCATCTCGCGCGAGCTCAGCACGATGCGCGCGGTGCGTGCCACGCGCGAGCGCTGGTAGAGGTCAAAGGCCTTCTCGATGTCGTTGCCGTGCACGCGCAGCGTCTCGCCCAGCGTCACCGCGTCTTCAATCGCCATGCACGCGCCTTGGGCCATGTACTGCGTGGTGGGGTGGGCCGCGTCGCCCAGCAGCGTGACGCGGCCAAAGCTCCATTGGCCGATCGGCTCGCGGTCGGCCGTGGCCCAGCGTTTCCAGCTCTTGGGCAGGTCGATCAGCTGCCGCGCCTTGGGGCACAGCCCTTGAAAGTAACTCTGCACCTCCGCCTGGCTGCCTTCGGTCACGCCCCACTCTTCCTGTTCACGGCTGTGGAAGGTCACGACCACGTTGTATTGCTCGCCGCCACGCAGCGGGTAGTGCACCAGGTGGCAGTTCGGGCCCACCCAGATGCTGGCCGCGTTCCAGCGCAGGTCTTCGGGGAAGTCGGCCTTGTCCACCACGGCGCGGTAGACCACGTGGCCGGTCACACGCGCCTCGTCGCCCACGAACTGCTGGCGCACCACCGACTTCACGCCGTCGGCCCCGATCAGCGCCAGGCCCCGGTGGGTGTTGCCATGCTGGTCGTGCACGGTGACGCCGTTCGCATCTTGCTCGATGCGCACCACGCGGGCGGAGGTGACGAACTCGATCTGCCCGCTGGCCTGCACGCCTTCCAGCAGGGATGTGTGCGCGTCCGCCCGGTGAATCACCGCGTAGGGGTTGCCGAAGCGTTGGCGAAAGGCCTCGCCGGTGGGGATCTTGCCGACCTGGACTTCGTCGATCGCGTCGTGCATGACCATGAAGTCGGTGTAGACCGCGCGCTTGCGTGCCTGCTCGCCCACGCCCAGCGCGTCGAAGGCGTGGAACGCATTGGGCCCGAGCTGCATGCCGGCGCCGATCTCGCCCAGCTCGGCCGCCTGCTCCAGCACCTTGACGCGAAAGCCCTGGCGCACCAGGGCCAGGGCTGCGGCCAGGCCGCCGATGCCGCCGCCGGCCACGATAACCGGCAGGTCTGAAGGGCTTGTGTTCATGGTTGTCTCCTGAGATTGCGCTGCATGCTGATGATAAGTGTACTTAGTGTAAGGTCGGTGCTAGGATTCCTGCAACACCATCCATCGCCATGAAACGCAGCCCTCCCACCGTCGACATCGACCACCAGCCCGGTCACTACATCCGCCGGCTGCACCAGATTTCGGTGGGCATCTTCCTGCAGGAGCTCGGCGAGATCGGTATCACCCCGGTGCAATACGCCGCCTTGCAGACCGTGGCCAACCACCCGGGCATCGACCAGCGCACGCTGGCGCGCACCATCGCGCTGGACGCTTCCACCACCGGCGGCGTGGTCGACCGGCTGGAAGCCCGTGGCTGGCTGGAGCGCAAGACCGCCCCCGAGGACCGACGCGCCCGCCAGCTTGCGCTCACCGACGCCGGTGTGCAACTGCTGAGCGAGGCGGTGCCGGCCATGCTGGGTGCGCAAGACCTGATCCTGGGGCCGCTGACCGAGCGCCAGCGCGAACAGTTCATGAAGCTGCTGCGCCTGCTGGTGGACACCAACAACGCCCACAGCCGCGCGCCCAGCGAAGCCCTGAAGTAACGGCATCCCTCTTGGCCGCGTGCGGGGCCGTGGCTATGATCCAGAGCGATCCGAGCCCGCCCTCCATGCCCACCGCCCCCGCGCCAACCCTGTTGTCTGCCGACCACCTGGCCATGATGGACGGCGGGGTGTCCGTGATCGTCAGCAGCTGCGGCACCGACCTCGCGCCCAGCGTGATGCGCGCGGTGGGCAGCCACATCGGCGATGGCGGACGTCGCATCACCGTCTTCGTCTGCCGCAGCCAGTCGACACAGCTGCTGCGCGACGTGGCCCGCAGCGCGCGGCTCGCCGCCGTGTTCAGCCAGCCCAGCACACACCGCACGGTGCAGCTCAAGACCCGCGCGGCCCGCCTGCGCGAAGCCACCGACGCCGACGTGCCCGCGCTGCAGCGCTACCTGCGCGGCATGGAGATTGAACTCACGCGCATCGGTTTTGGCGCGGTCTATGCGCGCGCGATGCTGGCGCACCGACTCGACGACGTGGTGGCGATCGAGTTCGAGCCCGAACTGGCGTTTGACCAGACCCCCGGCCCCAAGGCGGGCCAACCCATCGTGGGCATGCCATGACGGCCGCGCTGCCGCTGCCTGCGGTGGACCTGGGCGAGGTGCGCCCCTGCCTGGAGGGCGCCATTCCCGCCATCATGGCCACCTGCGGGGCCGACGGCACGCCCAACGTGGCCTACATCTCGCAGGTCTACTACGTGGACGAGGGCCACGTGTCGCTGTCGTTCCAGTTTTTCAACAAGACGCGCCAGAACCTGCTGGCCAACCCGCGCTCCACGCTGCTGGTGCTCAACCCGCTCAACGCGGTGTTCTACCGGCTGCACCTGCGCTACCTGCGCACCGAGTCCTCGGGGCCAGTCTTCGAGAGCATGAAAGCCCAGCTCGCCGGCATTGCCTCGCACACCGGCATGGCCGATGTGTTCCGCCTGCTCGGATCGGACATCCACGAGGTGATCGAGGTCGAGCGCCTGCCGCAGGAGCCCCTGCCCGAGGCCCTGCCACAGCCGCCAGCCAGGCCCAACCACCTGTCCGTGTTGCGCCGCGGCAGTGCGCGCCTGTCGGCCGCGCGCAGCCTGGGCGCGGCGCTTGATGTCACGCTGGACACCCTGGCGCAAGACCTCGCGGTGCGCCATGCGATGGTGCTGATCCTGGACACCACCACGCAGCGGCTCTACACCGTGGCCAGCCGCGGCTACGAGACCTCGGGCGTGGGCTCCGAGATCGCTCTGGGCGATGGCGTGATCGGTGTGGCCGCGCGCGAATGCACGCCGGTGCGCATCATGCACATGACCAGCGCCTACCTGTACAGCCGCGCCATGCGCAACAGCCTGGGCGACGCACAGCCGCAGAACACCGACATTCCCTACCCCGGCCTGCCGGAGCCGCACAGCCAGATGGCGGTGCCGCTGCAGTCGGCCGGGCGCGTGGTGGGGGTGCTTTTTGTCGAGAGTCCGCTGGACATGCAGTTCAGCTTCGAGGACGAAGATCTGCTGGTCGCGCTCGGTGGCCAGCTGGGCGCGGCGATCGACCTGATGCACGAGGCCGAGGCCCCTTGCACCGAGGACGAGCCAGAGGCCGCCGCGGCGGTGGTGCCAGCGCCGGCGGGACCGGCGCTGCACGTGCGCCACTACCGCAGCAACGACAGCGTGTTCATCAACAACGCCTACCTGATCAAGGGCGTGGCCGGCGCCATTCTGTGGAAGCTGCTGCGAGATGGCCAGCAGGGCCGCTGCGAGTTCACCAACCGCGAGCTGCGGCTGGACAGCTCGCTGCGCCTGCCCGACGTGGCCGACAACCTCGAAGCCCGGCTCCTGTTGCTGCACCGCCGGCTGGCCGAACAGTGCCCGCAGCTGCGCATCCAGAAGACCGGGCGCGGCTGCTTCCGCTTCGAGGCGAATGGCCCGGTCGAGCTGGAAGACGTGGCGGCTTGATCCGCGAACTCAGACCGTCACCAGGCCGGGCACCGGTGGCAGGCCCAGGCCGCGGGCGAGCTTGGCCCAATCGCGCGGGATGAGCAACCCCTGGATGGTTGTCAGCATGCCCTCGAACACGGGCGCGGGCGCCCCGGCGCGCATGCCCTGCATCACACCCAGGCGCTCGGGGGCGCTCAGCTGCGGCAGCATCCAGCGCATCACCAGCATCATCTCGACTGGCGCAATGGTGGCCAGCAGGGCGTCGTGGATGCCGATCAGCTCGGCATCGCTGTAGGCGGCCCAGAGCGCGGCGTTGTGCACCGTTTCCTCGGCGTGCATGTGCTGGTGGTTGTCGGCCACGAAGAGGGCCAGCGCCAGGTAGAGGGCCTGCAGCGCGGCCTCGCGCTCGCCAGCCTCCAGCTTCACCAGGGAGAGGGCGGCATCGCGCAGGTGGGCAATAACGTGCAGGTGGCCTTCGTGGTCTTGTGCCACAGGCCCGCAGACGCCGGGGCAACGCGCTTCAAGTGCCGGGTGCACAAAATTGTTCTCGTGGGCGACGTGGCTGGCGCACAGGTCCATGAGCTCGCCCACGCGGGCCGCCGCATGGTTGACATCGGCAGCGTCCGACGGGTCGGCGCGGCCGACGGTGAGCAGGGTGTCGGCCATGAAGGCGCGCAGCGCCTTGTGGATGCCGGCATACATGTTGAAACGGCCCAGACCGGTGCGGGCGGTGGCGGCGACGTGGGCCATTTCGATGGCGTGGGATTGCATGGTGGTTCCTTTGACGGGCTGAGCCCGGTGTGTCCCTGGATGACCGCTGCACCCCATGTGCCGCGATTCATGGAGGACAAGTCTAGGAATCCACTGCGGTGCGCGCTGCTAAATAGCGCTTAAAGGAATCGTAAAAAAACCTTAAGCGAACCAAGCAGCGGCTGTTTCAGTCGAGTCCGCGCACGCGACCGCGCAACTGCTTGACGGTCGAGCGCGTGGCCTTGCCTTCGAGCCGGCGCTGTTTCGAGCCGAAGGTGGGTTGGGTGGCCTTGCGCGCCTTGGGCAGCGTGGCCACGCTGTCCACCAGCGCCTGCAGGCGCTCCAGCGCTTCTGCCTTGTTCTGTTCCAGGCTGCGGCTGGTCTGCGCCTTGATTACGACCACACCCTCGGTGGTGATGCGCTGGTCGCTGAGCGCGAGCAGGCGTTCCTTCACGGCCTCGGGCAACGACGAGGCGTGGATGGCAAAACGCAGGTGCACCGCGTTGGACACCTTGTTCACGTTCTGCCCGCCCGCGCCCTGGGCGCGAATGGCGGTGAACTCCACCTCGTTGGGCTGCACGCTCGGGGACATGGAACGAGTGTGCCACGCAGCCCAGAGGCGTCAGTAGCGCTCCTTCACGCCGGTCACCATGGCCTTGACCAGACGCGTGCGCTCGATGCGGCCCATGACGATGGCGGCCGCGGCGTGCAGGCCGACCATGGGCATCAACCACTCGCCCAGGCCTTCGTGCAGGTCCTGCAGCCATTCCTCACCCCAGAACGCGTCCAGTCCCTGCATCCACCCGGTCAGGCCGAGCGCGAGCACCATGGACAGGAGGCCCAGCACCATCAGCGCGCCCAGGGGGTTGTGGCCCCAGTGGTGTTCTGGCTCCTCGCGCAGCAGGGCGCGAACATGGTTGGCCACGCGGCGTGGTGTCGGGAAAAAATCGGCAAAGCGCGCGTGGCGCGGGCCGATGAAGCCCCACACCACGCGCACGCCCACCAGTGCGGCGGCTGCGTAGCCCAGCCACTGGTGCAGGGCTTCACCGTCGTCCACCACAAAGAGGTTGAGCAGCACGCAGGCCACCAGCGACCAGTGGAAGACGCGCACCAGCGGGTCCCAGACCCGCTTCGATGCGACGGTGGTCACTTCTGCTCGACGGGCTTGCCGCTCACCGGGTCGAAGTAGATCTCGACCTTCTTGCCGGCCTTGTCGGTGCCGTAGATCTCATAGCAGTGGCCTTTGCTCACCTTGAAGGTTTTGATCTGGTAGCCCTGGGCTTCCACATCCTTCTTGAAGGCGGCCTCGGGCATCCATTTTTCCTTCGGAGCGTTGCACGAAGGACCGGCAACGGCGGCCCCAGCCACGGCGAGAAGAAGAGCGGAGAGAACAACAGATTTCATGACTCGTTTCCTTGTGATTCGATGCCAGCGGTTGCTGGTGAAGGCATTGAAACGGGCGAACTTGAAGTGAGCCTTAAGCCGCTGTGTGACGGATGTCAGCAACGGTAACGCGGCAGGTCAGTGGCCTGGCGCGTGTTCGGGTGACTTGCGCCACAAGAGCATCAGCGCGAGCAGGGCCGAGGCGATCATGAGGAACAGGCTGATCGCGTTGAGCACCGGTGTGGCGCCTTCGCGCATGCGGCTGTACATGAGCACGGTGAGTGGCGAGTCCGAGCCCACGAGCATGAGCGTGGTGTTGAAATTCTCGAACGACATGAGGAAAGCCATGGCGGCGGCGCCGATCATGCTGGACCGCAGGTAGGGCAGCGTGATGGTCCGCAGCACCGCAGCGCGGCTGGCGCCGAGGTTGTAGGCGGCCTCTTCGAGCGTGCGGTCGAAGCGGCGCAGGCTGGCCGAGATGGTGAGCGTGGCGATGGTGACGATGTAGCAGAACTGCCCCAGGATCACCAGCGGCAGGCCCGGGCGCAAGAAGTCCAGTTCCAGGCCCCAGGCCTCGTCGGCGAAGTTGGCGATGCGGCTGGCGAACGCGAGGATGGAGATGCCCAGGATCACGCCCGGGATCACCAGCGGCAGCATGCTCAGCAAGGCGATGGCGTTCTTGCCGGGAAAGTCGAAGCGTTCCAGCAAGAAGGCGTTGCAGGTGCCCACGCCGACCGACAGCACCGTGACCCAGGAGGCGACCCACGCGCTGGTGCCCAGGCTCTGAATCAATTCGGCGTCGAACAGCACCCCGGTGCGGCTGTCGCTGTTCGCCACGAACCAGTCCAGCGTGAGGCCCATCCAGGGCGGTGTGGGATAGGGCGCGTTGTTGAACGCGAAGACCGCCACCACCGCCAGCGGCACGAACAGGAACACGAAGAACACGAACACGAAGGCGTTGAGGCCGAAGCGCTGTGCGAAGGAGCGGGGCAGGCTGGGGATCATGTCAGTGGCCGAACGGCCGCCCGAAGGACACTGAGCGCCCCCTCGGGGGGCAGAGAACGAAGTGAACGTGGGGGCTTCATGTCTTCATCACCGCACCGAAGCGCTGACCTGTGAGTCGCAAGCCAACCCAGACCAGGAGCGTGGACAAGCCCAGCAGCAGGAAACCGAAGGCCGCGCCCTGGTTCCAGTTGAAGCGGGTGATGAACTGGGTGTAGATCTGCTCGGTGAACCAGAGCGAGTTCTTGCCGCCCAGCAGCGTGGGCGTGAGGTAGTTGCCCAGGCACAGCATGAAGACCACGATGCAGCCGGCCGCGATGCCGGGCGCCGCGTGGGGAATGACGATGCGGCGCACGATGTTGGCGGTGCTGCCGCCGAGGTCGTAGGCGGCCTCGATCAGGCTGTCGTCCAGGCTCTCCAGGCTGTTGACGAGCGGGATCACCATGAACAGCAGCGAGGCATAGACCAGGCCGACGAGGATGGTGGCATCGCGGTAGAGCAGCTCCACTGGCGCGCTGGCCAGGCCCAGACTCTGCAGCAGGCTGGAGACCACGCCGGTCTCGCGCAGCAGGATCAGCCAGCCCAGGGTGCGAACCATCTCGCTGACCCAGAACGGCAGCAGGCACAGCACCAGCAGCACGGTTTTGGCGCGCCCGCGCGCCACCTTGGCGATGTACCAGGCGGCCGGGAAGGCCAGCAACAAGGTGAACACCGTGGCCAGCACCGACAGCGTGGCCGTGCGCACGAAGGTGTTCCAGTACAGCGGCTCGTCCACGAAGGTGCGGTACTGGTCCAGGCTGAGCGCGTATTCGCCCGGGCCGGTGCGTGCCTGCAGCGACAGCACCAGCAACTCCACGTGCGGCAGCACCACCAGGCCCAGCAGCCACAGCAGCATCGGGGCGAGCAGCACCCCGAGAAAGAAGCGGCGGTGGGCGGTCTGGCTCATCGCGTCGTCAGGCCGCGAAACACCAGGCCTGCGCGCTCTGGTAGGCGAAGTGCACCGTCTCACCCGGCTTCAGGTCGGCCAGCCGCCCGGTGAGGGGCAGGGCGATGTGCAGGGGTGTGTTGCTGCGCGCCTCGCGCACCTGCACGGTGGAGTTGCCGCCGTCGAACAACACGCTGTCGACCACCGCGCTCCAGGCCGGATCGCCAGCGGGCAACTCGCGTGGGCTGCGCCCGATCTCGATAGCCTCGGGCCGCACGAAGACCACGGCGGCCTGGCCCGCCGAGATGGTGCCCACGGCCTGCGCCCACAGCGCCATGCCGCTGCCGGTGCGCAGCTGCACCTGGGCACCGTTGAGCTGCTCCACGTGGCCCTCGAAGCGGTTGTTGTTGCCCACGAAGCCGGCCACGAACGATGTGGTCGGCTGGTAGTAGAGCTGCTGCGGGCTGCCGACCTGTTCAAACCGGCCCTGGTTCATCACTGCGACCTGGTCCGACATCACCAGCGCTTCCGACTGGTCGTGCGTGATGTAGACGAAGGTGGTGCCGATCTCGGCCTGCAGTTGCTTGAGCTCGACCTTCATGTGTTCGCGCAGTTTCAGGTCGAGTGCGCCCAGCGGTTCGTCCAGCAGCAGCAGGGTGGGCTCCAGCACCAGCGATCGCGCGATGGCCACGCGCTGCTTCTGCCCGCCCGAGAGCTGGTCGATGCGTTTGTGTGCGCTGCCGGGCAGGCCCACGCGCTGCAGCATGTCGGTGACCCGGGCTTGGATGGCCGGGCCCTTGAGTCCACGGCGCTGCAGCCCGTAGGCGATGTTCTCGCCCACGCTCATCATGGGAAACAGCGCCAGGTGCTGGAACACCATGTTCACCGGCCGCCGGTTGGGTGGCACGCCCAGCATGGACGCACCCTTGATGCGCAGGTCGCCGCTGTCGGGCGCGATGAAGCCCGCGATCATGCGCAGCAGCGTGGTCTTGCCACAGCCCGAGGGGCCGAGGATGGAGAAGAACGAACCGCGACGGACGTTGAAACTCAAGGCCCGCACCGCCACAAACGCACCAAAGCGTCTGTCGACGGACAGGACCTCAAGATCGTTGTCGCCGGGTGATGCGGCGCCGGGTGTGGGCACCGCTCAGTTGGCGGCTTTGACGCGGTCGAGCACGCGGCCTTCGATCTCTTCGATGCCGGCGGGCACCGGTGGGTACCACTTGATGTTCTTCAGCGCGGCGTCGGGGAAGCTCTCGGCGAACTGCTTCTTGAGCGTGGCGTCGGCCAGTTGGTCGGCGCCTTTGCTGGCGGTGAAGTTGCCGGCGGCACTGGCGACCTTGGCGGCCACTTCAGGACGCATGTTGAAGTTGATCCAGGCGTAGGCGGCCTCGTCGTTCTTGCCCTTGGCGGGCAGGGCGAAGGTGTCTACCCAGCCCAGAGCGCCCGACTTCGGCGCGACGAACTTGATGTCCGGGTTGGCCTTGTTGAGCTCCCAGCCGCCGGTGTCCCACATCATGGCGGTGGTCAGTTCACCCGAGCGGATGCCGGCGAGCAGCTGGTCCTTGCCGTCCCAGTAGAACTTCACGTTCTTCTTGCACTCGGCGAGCTTCTTGCCCATGTCGTCCATGAGGGCGGTGTAGGCCTTGGGGTTGTTGTAGAGCTTGAACGGGTCCTTGCCCGATGCAAACGACATGGCGATCAGCGTGGGGCGCTTCAGGCGCATGCTGACCTTGCCGGCGTTCTCGGCCGTGCACAGGTCGGCGTAATCGGTGGCCTTGGAGGTCTTGGTGTTGACCACCAGGCCGTCGGTGCCCCAGATGTGCGGCAAGCCATACACCTTGCCAGCCACCGTGGTGTTCTTCTTGGTGGCTTCCAGCATGGACGGGATGAACAGCTCGGACTTGATCTTCTTCAGGTCCATCGCCTTGTAAATCTTGAACTCGGTCTGTGGGCCGGCAATCCGGTCCTGGCTGGGCTGCACCAGGTCGAAGCCAGCGCCGGCCGTGGCACGCAGCTTGGAGATCATCTCTTCGTTGTTCGACAGCGTGACCTCGACCTTGATGCCGGTCTCCTGGGTGAATTGCTCGACCACTTCCTTCGGGGCATAGCCGCCCCAGGTGAGCAGGCGCAGGGTCTTGTCTTGAGCGCTGGCCCCGGTGGCGGTAGAAACCAGCAAGGTGGCCAGAGCCATGCGATGGAGGGTACGGTTCATGTGGAGACTCACTTTCAAAGGTGACAGATCGGTGAAAAGGAGGTGACGACACGGCGATGGCCGGATGACAAACCGGCCGAGGCAGGCGCCACTATGGTCCAACCGCAAGCCTTGTCAAGCCGCGACGGTCCCGATTCGGGCAGCGCGACGGTACGACCGTGGCGTGACGTTTCGGTGACAGCCCTGGAGAAGGCGGGGCATGGACACGGCTGGGATAATCCTGGCATGGCAAGCAAACAGCGTGTGGTGGTGGGATTGAGCGGGGGCGTGGACTCCGCGGTGAGCGCGTACCTGCTCAAGCAGCAGGGGTATGAGGTCATCGGCATCTTCATGAAGAACTGGGAAGACGACGACGACGGCGAATACTGCTCGACGCGGCAGGACTTCCTGGACGCCGCCAGCGTGGCCGACGTGCTGGGCATCGACATCGAGCACGTGAACTTTGCCGCCGAGTACAAGGACCGCGTGTTTGCCGAATTCCTGCGCGAGTACCAGGCCGGGCGCACGCCCAACCCCGACATCCTGTGCAACGCCGAGATCAAGTTCAAGGCCTTTCTCGACCACGCCATGCGCCTGGGCGCCGAGAAGATCGCCACCGGCCACTACGCCCGGGTGCGTGAGCGCAACGGGTCGTTCGAGCTGCTCAAGGGCCGCGATCCGCTGAAAGACCAGAGTTACTTCTTGCACCGCCTGAACCAGGCGCAACTGAGCAAGACGCTGTTCCCGGTGGGTGAACTGCCCAAGACCGAGGTGCGCCGCATCGCTGCCGAGATCGCCTTGCCCAATGCGAAGAAGAAGGACAGCACCGGCATCTGCTTCATTGGCGAGCGCCCGTTTCGCGATTTCCTTAACCGCTACATCGCCAAGGAGCCTGGCCCGATCAAGGACGAAAAAGGCCGGGTGCTGGGCCAGCACGTGGGCCTGAGCTTCTACACGCTCGGACAACGCCAGGGCCTGGGGATCGGGGGCGTCAAGGCCAAGGGCGCTCAGAAGGGCGGCAACGATCACGCACCCTGGTTCGTGGCCCGCAAGGACATGGCGAGCAACACGCTGTGGGTAGTGCAGGGGCACGACCACCCCTGGTTGCTCACGCCACGGCTGAGCGCGCAGGACGTGAGCTGGGTGGCGGGCCATGCGCCGGCGGCAGGGGACGTGGGCGCCAAGACGCGTTACCGCCAGGCCGACGCGCCCTGCGTGCTGCAGCCGCAGGGCGACAGCCATTTCGATCTCCAGTTCAGGGAGGCACAGTGGGCTGTGACACCGGGCCAGAGCGCGGTGATCTACAAGGGGGAGATCTGCCTGGGCGGTGGCGTGATCACCACCGACGCGGCCAGCGCCTGAAGGCTTTCAGGGCGCCTTGGGCGGGGCGTTCAGGCGCTCGTGGATGCGCCGCGTGGTGCGCCACACCACCCACAGCACCAGCGGCACCAAGGCGCCGGCAGCCATTTCCGGCTGGATCGGCAGGCCAGCGGCCTTGGCGCCCTTGGCGATGTAGAGCAACAGGCTGATCACGTAGTAGGAGATGGCGGCGATCGACAGGCCTTCCACCGTGGTCTGCAGTTGCAGCTGCAGTTCCTGGCCTCGGGTGAGCTTGGCGAGAAGCTGCTGGTTTTGTGCCTCGGTGACAATGTCGACTCGCGTGCGCAGCAGCGCGCTGGTGCGGGAGACGCGTTCTGACAGCGAGGCCAGGCGTTGCGCGCTGGCCGCCACCGTGGCCATGGCTGGTGAAAGCCGGCGCTGCATGAACTCGCCGATGGTCTGCGTGCCCGGGATCGGCTTCTCGCGCAACTCCGCGATGCGCTGCGTGACCACCGCGTCGTAGGCGCGCGTGGCTGCGAAGCGGTAGGTGTTCTCTGCCGTGGCGCGCTCCACGCGCGCTGCCAGAGAAATCAGCTGGTCCAGCAGTTCCTGCTCCGAGGTGGACTTGTTCTCCAGCTGCGCCGTGATGGTGGCCAGCTGCGCTTCGGCCTGCGTCAGCATGGGCGCCAGCGCCTTGACCGCGGGCAGGCCGCGCAGCGCCATGAGGCGGTAGGTTTCGATTTCGAACAGGCGTTGGGAAATGCGGCCGGCCCGCGTTTCGCTCGTGTCTGGCGGTGTGATGACCAGCATGCGCTCGAAGCCTGAGGGGCGCAGATGGAAGTCGGTCAGGGCCCACGAATGACCGCCACCCAGCTGCGAGGCAACCACGGTGCGCCCCCCAAACCAGCGTTGCGCCGGGCCCATCAGAGCGGCCTGAGCAGCAGGATTCTGATCGGGTAAATCGGCCTGCAACATCACCATCTTGATCGCGGCCACGGTGCGCCCGGGGATCTCGCGCAGCCAGCCCGGCGGTGTGACCAGCGCGTCCAGCAGCTCTGGCTCGCTGGTGCCCAGGCCGGTGGCCTCGGGCAGGGGCTGCACGATGGAGTAGCGGGTGAACTCGGTGTGGCGCTCCCACTTGAGCGTGTAGCCCTCGAAGCGCAGGCGCAGGAAGTTGCCGCGCATCTGCTCGGGTGTGAGGGCATCCTGCCCGGGCAGCCGGCGCAGGTGCTCACACTCCTGCTCGCGGCTCACGCCTTCATTGAGCACGGCCACAAAAACGATCAGCACTGGCAGGCGGATGCGCGCGGCCGGTCGCGCATGCACTTCGTTGTGCAACTCTTCGCGCAGCGCGTCGTCGGGCGGCAGGGCACTGGGCGGGGTAGGGCTTGCGGCAGCGGGAGTGGACGAATTCATCGGCGCATGGACTCTGGGAGTTGGGCTGCCGCCAACTGTATGCCAAGGTGGGTGCTGCGCCCCACCGCATCCGATCAGGATGTGCCGAACGGGCGCCTGAGCCAGGCAACGCCGGAGACTGGCGCGCTGCCTGTCGTTGCGCGCTTCTCCATCTGCCAGTGGGGCGAGGCCGCCAGTGGAGCCACCTCGGTCGACGCCCAGCCAGAAGGGTCCTCGCTGGCGTATTCGAGTGCCGGGCGGCGCGATATCTCAGCCGCGTGCCGTGCGATGCGGGTCGGCTGTGCCATGAGGTCCCGGTGCTTTTTCAGTGCCGCCTGGATCATGCGGCTCACAAAGCCCGGGCCTGCGGGTTTGGCAATGAAGCGGAAGATCTGTCCTTCGTTGATCAGCCGGCTGATGGTGCTGCTGTCGCGCTCAGCGGTGTAGATCATGGCCACGATGTTCGGGCTGCTCCGTTTCACCGCCCTGATGAGTTCCACGGTGGAACCATTGCCAGAGTCGGTGTCGGCCACGATCACGGCCACCTTGTGGCGATGCAGCAGGCTGACCGCTTCGCTGGGATTGCGGGCCCACAACAGCAGCATCGTGTCATCCAGAAGGGTGCGCAGCTGGTGCTCGATGGTGGGGTCTTCGTCCATGAGGAGGAAGGCCTCGGTGCGGCTGTCGCGCAGGCTGTCCAGCGCCATGTCCATGATCGTCGCCGGTTCTGCGTCACGCTGCAAGGGCACCTCGCGTGCCACGGTGGCCGCGTAGGAGACCGTGTCGATCAGGTGCTGGTTGTCCCAGGGTTTGCGGATGAAGCGAAACACCTCGCTGTCGTTGACCGAGCGAAGCACGTCGGTGTATTCCGAATAACCGGTGAGCAGCAGCCGCATGGTGTTGGGCGATGTTTCCTTGACCCGTTCGAGGAATTCGGTGCCGGTCATGCTGGGCATGCGCTGATCGCTGATCACTACGTCGAATTCGCTGTTGCGAATGAGCTCAAGACCTTCGCTGGCATCGGTTGCGGACGACACGTCAAAGCGGCCTCGCAGCAGCCAGTTGAGCGAGCGCAGCACGCTGGGTTCATCGTCCACACACAGGACACGGGGTTTGTGAGTTTCTTTCATGTGGGTTGACCTGCTGGAATGGGAAGTTCGATCTGGAAGGTGGTACCGATGTCCACCTGGGTTTTCACGGTCAGGGTGCCGCCGTGCTCGGTCACGATGTCCCTGGCAATCGACAGACCCAGCCCGGTGCCTGTGGCTGCCGGCTTGGTGGTGAAGTAGGGGTCGAAGATGCGCGGCAGGACGTCATCGGGAATGCCCTTGCCGGAGTCCTCGACCGTGATGCGGATGTGCCGACCGGCCATGGCGGTGGACACCGTGATCACGCCTGCGCCGTCGATGGCCTGGGCCGCGTTCATGATCAGGTTCAGAAACACCTGGTTGAGCTGGGACACATGGCACTCCAGCCTGGGGAGCTTCGAGCATTTCTGGACCACTCTGATCTTGGTCGAGATCACGGCCTTGGCGATGTAGATCACGCTGGCCAGGGTGGCGTTGAGGTCGACCTCTGCTGTGCGTGAGTGATCCACCCGGGTGAAGTTGCGCAGGTTGGCTGCCAGCGAACACCTTGCTGGCTTACCCGGTGATGGTGGGTTCGGCGGTTGAAATGCTGTTGTTGTCCTTTGCCTTGGCCGATCGCATCAAGGCCGATCGTGAAGCGAAGGAGCTGGCGCTGTCCATGGGCTTGCGCGCGCAGGTGAAGAATCAGGAGGCCGAGCGGCAGTCGATTGAAAAATCGCGCTTCCTCGCGGCGGTGAGCCACGACCTGCGCCAGCCGCTGTTTGCCATGGGCTTGGCCACGGAGAGCCTGCGCGCACGGGAGCCCGCGCACGACCCTGTGGTTCTGCAAATGAAATCTGCGCTTGGGTCGGCCAATGGCTTGCTGGACTCGATCATGACGACGGCACGCCTGGAAACCGGCTCATTGAGAGCGAACAGGTCCAACTTCTCCATTCAACCGCTGCTGGATCGGGTGGACCTGACTTTTGAGCTCCAGGCCAGGGCCAAGGGGTTGCGCTGGGTGGTCACGCCCAGCATCGCGTGCGTGCACAGCGATGCCTTGCTGCTGGAGCGCATGGTCAGCAATCTGGTGTCCAACGCGGTGCGCTTCATCCAGTCCGGGGGCGTGGTTGTCTCGTGCCGCCCCAGCGGGTCGTGTTTGTTGCTGCAGGTTTGGGACACGGGTTCCGGCATCGATTCGGCTCACCACGAAGCGATCTTCACCGAATACTTTCGGGGGGAGCCCGAGACCGGAGGCGACAACGGCGTGGGGCTGGGCCTCTTCATCGTTAAGAACTGCGCTGCGATATTGGAGATTGCCCTGTCGTTGCGATCGGTGCCCGGCCGCGGTTCTTGCTTTTCGCTGCGCATTCCGCTGGACCGATCCGACGCCCAGGGCCAGGCTGTGTTGGCGGATCTTCAGCAAAGCCCCCCGACCGACGGGTCGGTTTGAACCAGGGCGAGGGGATAGCGCAGACCCGCAAGGTGGTCTTCCATGCACCGCAGCACCAGTGAGCTGCGGTGACGCGCAGCGCTGAGTCGGACCTCGTCAGGTGTGAGCCACAGCGTCCTGACGATGCCGGTGTCCAGGCTGAGTCCCGGCACCACATCCCCCAGCTCGCCGCAAAAAGCAAACCGCAGGTAGGTGATGTCCTCGTCTTCGGCAGGGGTCTGGCCCGCCCGTTGAAACCGCGAGAGGTACACGCCCACCAGCGCCGTGGGGGTGAATCGGTGGGTGGTCTCCTCCAGCGTTTCGCGCACCACACCTTCGGCCGGGCTTTCGCCGGGGTCCAGGTGGCCGGCCGGGTTGTTCAGGCGCAAGCCCTCCGGCGTGTACTCTTCGATCAACAGGTATTTGCCGTCGCGTTCGATGACGGCGGCCACGGTGACACTGGGTTTCCAACGGATGGGCATGAGCGATTATCTTGCCATGGGGGCTGTGGTGCTGTCCTCTAACAGCATGGTCGAGCAGCCGTTTCAGTTAAGCTCGGCTGTTGTTTTTCCAACCCGCGAGCGAGGAGACGTTCATGATGATTGGCGTACCCACTGAGACCACAGTGGGCGAAACCCGAGTGGCCGTCACGCCCGAGACGGCCAAAAAATACGTGGCCCAGGGCCACACCGTGCGCATTCAGTCCGGGGCCGGACTGGCCGCCAGCGTGACCGACGCGGCGTATACCGCCGTGGGGGCCGAGGTCACCGACGCAGCGGGTGCTCTGGGGGCCGACCTCGTGCTCAAAGTGCGAACGCCTTTCGACAACGAGCTGGTCCAGATGAAGCCGGGCGCCACCGTGGTCGGCATGCTCAACCCCTTCGACGCTGACGGCCTGCAGCGCATGGCACGTGCCGGTCTCACCGCGTTTGCCCTGGAAGCGGCTCCCCGCACCACCCGCGCGCAAAGCATGGACGTGTTGTCTTCCCAGGCCAACATTGCCGGCTACAAGGCCGTGATGCTGGCGGTGCACCACTACCAGCGCTTTTTCCCCATGCTCATGACTGCGGCGGGCACCGTCAAGGCTGCGCGCGTCGTGATCCTGGGTGTGGGTGTGGCAGGCCTGCAGGCCATCGCCACGGCCAAGCGTCTGGGCGCGGTGATCGAGGCCTCCGACGTGCGCCCCAGCGTGAAGGAACAGGTGGAGTCGCTGGGTGGCAAGTTCATCGACGTGCCTTATGAGACCGCCGAAGAGAAAGAGGCGGCTGAAGGCGTGGGCGGTTACGCCCGGCCCATGCCGCCGAGCTGGCTGGAGCGCCAGAAGCTCGAAGTGGCCAAGCGCGTGGCGCTGGCCGACGTGGTGATCTCCACCGCGCTCATTCCCGGGCGCGCCGCGCCGGTGCTCATCACCGAAGACATGGTCAAGTCCATGAAGCCGGGCAGCGTGATCGTGGACATCGCCGCCGGCAAGGGCGCGGGCGGTGTCGGGGGCAACTGCCCGATCACCGAGACGGACCGCACGGTGGTCAAGCACGGCGTGACCATCGTCGGCGAGACCAACCTGGCCGCCATGGTGGGGGCCGACGCCTCGGCGCTGTATGCGCGCAACGTGCTCGATTTCCTCAAGCTCATCGTCAACAAGGACGGCGCGCTGCACGTGGACATGGAAGACGACATCGTCGCGGCCTGCCTGATGGCGCAGGGCGGTGAAGTGAAACGCAAGAGCTGAACGAGACACCAAGGACAAGACCATGGAAGCCGTATCCCCCACCGTTCTCAACCTCATCATCTTCGTGCTGGCCATCTACGTGGGCTACCACGTGGTGTGGAACGTCACGCCCGCGCTGCACACGCCGTTGATGGCCGTGACCAACGCCATTTCGGCCATCGTGATCGTGGGCGCCATGCTGGCCGCAGCACTCACCGAAACCAACCTGGGCAAGACCATGGGCGTGCTGGCCGTGGCGCTAGCCGCGGTCAACGTGTTTGGTGGTTTCCTGGTCACGCGGCGCATGCTGGAGATGTTCAAGAAGAAAGAACGCAAGGCGCCCGTGGCTGCCGAGGGAGCCTCCAAATGAGCATGAATCTGGTGACGCTGCTGTACCTGATTGCCAGCATCTGTTTCATCCAGGCCCTGAAGGGTCTGTCACACCCCACCACGTCCATTCGCGGCAACCTGTTCGGCATGACCGGCATGGCGATTGCCGTGCTGACCACCGCCGCGCTCATCGTCGAGCTCTCCGGCGGCAAGGCCGAAGGCATGGTCTGGGTGCTCGTAGGCCTGGTGGTGGGCGGTGGCGCTGGCGCCATCATGGCCAACCGGGTCGAGATGACCAAGATGCCCGAGCTGGTGGCCTTCATGCACAGCATGATCGGTCTGGCGGCGGTCTGCATCGCCGTGGCCGTGGTGGCCGAGCCCTACGCCTTCAACATCGTGCAGCGCGCGGCTGACGGCACAGTGCCGCCCATTCCGTTTGGCAACAAGATCGAGCTGTTCCTGGGCGCGGCCATCGGCGCCATCACCTTCTCGGGCTCGGTCATCGCCTTCGGCAAGCTCTCGGGCAAGTACAAGTTCCGGCTGTTCCAGGGCGCACCGGTCAGCTTTGCCGGCCAGCACATGATCAACCT
Organism: Hydrogenophaga sp. PBL-H3; assembly: GCF_010104355.1. Taxonomy (NCBI): domain Bacteria; kingdom Pseudomonadati; phylum Pseudomonadota; class Betaproteobacteria; order Burkholderiales; family Comamonadaceae; genus Hydrogenophaga; species Hydrogenophaga sp. PBL-H3. The sequence goes on from NZ_CP044972.1 coordinate 336,609, forward strand.
GGTGCTTGGCCTGACCACAGTGGCCCTGGGCCTGGTGTTTGCCGTCACCGGCAACTGGACCGCCTTCGTGGCCATGATCGCGCTCTCGTTCGTGCTCGGCGTGCTGATCATCATTCCCATCGGCGGTGCCGACATGCCGGTGGTGGTGTCCATGCTCAACAGCTACTCCGGCTGGGCGGCCGCCGGCATCGGCTTCAGCCTGAACAACTCCATGCTGATCATTGCCGGCTCGTTGGTGGGCTCGTCGGGTGCGATCCTGAGCTACATCATGTGCAAGGCCATGAACCGCTCGTTCTTCAACGTGATCCTGGGCGGCTTCGGCGGCGAGGCGGCTACCGCTGCGGCGGGCAGCGCGGTGCAGCGCAACGTGAAGAGCGGCAGCGCCGATGACGCGGCCTTCGTGCTGGGCAATGCCGAGACCGTGGTGATCGTGCCCGGCTACGGCCTGGCCGTGGCGCGCGCGCAGCACGCCGTGAAGGAGCTGGCCCACAAACTCACCGAGAAGGGCATCACCGTCAAGTACGCCATCCACCCGGTGGCCGGACGCATGCCGGGCCACATGAACGTGTTGCTGGCCGAGGCCGAGGTGCCGTACGACCAGGTGTTCGAGATGGAAGACATCAACGGTGAGTTTGGCCAGGCCGACGTGGCCATCATCCTGGGCGCCAACGACGTGGTGAACCCGGCCGCCCTGCAAAAAGGCAGCACGATCTACGGCATGCCGATCCTGGAGGCCTACAAGGCCAAGACGGTGATCGTGAACAAGCGCTCCATGGCCGCGGGCTATGCCGGCCTGGACAACGAACTCTTCTACATGGACAAGACCATGATGGTCTTTGGCGATGCGAAGAAGGTTGTGGAAGACATGACCAAGGCGATCGAATAACGAATTCGCTGTCGGCGTGGGCGAATTTCAAGGGGGCGGGTGGCAACACCCGCCCCCTTGGTTTTTGTAGCAAGCATCCTTCATTTGGTGTGCCTCGGCGCCGAGTCGTCAGAATGTCGTAAGGGAAAAACACGAGACGTGAACACCCCTTGCAGGCCGACAATGACAGGCTGCTTTCAATACCAAGTTCTGGAGATCACGCATGACCGCATCAACGGCCGAACGTCCCTGGTTGGGCTCGTATTCACCGGGTGTGCCCGCCGACATCGACGTGGCGCAATACAGCTCGCTGGTGCATCTCATGGAAGAGAGCTTCGGCAAGTTCGCCAGCCGGCCGGCCTACAGTTTCATGGGCAAGCAGATTTCGTTTGCGCAGACCGACAGCCTGTCTCTGGCCTTTGCGGCCTATCTGCAAGGTCTGGGATTGGTCAAGGGCGATCGTGTGGCCATCATGATGCCCAACGTGCCGCAGTACCCGGTGGCGGTGGCCGGCATCCTGCGCGCGGGTCTGGTGGTGGTCAACGTCAATCCGCTGTACACGCCGCGCGAGCTGGAGCACCAGCTCAAGGACTCGGGCGCCAAGGCCATCGTCATCATCGAGAACTTCGCCAGCACCTTGCAGCAATGCATCGCCAACACGCCGGTCAAGCACGTGGTGCTCACCGCCATGGGCGACCAGCTCGGCCTGCTCAAGGGCGCGCTGGTGAACTACGTGGTGCGCAACGTCAAGAAAATGGTGCCTGCTTTCAGCCTGCCGCAGGCCGTGCGCTTCAACGAGGCCATTGCCAAGGGCACGCGCGGCACGCTCAAGCGCCCCGACATCAAGCCCGACGATATGGCGGTGCTGCAATACACCGGCGGCACCACCGGCGTGAGCAAGGGCGCGGTGCTGCTGCACCGCAACGTGATCGCCAATCTGCTGCAGTCCGATGCCTGGAACGAACCGGTGATGAAGCGTGTGCCCGAGGGCGAGCAACCCACCAGCGTGTGCGCCCTGCCGCTGTATCACATCTTTGCGTTCACGGTGAACATGATGCTGGGCATGCGCACCGGCGCCTTGAACATCCTGATCCCCAATCCGCGCGACCTGCCGGCGGTGATGAAAGAGCTGAGCAAGCACACCTTCCACAGCTTTCCCGCCGTCAACACGTTGTTCAACGGCGTGGCCAACCACCCCGATTTCAACACCGTGAACTGGAGCAACCTCAAGGTCTCGGTGGGCGGTGGCATGGCGGTGCAAGGCGCCGTGGCCAAGCTCTGGCTGGAGAAGACCGGCTGCCCCATCTGCGAAGGTTATGGCCTGTCCGAGACCAGCCCCTCGGCCACGTGCAATCCAACCACAAGCACGGCATACAGCGGCACCATCGGCCTGCCGCTGCCCAACACCCACATGAAGTGCCTGGACGATGACGGGCGCGAGGTGCCGATGGGCCAGCCCGGCGAGATCGCCATCAAGGGGCCGCAGGTGATGGCCGGCTACTGGCAGCGGCCCGACGAGACCGCCAAGGTCATGACGCCAGACGGTTACTTCAAGACCGGCGACGTGGGCGTGATGGACGAGCGCGGCTACTTCAAGATCGTGGATCGCAAGAAAGACATGGTGCTGGTCAGCGGCTTCAACGTGTACCCGAACGAAGTGGAAGACGTGGTGGCGCAGTTGTCCGGTGTGATGGAGTGCGCGGTGGTCGGAGTGCCCGATGACAAGTCGGGCGAAGCGGTCAAGCTCGTCATCGTGAAGAAGGACGCGGCCTTGACCGAAGCCCAGGTGCGCGACTACTGCAAGGCCAACCTCACGGGCTACAAGCAGCCCAAGGTGGTGGAGTTCCGCGCCGAACTGCCCAAGACCCCGGTGGGCAAGATCCTGCGGCGCGAATTGCGCGACAAGAAATAGTGGCAGGCCCCACCGCCCTCGTCAGCGCCCTGCACGAAGAGCTGGCAGCCGTGCTGGCGCTTATGCCCGATGAGCAGCAGCAGATCGTGGGCGGACGCACCTTCTGGCGTGGTCACCTGCACGGGCATGACGTGGTGGCCGTGCTGTCGGGCATTGGCAAGGTGGCCGCTGCCACCACGGCCACCGCCCTGATCGAGCGCTTCGGCGTGCAGCGCATCGTGTTCACGGGCGTGGCCGGTGGCCTGGGGGATGGCGTCAACGTGGGCGACGTGGTGGTGGCGCAGCGCTTCCTGCAGCACGACATGGACGCCTCGCCGATCTTTCCGCGCTTTGAAGCGCCCGGTTACGGCCGCTCCACGTTTGAGGCCGACGCCTTGCTGACCGCGCAACTGGCGCAAGCGAGTGAGCAGGTGTTGCACACGCTGCCATCGCAACTCGGTGTGGACGTGTTGAATGCCTTCGGCCTGCGCACGCCACGGTGCCACCAGGGCCTGCTGATCAGCGGCGATCGTTTCGTCTCGACCAACGCCGAAAGTCAGGCCCTGCGCGATGTATTGCCCGGCGCGCTCGCGGTGGAAATGGAGGGTGCAGCGTTTGCCCAGGTGTGCCACGACTACGGCGTGCCGCTGGCGGTGGTGCGCACCATCTCCGACCGCGCCGACGATGCGGCGCATGTGGATTTCCCGCGCTTCCTGCGCGAGGTCGCCAGCCGCTACAGCGGCGCCATCATCGATGCGCTGCTGACGCAGCCCTGAGGCGGCCTACCGCAACCAGCCGCGCTTGCGGAAATACAGCATCGGCACCACGGCCGAGAGCACCATCAGCGCCAGCGCCACCGGGTAGCCGTATTGCCATTGCAGCTCGGGCATGAATGCGAAGTTCATGCCATAGCTGCTGGCCACCAGCGTGGGCGGCAGCAGCGAAACACTGGCCACCGAGAAGATCTTGATGATCTTGTTCTGGTTGATGTTGATGAAACCCACCGTGGCGTCCATCAAGAAGTTGATCTTGTCGAACAGGAAGGCCGTGTGGCTGTCCAGCGAATCGAGGTCGCGCAGGATCTGGCGCGCGTCTTCAAACTGCTCGGCACTCAGCAGGCGGCTGCGCATCATGAAGCTGACCGCGCGACGCGTGTCCATCACGTTGCGGCGGATGCGGCCCGACATGTCCTCGTGGCGCGCGATGGCTGAGAGCGCCTCGCTCAGCAGGTTGTCCGAGGCGTTGCTGTTGAGCACCTTCTTGCTCACGGTTTCGATCTCGTCGTAGATGTCTTCCAGCGTGTCGGCGCAGTACTCGGCGTCGGCGTCGAACAGCATCAGGAGCACGTCCTTGGCGTTCTCGATCAGGCCCGGCATGCGGCGCGCGCGCATGCGCAGCAGGCGGAACACCGGCACGTCCTCGTCGTGGATGGAGAACAGCACACCCTGGCTCTTGAGGGTGTCGTTGTGCTCGTTCAAGATGAAGGCCACCCGCACCGCGCGCGGGTCCTCTTCGTCGTCGATCAAAAAGTCGGAGCGCACATGCAGTTCGCCGTTGTCTTCCTCGAAGAAGCGGGCCGACTCCTCAATGTCCTCGTCCATCGCGTCTTCGGGGATCGACAGGCCAAAGTGTTGCTTGACCCAGCGGCGCTCTTCGGGGGTGGGGTCTTCCAGGTCGACCCAGATTGGCTTGAATTGAGCGAGCTCTTCGAGCGACTCGATCTCTTCCTGGAAGAGGCGGCCATTGGCCAGGGTGAATACGTTGAGCATGGAGCGCTCCCGGCGAAGTCTGCTGTCTGAAAGGGCGGGCCGCGTGGGCGGGCCCGAGGGCGGTAAAGGTGCTTTCAGCCAGCAAGCCGCCCGATGCAGGTCGCCGCGCGGGCGGCGGCGATCAGACGGTGACGGGGGTGGCTGAAAGCACGCAACTGGGGGGCGTGCTGTCCATGAGGCTCTCCGTGGGTAAATTCGACCGGCGAATTATGGCACCGCTGCCGTTTCCGAAGGTGGCGCATGAGGTGCCATGAAGTGCATCAGTTCGTCCTTTCGACGCCAGGCATCGTGTTCGCCGAGTTCGATGAGGGCATGCACGAAACCGGGCTCGAACAGCAGGTAACTGGCCAGCGACGCGGCGCTGCCGGCCGCGCCCCGCGCGGTGTCCAGCGCGCCCAGTCCGACCAGGGTGTTGCGGGTGGGCGCAGGCAATTCGCCAATGTGCTTGCGCGCCAGCTCGTCGAGCGAAAAGCTGGGCTGAATGGCCAACACGTCGACCGGGCGGTAAGGCAGGGCCGCGGCCAGGGCCGGCGGCAGGCGCGACAAGGTCTGGCTCACGCGCTGGGCCTGCTCCACGTCGGCTTGCAAGGTGTCGTGAAACACGCTGGCCATGGCATGGCCTGCGATGGTGCCGGCCGTGGGATCGCCCGCCGTGCGCGCCACCATGCCCGAGCGCTGCGGCTGCCCCACGCCGATCACCAGCACGCGGCGCGCGCCGAAGTGGATGGCCGGCGACAGCGGCGAGAGCTGGCGCATCGAGCCGTCGCCAAAATGTTCCTTGCGGCCTTCGACCCACAGCGGCACCGATGGAAAGAGGAACGGGATGGCGCTGGACGCCATCAGGTGTTCGATCGTGATGGGCTGGAAAGTGGCCCGGCGTCCCGGGCGGTGCCACGGCTGCACCGTGTGGCCGGAGTGGGTCTGGCAGAAAGTCCAGTGTTCACCGGTCGTGTAGCTGGATGCGGTCACGCCCAGCGCTTGAATGGCGCCTTGCTCCAGCGCGAACTCCAGGCCCGGCAGGTCGATTGCCCTGTGCAATGTGTTCACCAGCGGCAGCGTGTCCAGCAAAGCGCGGTGGCGCCGCACCTGGCGCGCCAGCGTCCAGCCCGCCACCACCCGGTTGGCGCGCACCCAGCCCGGCGCTTCCAGTCGGTAGACCTGCTCGGAACGCAGTCCCATCCAGAACGTGGCGAGCCGCGGCAGCGCAGACAAGCCTTGCAAGGCGATGCTGCCCAAGTAGACCGCATTGAGTGCGCCGGCCGAGGTGCCGAACAACCATTGAAAGGGAAACACCTGGCTCCCGGCAGGCTGCATGGCGGCCAGCGCCTTGAGCACACCGGCCTGGTACGCGGTGCGCGCGCCGCCACCCATCAACACCAACGCGCAGGCGTCGGGCCTCACGTCGTGTGAGGAGGGGGTCAGCATGTTGTGCGTGATGATGGTGTCGAGGGACATGGGCGTCGGTGTCGAATGCAGAAGGCTCAGCGCGCGCGCGCAATGAACTGCTGCAGCTCAGCAGGATCCACCGGTTTGTGCATCACGGTCAGTCCGGCAGCCCGCACGGCGTTCATCACCTCGGTGCTGGTGTCGCCGGTGACGATGGCCACCGCCAGGTCGGGCCTGGCGTGCTGCCGCAAGAGGTGCGCAACGGCAAGCCCGTCGCAGTCCCGCGTCAGGTGGTAGTCGACCAGCGCGGCGTTCAGCTCGCCCCGGCTGAATGCTGCGATGCGGGTGGCCTCCTCGGCGTTCGAGGCTTGCAGGGGGCTGTGCCCCCAGCTTCGCAGCAGAAAAGACATGGCCGCCAGGATGTCCTGGTTCTCCTCGACGACCAGCACGCGGCGTCCACCGGCGTGTTTCGACGCAGGGGCTTCAATGGATGACAGCCCGACGGGCTGGTGGCTGCCCTTCGCACGGGGCACCCGGATGGAGAACATCGAGCCCTTGCCCAGCGCCGAGCGCCAGCCCAGGCGCACACCGATCAACTGGGCCGAGCGGTGCACGATCGCCATGCCCAGCCCGAACCCCCGTGTCTGGCTGCTGTCCACATGCGCGTTGCTGCCTTGGTAAAACTCCTCGGTGATGCGCGACAGCTCGTGCGGCGAGATGCCAATACCGGTGTCCCAGACCTGGATGTCGACACTGCTGCCTCGCGAACGTGCCGCCACCAGCACTCCGCCGCGGTCGGTGTAGCGCACGGCGTTGCTGACCAGGTTGCTCAACATCGTGTGCAGCACCGACGGATCGCTGTGCACCCAAAGCCCGCCATCGTGCATGCGCAGCCGCAGCCCCTTGGCTTCAGCCTGCGCCGCCACTTCGTCCACCACCGCGCACAGCAGGGGCTCCAGGGGAAAGTCTTCGGTGACCACCCGCACTGCATCGGCATCCAGCCGGGAGACGTCGAGCAAGCGGCTGAGCAGCTGGCCCATGGTGCCCAGTGCCGACTGCATGCGGTCGGCCATGTCGCCCAGCGCTGGCGCAGACAGCCGACCCTCTTGCGCCATGCGTTTGAGCGCCGGAACGAACATGCTCATGGTATGGATCGGCTGACGCAGGTCGTGGCTGGCGGTGGCCAGAAACCGCGTCTTGGCCTTGCTGGCAGCTTCCGCCGCGTCTCTGGCAAGTGAAAGTTCAGCCACCAACGCTTCGTTCTCGAAACGCAGGCGAAGGGCTTCCTCGATGGCCGACGCAATGCGCCGTGCAAACAGCTCGGCCATCAACAGGAACACCAGGGCGAGCACGCCCAGTGTCATCGCACGGGCATCGCCGCTGAGCATGCTGCGCATTGCAAACGGCACCAGGGCAGGCACGCCAAAGGCCAGATGCGCCGGGAAATAAGGCCCCAGCGACTGGGTCGCGCTGGCCACGATGGCCGCCAGGATCATGACCACCACCGCCTGCGTGTGCGGATCGTCGGGGCTGAAGAACAAGGCCGTCAGCGAACCCCACAGCAAGCCGGCGACAAACGACGCCAGGATGAACCAGCAGGCCCAGCGGGGTGCCTGCGCCTGGTCTGGCTGTGTTTGCTGGTAGTGCCGGGCTCCCCACCACCGCACGGCGCACAGCGCCACCATGGCCCCCAGCCAGTACACAACCCATCGGGAAGGCTGGCCGTTCATCAGGCGCAGCGCGGCGGTGCCGATGGCCAGCATCAACGTACCCACGACCATGGCGGGGACATTTCGCTCGAGCAGCCGCATCTGCTCGTGCAGCAGCCGGTCTTGCGAGGTTGAGACGCTGAGCATGCGCACGAGCATAGGACAAGCGCGGCCACATGAGCGTGGAAGTCGCCTGCTTGAATGACAACGGTCACATTCGGAGGTCTTCGCACGCTTTGTTGCCCTTGCCGGCTTGCGCCACAGAGGTTTCGTGTGCATAGTGGACTCAAGACATCCCCGTGGCCGTCGGGAGGTCTTGCCCCAGGCGGCTTGTCTCAACCCGGAGCATATGGAGGCTCTTTTATGAACCTGACGATCAGTGGTCACCACCTTGAGGTCACACCCGCCCTGCGCGGTTACGTCACCAGCAAGCTCGAACGCATCTCCCGACACTTCGACCAGGTGGTCGACATGAAGGTGCTGTTGACGGTGGACAACCTCAAGGAAAAGGACCTGAGGCAGCGAGCGGAATGCAACATCCACGTCAAGGGCCGCGACCTGTTCGCCGAGAGCGCCCATGCCGATCTCTACGCTGCCGTCGATGAACTGGCCGACAAGCTGGATCGGCAAGTTCTTCGTTACAAAGACAAGGCGCAAGACCACCACCACGACACGGTCAAGCGCTTGATGTGATGAATGTCACGGGCAATTGCCCGTGAGGGAAAACCCGATGCTGCGCTGCAGCAGGCCGCTTGGAAAGTCAAGCGGCTTTTTTGTGCCCTCAGTCTAGCCAACACCGCTCAACTGGTCATAATTTGCGCTCCAAGAGGGCCTACATGAACCGACTATCTGCCATATTGCCTGCCGCGCAGGTGCTCGTCAGCGTGGATGCAACCAGCAAGAAGCGCGCATTCGAAGAAGCAGGCCTGCTTTTCGAGACCCTTCACGGACTCAACCGCGCGCTCATCACTGACAGCCTGTTCGCCCGCGAGCGCCTGGGCTCCACCGGCCTGGGTCACGGCGTGGCAATCCCTCACGGACGCATCAAAGGTTTGAAGCAGCCCTTGGCCGCGGTGTTTCAGCTGGCCAGCCCGATCGGCTTCGATGCCCCCGACGAATTGCCGGTGCAGCTGATGATCTTTTTGCTGGTGCCCGAGGCCGCCACGCAGAAGCATCTGGAGATCCTCTCCGAGATTGCCGAGTTGTTGAGCGACAGCGGTCTGCGTGAACAGATGAAGACCTCCGCAGACGCCATCGCACTGCACAAACAGATCACGTCCTGGCAGTCTGCGCATGCGCCGGCCTAAGCCACTTTGAAACCCACCGTCGTCAGCGCCGATGTCCTGTTCGAGGACCATCGAGACGCCCTGAAGTGGCAATGGATCGCAGGGCTTGGCGCTTCCGAGCGCCGGTTTGACGAAGTCGCCATCCGCGCGGCGCGTTCGGGTGCCGATCTGGTCGGTTACCTCAACTACATCCATCCCTACCGCGTGCAGGTGTTCGGCGAGCGTGAAGTCGCGTACCTCACCAGCCCGAGCGACGACGACAACAAGCGCCGCGTGGCGCGCATCGTCACGCTGGAGCCACCGGTGCTGGTGGTGGCCGATGGCCAGACCGCACCCGATGCGCTCACCGCCATGTGCGAGCGCGCGCAGATACCGATGTTCGCCACGCACGAGTCGGCGGCGTTCGTCATCGACGTGCTGCGGGCTTATCTCTCGCGCCACTTCGCCGACCGCGCCTCCATGCATGGCGTGTTCATGGACATCTTGGGCATGGGCGTCATGATCACGGGCGAGTCGGGCCTGGGCAAGAGCGAGCTCGGGCTGGAACTCATCTCGCGTGGCCATGGCCTTGTGGCCGACGATGCGGTGGACCTCTACCGCATCAACCAGACCAGCATTGAAGGCCGCTGCCCCGAGCTGCTGCAGAACCTGCTGGAAGTGCGCGGCATCGGCCTGCTCGACATCAAGGCGATCTTTGGCGAGACAGCGGTGCGGCGCAAGATGCGCCTCTCGCTCATCGTGCACCTGGTGCGCCGCGAAACCATGGAGCGCGACTATGAACGCATGCCCCACGAGCCGCTGTACCAGGACGTGCTCGGCGTGCCGGTGCGCAAGGCGGTGATCCAGGTGGTGGCCGGCCGCAACATCGCTGTGCTGGTGGAAGCGGCCGTGCGCAACACCATCCTTCAGTTGCGCGGTATCGACACGTACCAGGAATTTGTCTCGCGCCACCGCGCGGCCATGTCGCGCGGCGAGTGACGGGGGCTTAAGTCGCGCGGTGCGTGTGGCCCTGGCCCTTGTGCGGGCAGTCGGTCTTGGTGCAATTGGCATACAGCGACAGGGCGTGCTCCTGCAGCACGAAACCTCGCGTCTTGGCCACTAACTGCTGGCGCTTCTCGATCTCGGCGTCAAAAAATTCTTCCACGCGGCCGCAGTCCAGGCACACCAGGTGATCGTGGTGCTGACCTTCGTTGAGTTCGTACACCGCCTTGCCCGACTCGAAGTTGCTGCGCGTGAGCAGTCCCGCTTGCTCGAATTGCATGAGTACGCGGTAAACCGTGGCCAGGCCGATATCGGAGCGTTCTTCGAGCAGCACGCGAAACACGTCTTCGGCCGTCATGTGGCGCTGCTTGGCGTTCTGGAACACCTCCAGGATCTTCAGCCTGGGCAGCGTGGCTTTCAGGCCCGTGCTCTTGAGTTCTTCGATGTTGGTCATGGCGGTGAGCGCGCTGGGCGTTGATCGGGCGGGCGGGTGTGCTTGCAGTGCCTTCAGGCCCCAAGACTACAATGAAAGGATCATATCGTCAGCGTCTGGCGAACGCTGCTTACCTGCTCCGGCACTGCCTGCGCGCACGCCCTTTCCACGGTCAGACCCCATGCTTCACCACACACCCGATCGCGCTCATCTGTCCACCCCTGGCCAGCGACCGAACCGCCCGTTGCGGTGGGTCTGCGTGCTCGCCGCGCTGGCAGCCCTGTCGGCCTGCTCCAGCGTCACCAGCCGCATGCCCGGCATCACCAGCCTGGTCAGCCCGTACAAGATCGACATCCTGCAAGGCAACGTGGTCACGCGCGAGCAGGCCGCGGCCCTGCAAACGGGCATGACCCGCGATCAGGTGCGCGACATCCTGGGCTCGCCGCTCCTGGCCAGCGTGTTCCACGCCGATCGTTGGGACTATGTGTTCACCTTCCGTCGCCAAGGTCAGACGCCGCAACAGCGCCGCCTGACGGCGTTCTTCAAGGCCGATGTGCTTGAAAAATTCGAGGCCGACGAATTGCCCACCGAAGCGGAGTTCGTGGCGTCGCTCGACGCGGGCCGCAAGTTCGGCAAGGTGCCGCCCCTGCAGGCCACCGAGGCCCAGCTCAAGACCTTCGACGAACGCAACAAGACCACCGCGCCCACCGCGCCTTCCGCCCCTGCGGCGACGCCTGCCGCGAGCTACCCACCCCTGGAGACCCCGGGAGCCGCTCGATGAGCGGCGCGGCGAGTCTGCACCGCGTCTGCGTGGCCGGTGCCAGCGGCCGCATGGGCCAAATGCTGGTGGAAGCTGTGCGCAGCAGCGGCGACTGCCAGCTCACTGGCGCACTCGACATCGCCGCCAGCCCGATGCTGGGCCAGGATGCCGCCGGCTTTGCGGGTCAGGCCAGTGGCGTGCTCATCGCCGCCGATCTCGCCCAGGGCCTGCGCGGCAGCGAGGCGCTGATCGACTTCACCCGCCCCGAGGGCACGCTGGCGCACCTGCGCGAGTGTGCGAAGCACGGGGTCAATGCGGTCATTGGAACCACCGGTTTCAGCGAAGAGCAAAAGGCCGAGATCGCAGAGGCGGCCAAGTCGATCGCCATCGTGATGGCGCCCAACATGAGCGTGGGCGTGAACGTCACGCTCAAGCTGCTGGAGATGGCGGCCAAGGCGCTGGCCACCGGCTACGACATCGAGATCATCGAGGCACACCACCGCCACAAGGTGGACGCACCCAGCGGCACCGCGCTCAAGATGGGCGAGGTGATCGCCGACGCGCTGGGCCGCGACCTCAAGGACTGCGCGGTCTACGCGCGCGAAGGTGTGACGGGCGAGCGCGATCCCTCCAGCATCGGCTTCGCCACCATTCGCGGAGGCGACATCGTGGGCGATCACACAGTGCTCTTCGCCGGCACCGGCGAACGCATCGAGATCACGCACAAGTCCAGCAGCCGCGCGACTTACGCGCAGGGCAGCCTGCGCGCGGTGCGCTTCCTCTCGGGCAAGACCCACGGTCTGTTCGACATGTTCGACGTGCTCGGCCTGCGCTGAGCCCCCTCACCATGGACGCAAGCGGGTCCCTGGGCCTCGTTCAGACCCTCGCGCAGGCCGATGCGCTGGGCCGCGCAGTGGCACTCTTGCTGCTGGCCATGTCGGTGGCGAGCTGGGTGGTGATTCTGTGGAAGGGCTGGCTGTTGCGCCGCGCCGCACGCGACCTGCAACTGAGCACAGCCGCCTTCTGGCAGGCCTCCGATCTGGACGATGCGCAGCGCCGGCTGGCCACCTTTGATCTTCAACTGCTGGTGCTGCCGCTGCTTCAGGCAGCGCAAGGTTTGAACACCGCTCCAGCCTACACGCTGGCTGCTGCTGGCGACCGCTCGCAGCAGCTCACCCGCGTGCTGCGCGATGCGCTGCACCGTGTGTTGCACCGCCTGCAATTCGGCCAGGTGCTGCTGGCCACTGTGGGATCCACCGCGCCGTTCGTGGGCCTGCTCGGCACGGTCTGGGGCATCTACAACGCACTCACCGGCATCGGGCTCGATGGCGGTTTCCGCATCGAGCAGGTTTCGGGTCCGGTGGGTGAGTCGCTGGTGATGACGGCCGCCGGCCTGGTGGTGGCGATCCCCGCCGTGCTCGCCTACAACGTGCTGGGCCGCCAGATTGCGCGCATCGAGGCCGACCTGGAAGGCTTTGCGCGCGACCTGCGCGAACTTCTGGTCCACACCCCATGAGCTTCGGCAGACTTGAAAAGCCGACCAGCCACAAGCCCATGAGCGAGATCAACGTGACGCCGCTGGTGGACGTGATGCTCGTGCTGCTGGTGATCTTCATCATCGCGGCCCCTTTCATGGCCGACCGACTGGCCCTGCAACTGCCCAAGGCCGAGCTACCCAAGGCCGCCACGCCCGTGCAGCCGGGCCCCTTCGTGTCGCTGGCCATCGACGGGCAAGGCCAGATGCAATGGAACGGACAGGCCGTGGACGAGGTGGCGCTGCGCCAGCGCCTGCTGGAGGCCGCGCAGCGCGACCCGGCCACCGAGGTGCAGCTGCGTGCCGACGCCAGCGTGCCCTATGGCCGCGTGGTTTCGCTGATCGGCATGGCGCAATCGGCCGGGCTCTCGCGCATCGGCTTCGTGGCCGAGTCGGCAGCCCCGCGCTGAATGGCCAGGCCTGCGGGCGGCACACGGCCCAAGGCCTAAAATCCGGCATCTCCCCGCGCCATTGCGCGCAGCTTCTCCCTTCACCGTCGCCGGCTGGTCCGGACCCTGTTTCATGCAACAAACATACGCCCACCGGCAAGTCGAGCGCGCCGCGCACGCCCACTGGAACGCCACCGACGCCTACCGCGTGACGGAAGACGCGAGCAGGAAAAAGTTCTACGCCTGCTCCATGCTGCCCTACCCCAGCGGCAAGTTGCACATGGGCCATGTGCGCAACTACACCATCAACGACATGCTCGCGCGCCACCTGCGCATGAAGGGTTTCAACGTCCTCATGCCCATGGGCTGGGACGCGTTCGGCCTGCCGGCGGAAAACGCGGCACTGAAAAACGGTGTGCCACCCGCGAAGTGGACGTACGAGAACATTGCGTACATGAAGCAGCAGATGCAGGCCATGGGTCTGGCCATCGACTGGTCGCGCGAAGTGGCCACCTGCGACCCGAGCTACTACCGATGGAACCAGTGGCTGTTCCTGAAGATGCTGGAGAAGGGCATCGCCTACCGCAAGACCCAGGTCGTCAACTGGGACCCGGTGGACATGACCGTGCTGGCCAACGAACAGGTGATCGACGGCAAGGGCTGGCGCACTGGCGCGGTGGTCGAGAAGCGCGAGATCCCGGGCTACTACCTCAACATCACCTCGTACGCCAACGAACTGCTGGACCACGTGCAGATCGGCAACCCCAAGGCCACCCTCAATGGCTGGCCCGACAAGGTGAGGCTGATGCAGGAAAACTGGATCGGCAAGAGCGAAGGTGTGCGCTTTGCATTCGCGCACGACATCAAGGACGCCGGTGGCGCGCTGATCGGCGACGGCAAGATGTACGTGTTCACCACGCGTGCCGACACCATCATGGGCGTGACCTTCTGCGCCGTGGCACCCGAGCACCCGCTGGCCACGCAGGCCGCATCCAACAACCCTGCGCTCGCCGCCTTCATCGAAGAGTGCAAGACCGGTGGCACCACCGAAGCCGAACTCGCCACGCAGGAAAAGAAGGGCATGGCCACGGGCCTGACCGTGACGCACCCGCTGACCGGCGAGGCGGTGGCCGTGTGGGTGGGCAACTACGTGCTCATGAGCTACGGCGACGGCGCTGTGATGGGCGTGCCCGCGCACGACGAGCGCGACTTCGCGTTCGCGAAAAAATACGACCTCAAGATTCAACAAGTGGTGGCTGTGGAAGGCGAGGCCTTCAGCCTGGACGCCTGGGCCGACTGGTACGGCGACAAGCAGCGCGCTACTTGCGTCAACTCCGGCGCCTTCGACGGCCTGCCGTACAAGGCGGCGGTGGACGCCGTGGCGGCCCAGCTTGCTGCCAAGGGCCTGGGCGAGAAGAAAACCACCTTCCGCCTGCGTGACTGGGGCGTGAGCCGACAGCGCTACTGGGGCACCCCCATTCCCATCATCCATTGCGCCGAACACGGCGCAGTGCCTGTGCCCGAGAAAGACCTGCCGGTGGTGCTGCCGCAGGACTGCATTCCCGACGGCTCGGGCAACCCGCTGCACAAGCACGAAGGCTTCCACGCCGGCGTGGTCTGCCCGGTGTGCGGAAAGCCCGCGCGCCGCGAGACCGACACCATGGACACCTTCGTGGACTCGTCGTGGTACTTCATGCGCTATTGCGACCCCAAGAACAGCGAAAAGATGGTCGCCGAGGGCGCGGACTACTGGATGCCGATGGACCAGTACATCGGTGGCATCGAACACGCCATCCTGCACCTGCTCTATGCGCGTTTCTGGACCAAGGTGATGCGCGACCTCGGCCTGGTGAAAGTGGATGAACCCTTCACCCACCTGCTCACGCAAGGCATGGTGCTCAACCACCTCTACAGCCGGCGCACCGAGAAGGGCGGCAAGGATTACTTCTGGCCGCACGACGTGGAGAACGTGCTTGACGAAGGTGGCAAGGTCGTGGGCGCCAAGCTCAAGAACCCGGCCACCAGCGGCGACGGTTTGTTGCCGGTGGGCACGCCCATCGACTACGAGGGCGTGGGCACCATGTCCAAGTCCAAGAACAACGGCGTGGACCCGCAGGACCTGATCGAGAAGTACGGCGCCGACACCGCGCGCCTGTACACCATGTTCACCGCACCGCCCGAGGCCACGCTGGAGTGGAACGACGCGGCGGTGGAGGGCAGCTACCGTTTCCTGCGCCGCGTGTGGGCCTTTGGCCTCAAGCTCTCGTCCACAAATCGCCTGGGGGCGCTCGCGGCCGGTGTGTCCGGCCAGGCGCTGTCCAAAGGTGCCAAGGCGCTGCGGCTGGAGATGCACACCGTGCTCAAGCAGGTGGACTACGACTACCAGCGCATGCAATACAACACCGTGGTCTCGGGCGCCATGAAGATGCTCAACGCTCTTGAAGACTTCAAGCCCGACGGCTCCACCGGTGACAACGCCGCGCTGGCCGAAGGCCTGAGCATGCTGCTGCGCTGCATCTACCCGGCCACGCCGCACATCGCGCACACGCTGTGGTCCGAGCTGGGTTACCCCGGCGAGCTGCTCGACGCCGCCTGGCCTCAGCCCGACGAGGCTGCCTTGCAGCGCGACGAGATCGAACTCGTGCTGCAGATCAACGGCAAGCTGCGCGGCAACGTGCTGGTGCCTGCCAACGCCGACAAGGCCGCCATCGAAGCGGCCGCGCTGGCCAGCGAGGCCTTCGTCAAACAGGCTGCCGGCGCACTGCCGAAAAAAGTGGTGGTCGTGCCCGGTCGCCTGGTCAACGTGGTGATCTGAAAGCCCCTGCATGACGAACCAACGCACTTTGAGCCCACACCGCCGCGCCTGGCTGCAACTGGCCCTGGGCGCGGCCGCGCTCGGCCTCTCGGGCTGCGGCTTCGCGCTGCGCAAGGCGCCTACCTTTGCGTTCGACACGTTGCGCCTGCAAGGCATGGAAGGCACGCAGGTGAGCCGCGAGCTGCGCGAAGCGCTGCAGGCCAACGGCGTGCGCGTGCTCACCTCCACCACACCCGCCACCGGCCCCGGTGCCCAGACGGCGCAGGCCATCCTCACCGTTCTCACCGACCAGCGCGAACGCGTGGTGGTGGGCCAGACCGCCGCGGGCCAGGTGCGCGAACTGCAGCTGCGCACCCGCTTCGTGTTTCGCCTGCGCACGCCCGCCGACAAGATCCTGATCGACGACGTCGAATTGCTGCTGGAGCGCGACATCAGCTTCAACGAAACCCAGGTGCTGGCCAAGGACGCTGAAGAACAACTGCAGTACCGCGACATGCGCAGCGACATCGTGCAGCAGGTGGTGCGGCGTCTGGCGGCGGTGAAGTCGCTCTGATCGCTCCATGCAGGTCGCAGCCAACCAACTCGCCGCCCAACTGCAGCGCGGCCTGAAAAGCCTCTACACGCTGCACGGCGACGAACCGCTGCTGATCCAGGAGGCGGCGGACGCGATCCGCGCGCAGGCGCGTGCGCAGGGCTGCAGCGAGCGCACGGTGCACACCGTGGCCGGCGCGCACTTTGACTGGGGCGAGGTGCTGGCCAGCGGCGGCTCGATGAGCCTGTTTTCCGACAAGCAGCTGATCGAGATCCGCATCCCCTCGGGCAAGCCTGGCAAGGACGGGTCGCAGGTGCTGCAGCAGATCGCCCAGCAGGCCGAGAACAACGACAGCACGGTCACGGTGGTGATCTTGCCCCGGCTGGACATGGCCACGCAGAAGGGCGCGTGGTTTGCCGCCCTCGACAGCTTTGGCGTGTCAGTGCGCGTGGAGCCCGTGGACCGCAAGGCCTTGCCGCAGTGGATTGCGCAGCGCCTGCAACTGCAGGGCCAACGGGTCTTGGCGGGGGAGGAGGGCCAGCGCACGCTGCAGTTTTTTGCCGACCGCGTGGAGGGCAACCTGCTGGCCGCGCACCAGGAGATCCAGAAGCTCGCGTTGCTGCACCCGGCGGGCGAGCTGTCGCTGGAGCAAGTGGAGTCGGCCGTGCTCAACGTGGCGCGATACGACGCTTTCAAACTCGCCGAGGCGGTGCTGGGCGGGCAGAGCGTGCGCGTGCAGCGCATGCTCGACGGCCTGCAGGCCGAGGGCGAAGCGCCGGTGCTGGTGCACTGGGCGCTGGCCGAAGACATTCGCACACTGCACCGCGTGCGCACCGCACTCGATGCCGGCCGCCCGCTGCCCATGGCACTTCGCGAGAACCGCGTGTGGGGCGTGAAAGAGAAGCTCATGGAGCGCGCGCTCCCCTTGCTGAACATGGCCACGCTCACGAAATGGCTGGACGACGCGCACACGGTGGACGGCATCGTCAAAGGCCTCAAGTCACCGGGCTGGCCGGCCGATCCCTGGCAGGCCTTGCAGCAGATGGCGATGAAAGTGACGCTGGGCTGCAGCTTGAGGTGATGGCTCAGGCCCGTTGCTGGGCCGCCTCACGGAAATCACTCGGAGAAACCCCCGTGTGTTCCCGAAACACGCGGCTGAAATGTGCCGTGTTGTTGAAGCCCCAGGAGAACGCGATGTCGGTGATGGTGCGTTGCGTACCGCCGCTCTGGCGCAGCTCGCGCATGCAGGCCTGGATGCGCTGGCGCTGGATGTAATGCGCTGGCGTGTCCTCTTCCGCGCTGAACGCGTTGTGCAGGTGGCGCTTGCTGCAGTTCAGCGCCTGCGCAATGTGGTCCAGCGTGAGTGACGGGTCGCGCAGGTGCTGCCCGATGTGCTCGCGGATGCGGTCTCTGAAGGCTTCGAGCTGCGTCACGCTGTTCTCGCGGCCCGCGAGTTCCTGCAAGGACAAGCGCACCAGCTCCACGATGAGCTCACCCGCGCCGCGCGCCGCTGTCTCGCTCATTTGCGGCAGCTCCTGGTAGGTGCTGCGCATGGTCTCCAGCGCCACGCGTGCGATGCCGCTCACACCGCCCACGTGCCGCGCCATCAGCGGCTCCAGCTTGATGCCGCGCTCGGTCAACTGTTCCTTGGGCAGCATCACGATCAGGTGTTCCACCCGCTCGGGGTTGGCAATTTCGTAGCTGCCCGTGGTGTCGTAAATCGCCCAGCCGCCGGGCCGCACCCAGGCCTCGCGCCCTTGCTGTTGCACCGTCGCGCTGCCCTGCCAGGGCGCCACGATCTTGAGGAAGGCGCGGTCGTTGGCGCGCGCCAGTTGTGGGCTCTTCAGCACGCGGTGGCGGTTGGCTTCGAGCTTGGTGAGCACCACATCACCCGCGGTCGATGCGCTCATGTGGCCGTCAAAGCCGGTGTCGCCGTAGAGGTCGGACTCCAGCCCGCCGAAGTGTGTCCAGACCCAGTCGCGCCAGATGGCGGCGCGCTCGATCGGCGCAACGCTGTCGGTGCTCATCACGGAGGCAACGGCCATGGGGGTCTCCGGGGGGTGGTCAGAAGCACAAATTATCGGCCGCGCCCACCGTCCCCGCGGACCGTGTGCTTGAGGGTTTACCCGAGGCGCCATGCACGTTCCGTCAAGCAGGTAGTGCACCCACAGCACAGCGCGCCACCGCGCCCGTGCCTACCATGCGGTTCTCAGCCAATCCACACCCGCAGGAGACACAACATGGTTCAAGCCAATCGCCGTCTGGTCATCAAGGGCGCCGCCGCCGCGGTCGGCGCCATGTCGTTCGCTCCCGGGCTCATGGCGCAGTCCGCGCCGGTGCGCATCGGCTATTCGATGTCGCGCACCGGCCCGTGGACGGGCGGCGCGCAGGTGAGCCAGGAGCCCAACTATTTGCTCTGGGCCGAGCAGCAGAACGCTGCGGGCGGCCTCGATGTGAAAGGCGTCAAGCGCCAGATCGAGCTCATCAGCAGCGACGACCGCAGCGACACCGAGACCGTGGTGCGCACCTACGAAAAACTCATGGGCAGCGACAAGGTCGACCTGGTGCTGCCGCCCTGGGGCTCCAACGCCAACTTCGCCGTGGCCCCGCTGGCCAACCGCTTCCAGTACCCGTTTCTTGCGCCCACCGCGCTCTCGCGCCGCCTGGTCGAGATGAAGCTGCCGTATTTCTTCCTCATGCTGCAGCAGCCCGCGCCCATGACCAACGCGCTGGTGGACATGCTCAAGGCCAACGGCGTGAAAACCGTGGCGCTGATCTACGTGGACGACCTGTTTGGTCTGGAGAACTACGCCGCATTCAAGGTGGCGCTGCAGGGTAGCGGCATCACCATGGTGGAAGACAAGAGCTACCCCGGTGGCGTGAAAGATCTCTCGCCCGTGCTGCGCTCCATGAAGGACAAGAACCCCGACGCCTTCGTGGGCTTCACCTACCCGCCCGACACCATCCTGGCCAGCCGCCAGGCCAAGGAAGTGGGCTTCAACCCGAAGTTCTTCTACGCCTCGGTGGGCACCGCCTTCCAGCTCTACCGCAACGTGATGACCCCCGCCGGTGCCGAAGGCGTGCTGGGCATGGGCTCGTGGAACGGCAAGACCAGCCCGGGTGCCAAGGCCTACTTCGACGCGCACACCAAGAAGTTCGCCGGCAAGGAACCCGACCGCTGGGCCAGCGGCGCTTGCTGGGCCAGCCTGGAGATCCTCACCAAGGCGGTGAAGGCGCAGGGCCTGGACCGCAAGGCCATCCGCGACTTTGTGGCCGGCAACACGCACAAGACCATCCTGGGCGACATCAAGTTCAACGGCAGTGAAAACGTGGGCACGCCGGGCACGGTGGGGCAGTGGCAGAACGGAGAGTTCGAGGTGGTGTGGCCGAAGACGGTTGCCACGGCTGCTTTGAACCCCAGCAAGCCTGTGTGGAAATAAGCGCCTTCGTTTACCCGCACATCCGTTCGGACGGAGCCCAATTCCGTTCGGGCTGAGCCTGTCGAAGCCCATCCACATCCCGTTCGTGTGAGCCCTTCGACAGGCTCAGGGCGAACGGGGTTGTGTTTCCGGTCCCCCAAATCACATGTCCTTTTCCGCCTGGCTCGAACTCCTCGCCTCCGGTCTCATCACCGGGGGCATCTACGCGCTCGTCGCGCTCGGGCTGAACCTGCAGTACGGGCTGATGCGCATCCTCAACATCGCGCACGGCGAGTTCTTGATGGTGGGGGCCTACCTCACCTGGATGGCGCAGACTTCGCTCGGCCTGAACCCGCTCTTCATGGTGCCGGTGTCGTTTGCCATGCTGTTCGTGCTGGGCTGGGTGATCCACCGCTTGTGTTTCCGCCGCCTGACCGCCACTTCGCCCAACCTCGACATCTTTGAAGCGCGCGGCCTCATGGTGGCCTTCGGTCTCATGTTTCTGGTGCAGAACTTCGCGTCGTGGATGTGGGGCGGCGATTTGCGCGGCTACGACTTCCTGACCGAACCGGTGCAGATTCCGCTGCCCGACGGCACCGCCCAGTTCGCCGGCAACAAGCTGCTGGTGTTCGCGCTGGCCCTGCTGTTCTCGGGCGCGCTCATCGTGCTGATGCGCACCACGCTGCTGGGCAAGGGCGTGCGCGCGCTCATGCAGTCGCCCACCGGCGCGCAGCTCATGGGCATCAACACCCAGCGCCTGCACCCGCTCATGTTCGGCATCGGCCTGGGCCTCTCGGGCGTGGCCGGCGCACTCCTGTCCATGTCGTACACCATCAGCCCGTCCATGGGCGAGCCCTACACCGTCACCGCGCTCATCGTCATCACGCTGGGCGGCTTCGGCAGCATGGGCGGCGCGCTGGCCGGTGGTCTGTTGCTGGGCGTCATTGAAGCCCTGGGCATGCATTTCACCAACCCCTCGCTCAAGGCCTTGTTGAGCTACGTGGTCTTCATCAGTGTGCTGTTGCTGCGGCCTGAAGGACTCTTCACCCGGAAAAGCCGCAAGTCATGAACTCAAGACAATTCCTCATCCGCGACCTGCTGGTCCTCTTCGGCCTCACCGGCTGGGCCATCGCGCTGCCGGGTTTCGCCAGCGAGTTCGCCGTGTCCATGGCGCTCACCTGCCTGATGTACATCGCGCTCTCGTCGAGCTGGGCGCTGTTCTGCGGCACCACGCGCTACCTGTCGCTCGCCACCTCGGCCTTCTTCGGCATCGGCGCCTACACCAGCGCCATCTTGCTGGAGCAGGTGTCGTGGGCACAGGCCATCGGCCTGGGTGCGCTGATTGCCGCCGGCGTGGCGGTGGTCATGGGCGCGGCCGTGCTGCACCTGCGCGGCACCTACTTCGCGGTGCTCACCTTCGGCATGACCGAGCTCATCCGCCACGCCATCAGCTACTTCGAGAAAAGCGTCACCGGCACCGTGGGCCGCGTGCTCATGGTGGTGCCCGATCGCGACACCATCTACCTCACCGTGCTCGCGCTCGCCGTGATCACGGTGGCGCTGTCCATCACCATCCGGCGCACGCGCTTTGGTCTCGCCATGCTGGGTATTGGCGCCGACGAGCAGCGCGCCCAGACGCTTGGCGTGAACACGCGCTGGGTCAAGGTGGCGGGCTTCGCGCTCACCGCCGCGGTGGCTGGCGCGGTGGGCGCGGCCATGTCGGTGCGCTGGACCTACATCGACCCGCACACCGTGTTCAACCCCTTCATCGGTTTCCAGACCGTGCTGATCGCGCTCATCGGCGGTGCGGCCACGCTGTGGGGCCCGCTGATCGCGGCAATAGTCTTCAGCGTGCTGGCCGAAACGCTGCGCCTGCAGGTGCCGCAGATCTACATGATGTCGCTGGGCCTGTTGCTCATTCTCTCGGTGCTGTATCTGCCGGGTGGCCTCGCTTCGCTGCGCACCGAGACCTTCCGCGGCTGGCGCGATGGCGCCAAGGCCTGGTGGATCGAGACGCGCGACGACCTGAGTGGCGAGACGAAACGCCGCAAGCTCCGCGACAAACAATTGAGGGAGCGCCGCGATGTGTTTTGAAGTGAAGCAAGCTCCGTTCGGGCTGAGCCTGTCGAAGCCCCTCCACGCCCTCGTTGCAAGAGCCCTTCGACAGGCTCAGGGCGAACGGGGGGTTGTGGCTCATGGCGCAACAAGAGGCCGGACATGACCCCACAACCCCTGCTCGACGCCCGCGACATCACCGTGCGCTTCGGCGGCCTCACCGCGGTGGATGCTGTGAGCGCGCGTTTCATGCCGGGCGAACTCGTCGGCATCATCGGCCCCAACGGTGCGGGCAAAACGACCTTCTTCAACGCCATCTCGGGCGTGACCAAGCCCACCAGCGGCGCACTCACGGTGCAGGGGCGCGAACTCAGCGGCCAGGGCCCGCACCGCTTTGCGGCCAGTGGTCTCGCCCGCACCTTCCAGACCCCGCGCACCTTCGCCGACATGCTCGTGCGCGACAACATCGCCTTCGGTCTGAAGTTCGCAGGGCGGCGCCCGCGCAAGTACCTCTGGTGGGGCGAAGAGACCACGGTGCCGTGGGTGCTGCGCACGCCCGAGAGCATCCTCGGCCTCATTGGCCTGGGTGCCCAGGCCGATCTGCCGGCCGCGGCCATCACGCCGTCGCAGCAGCGCCTGCTGGAGATCGGCATGGCGCTGGCCACGCGCCCGCGCATGCTGCTGCTCGACGAAGTGGCCGCCGGCCTGACTGAGAACGAAGTGGAGGAGATGGCGCGCCTGATTCGCCGCTTGCGCGACGAGCTCGACCTCACCGTGGTCTGGATCGAACACGCCGTGACCACGCTGCTGCGCCATGTGGAGCGGGTGATCGTGCTGCACCAGGGCAAGAAGATTGCCGACGGCACACCGGCCGAGGTGGTGCGCAACGCCGAGGTGATCGAGGCCTACCTGGGCGACGAGATGAACGAGGAGACCACCGCATGATGTGGTACCGCCCCACCCCCTTCGAACTCGGCGGCGGTGCGCGCGCACGCCTCAAGGTGAACGGCCTCTCGGCCGGCTACGGCGCCTTCCTGGTGCTGCGCGATCTGAAGCTCGACATCCAGCCCGGCCTCACCGTGGTGCTCGGCCCCAACGGCGCGGGCAAGACCACGCTGCTCAAGGCGCTCAACGGCCTGATTCCGCGCGGTGGCTCGGTGCTGCTCGACGGCGCCGAGATGCCCGAGAAGACGCATGAAATCGTGCAGGCCGGTGTGGCCCTGGTGCCCGAAGGCCGCCAGTTGTTTCCCCAACTCACCGTGACCGAGAACCTCGAACTCGGCGGCTGGCTGGTGCCCAAGGCGCAACGCGCCGAGCGCCTGGCCCGGGCCTTCGTGGACTTTCCCAAACTCAAGGAGCGCGCCACGCAACTGGCCGGCACCATGAGCGGCGGCGAGCAGCAGATGGTGGCTGTCGCGCGCGCCATGATGTGCGCGCCGCGCCTGCTCATGCTCGACGAACCCTCGCTGGGTCTCGCGCCCAAGATGGTGGATGAACTGCTCACCATCGTGCGCCGCATTGCCGATGCCGGCACCACGGTGTTGATGGTGGAGCAGAACGTGAAGAAGGCGCTCGCGGTGGCCGACCGGGGCTACGTGATGGAGCGTGGCATGCTGGTGGCCAGCGGCCCGGCCAAGCTGCTCGCGCGCTCCACCGTGATCCGCGAGGCCTACCTCGGCGCCGACAAAGACCCCGCCACCGGCACCACCAGTGCGGCCAATGCCGTGCAGCGAAAGAAGGCTGTGGCTGCGACAACCTGAACCCAATCACCTCTGTTCGCCCTGAGCCTGTCGAAGGGCTCACCCACCCAATGGCGTGAAGGCTTCGACAGGCTCAGCCCGAACCGTGTTGTTCCGATCATCCTGAGCTTGTCGAAGGGCAGGCTCAGCCCGAACGGGATCTTGCCCAGTCCAAACGGTTTCATTTCTGATTTCAAAGGAGAACCCCATGTCCGACATGTCCATGCTCATCAACGGCCTCAAAGTCACGGCCGAAAAAGGCGCCACCTTCGAGCGCCGCAACCCGCTCGACGGCAGCGTGGCCACGCGCGCGCCCGCCGCCTCACCGGCCGACGCCGTGATGGCGGTGGAAGCCGCCGCCGAGGCCTTCAAGACCTGGAGCGAAACCGGCCCGAGCGCGCGCCGCGCTCTGCTGCTCAAGGCGGCCGACGCGCTGGAAGCCAAGACGCCGGCCTTCATCGAGGCCGTGTCGGCCGAGACCGGTGCCACCGGCATGTGGGGCGGCTTCAACGTGATGCTGGCCGCCGGCATGATCCGCGAGGCCGCCGCGCTCACCACCCAGGTGGCGGGGGAGGTGATCCCGTCGGATGTGCCCGGATCGCTGGCCATGGGTGTGCGCCAGCCCGCCGGTGTGGTGCTGGGCATCGCGCCGTGGAATGCGCCTGTCATCCTGGCCGTGCGTGCCATCTGCGTGCCACTGGCGTGTGGCAACACGGTGGTCTTGAAAGGCAGCGAGAACTGCCCGCGCACCCACCAGCTGATCATCGAGGCGTTTCAGGACGCGGGCTTCCCGCCCGGCGTGGTGAACTACATCACCAACGCGCCAGCCGATGCGGGCGCCGTGGTCGAGGCCATGGTCGCCCACCCGGCGGTGCGCCGCGTGAACTTCACCGGCTCCACCAAGGTCGGCAAGATCATTGCGATGACCTGCGCGAAGTACCTGAAGCCCGTGGTGCTGGAGCTCGGTGGCAAGGCGCCGCTGGTGATCCTGGACGACGCCAACCTGGACGATGCGGTCAATGGTGCGGCCTTCGGCAGCTTTGCCAACAGCGGCCAGATCTGCATGAGCACCGAACGCATCATCGTGGACAGCAAGATTGCAGACGCCTTCGTGAAGAAGTTCAGCGACAAGGCCAAGGCCCTGCCCCTGGGCGACCCGCGCAAGCCCGAGCCGGTGGTGCTGGGCTCGGTGATCGGCATGAGCACGGTGCACCACTGCAACGAACTGATCGACGACGCGCTGGCCAAGGGCGCCAAGCTCGCGTGTGGCGGCAAGGCCGACACCACGCTCATGCCCGCCACCGTGCTCGACTTTGTCACCCCTGCCATGCGCATCTACCACGAAGAAACCTTCGGCCCGGTGAAATGCGTGGTGCGCGTGAACGGCGTAGAAGAGGCGATTGCCTGTGCCAACGACAACGAATACGGCCTCTCGGCCGCCGTGTTCGGTGGCGACATCGCGCGCGCCTTCAACGTGGCACGAAAGATCGACAGCGGCATCTGCCACGTGAACGGCCCGACCGTGCACGACGAAGCGCAGATGCCGTTTGGCGGCGTGAAGGGCTCGGGCATCGGGCGCTTCGGCGGCAAGGCCGGCATCGCCGAGTTCACCGAGCTGCGGTGGATCACGGTGCAGACCACCCCGCGGCACTACCCGTTCTGAACCCGGGCAGGGCGCGCTGGATCGTCAGCGCACCTTGCCCAGTGCGCGCAGCACCTTTTGCGGCGTGATGGGTTGCGAGAACACATGCGCATCGAACGGCGCGATCGCGTCGTTGATGGCGTTCATCACCGCCGCGGGAGCGCCCGCCGTGCCGGCCTCGCCCGCACCCTTGGCGCCCAACTTCGATGTGGCGGTGGGCGTCTGGATGTGTGCCACTTCGATGTCGGGCATCTCGGCCGACATGGGCACGAGGTAGTCGGCCATGCTGGCGTTGATCATCAGACCGCTGTCATCAAAGAGGCACTCTTCCAGCAGCGCGCCGCCGATGCCCTGCACGATGGCGCCGCGCATCTGCTCATCCACCAGCATGGGGTTGAGCACGCGGCCGCAGTCTTCCACCGCCCAGTGCTTGAGCAGCTTCACGAAACCGGTGTCGGGATCCACCTCCACGTAAGACGCCTGCACGCCGTTGGTGAAGATGAACGGGAAGTCGCGCTGCGCGTAGTGCCGCGTGACCATTAGCTCGGGTGTGAACTCGGCGGGGAGCGTGTCGGAGCGGAAATAGGCGATGCGCCCCAGCTCGGCCAACGGCAACAGCTCTTCGCCGGTGATGGTGTCCACGATGCGGTCGCGGCGCACCGCCAGCGTGGCGCCGTCGTGCTTGAGGATGATGGCCGCCACCTTCACGATGTTCTCGCGCAGCGCCTGGCCGGCGAGCAACACAGCTTCACCGCCAATGCCCGCGCCGCGCGAGGCCCAGGTGCCACCGCCATACGGCGTGGCGTCGGTGTCGCCGGTGACCACGCGCACCTTGCTGATGTCCACGCCCACCGCGTCGGCCGCGATCTGCTGGTAGATGCCTTCGGTGCCCTGGCCCTGCTCGCCCACACCGATGAGCACGGTGATGTGGCCTTCGGGGTCCAGCCGCACGGTGGCGCCGTCCTGCGAGGCGATGCGCGCACCGCCCACGCCGTAGAACGCGGCACTCGGGTTGGTGAGCTCGATCACGGTGGCAAAGCCGATGCCGCGATGGATGCCCTGCTTTCTCAGTGCGGCCTGCTCGGCGCGCAGCGCGTCGTAGTCCATCAGCTCGCGCAGCTTTTTCAGGCTCGCCTCGTGCGAGAGGATTTCCAGCTTGATGCCCGAGATGCCGGCCGTGGGGTAGGCGTCGTCAGGGATCACGTTGAGTTCGCGGATGCGCAGCGGGTCCATGCCGATCTTCTGCGCGGCCAGGTCCACCAGCGCTTCGGTCACGGCGCAGGCAATCGGGTGGCCCACGCCGCGGTACTGGCAGGTGGGCGTCTTGTTCTGGAACACCACGTTGAGCTTGGCGCGGTAGTGCTTGTGTTTGTAGGGCCCCCCCACGAGGTTGACCACCTGGTTGCCTTCGATGGCGCTGGTGCGCGGGAACATGGAGTACGGGCCAATGCCGGTGAGGTCATCCATGTCGAAGCCGAGGATCTCGCCGTCGCGGTTGACCGCGATGCGCGCCTTGATGGCGTGGTGCCGCGCGTGGATGTCGCTGGTGAAGCTCTCCAGCCGGTCGGCCACGAACTTCACCGGGCGGCCCAGCAGGATGGACAGCGCCACGGTGGCGAAGTCGTCGGGGTACGCGTGCACCTTGATGCCGAAGGAGCCGCCCACGTCTTTGCAGACCACGCGGATGGCGCTAGCTGGCAGATCGAACTGGCGACCATAGAGGTCCTGCATCATGTGCGGCGCCTGGCACGAGTGGTAGACCGTGAGGCGTCGGTCGGCCGGGCTCCAGTGCGCGATCTGCGCGCGCGGCTCCAGCGTCACGCCGGTGTGGCGACCAAACTCGAACTCGATGTCGGCCACCACGTCGGCGTTGGCAAAGGTCTCGTCGACCTGACCCACATCCAGCGTGCGGGTGAAGCACAGGTTGTCGCCCAGCTCGGGGTGGATCAGCGGCGTGGCTGGGTCCAGCGCGGTGAGCATGTCGGTGGCGGCGGGCAGTTCTTCCCACTCCACCTCGATGTAGGCCAGCGCGTCTTCGGCCTGGGCGCGGCTCTCGGCCACCACGGCCACCACCGGCTCACCTTGCCAGCAGGCACGGTCCAGCGCCAGCGCGTACTGCGGTGCTGATTTCATGCCCGCCAGGTGGCCCAGCGTGGCCACCCAGGGTTTGCAGACCTTGGCGAGGTCCTGCCCGTCGGCCACCAGCAGCACGCCGGGCATGGCGCGGGCAAATTCGGCGTTCACGGACTTGATGCGCATGTGCGCCACCGGGCTGCGCCAGTACACCACGTGGGCCATGCGCGGCAGCTCGATGTCGTCCACGTACTGACCCAGCCCTTGGGTGAGCCGCTCGATGCCGCCGCGCGGCACCGACGCGCCGATGTAGCGCTGGTCGTCGTTGACCGGGGTCAGCGGGCGGCTGTGGTCGACGCCGGGCTCCAGGTTGACGGTGTCGCGTCTCATGCGGTGGCCTCCTTGCGTTGTTGCAGCACGTCGCAGATCGCGTCGACGATGGCGTGGTAGCCGGTGCAGCGGCAGTAGTTGCCCGAGATCCACTCGCGCACCTCGGCGCGGTTGGCGTGGGGCATCTGCTCCACCAGCTCCTTGGCCGCCATCAACATGCCCGAGGTGCAGAAGCCGCACTGCAGCGCGTTGCGTCGCACAAAGGCCTCTTGCAGATCTCGGATCACGCCGGACTCACTCACGCCTTCGATGGTCTGCACTGTGCCGCCGTTGGCCTGCACGGCCAGGGTGAGGCAGCCGCGCACGATCTGGCCGTTGAGCTCCACCGTACAGGCGCCGCACACGCCGTGCTCACAGCCGAGGTGGCTGCCCTTGAGGCCGAGGTCTTCGCGCAAGAAGTCCACCAGGTGGGTGCGCGGTTGCACGCTGCACTGGTGCGGCTTGCCGTTGACGGTGACTTTGATCGGGTACAGGTCTGCCATGGGGGTTCCTTGGGGGCTCAGGCGCTGGAAGTGGCCGGGGAGGGCAGCATGCGTTGCAGCAGCACGCCGGCGAGATGCCGTTTGGTGTCGGGGGTGTTGGTCAGGTCGGGCAGCGGGTCGATTTCGCTGCGCAGACTGGCCACGGCCTGGTCCACAGTGGCCGCGTCGACGGCGCGGCCTTCCAGCAGCGCTTCGGTCTTCCGGGCACGCACCGGCGTGGCGTCTGCACCCAGCAGCACGATGCGCAGGTCGTGCAATGCCGAGCCTTCGCGCCGTGCGGTGGCGGCCAGGCCCACGATGGCGTAGTCACCGTGACGGCGTGCCAGTTCGCTGAAGCCGAACCAGTGCTCGGCGCCAGCCAGTGGAATCTCGCAGGCGACCAGCAGTTCGTCGGGCTGCAGCGCGGTGCTGTAGAGGCCCGTGAAGAAGTCGTCGGCAGCGATGCGGCGTTCGCCTTTCGGTCCGCGCGCCACCACAGTGCCACCCAGCGCCAGCAGGCAGGTAGGCCACTCGGCGGCGGGGTCGGCGTAGGCGATGGAGCCGCCAAAGGTGCCGCTGTTGCGGATGGCGCGGTGCGCGATGTGGGGCGCGGCCGCCTTGAGCAGCGGTGCGTGGCGCGCCACCAGCGGACTGAGCTCGATGTCGGTGTGGGTGACCAGCGCGCCGATGCGCAGCACCTTGCCCTGCACGCTGATGCCGCGCAGTGATTCGATGCCAGTGATGTCGATCACCAGTTGCGGCTCGGACAGGCGCATGTTCAGGGTGGCCATGAGGGTCTGGCCACCGGCCAGCAGGCGGGCGTCGTCGCCGTGCTCCTGCAGCAGCGCGATCACCTGGTCGATGGAAGCGGGTTTGACGTAGTCGAAGGCAGCGGCTTTCATGGAGCGGTCCTCAAGAAGTCAACAGGGAGGCGATCCACACGCCGAAGCCGGTGGAGAGGGAGCCGAGCACGAACCACAACACGCGAACCCCTTCGCCGCTGACGACGGGCTGGGGCGCATGAACGGTGCGCGGCACGAAGGGGGAGGGCGCTGCGGCGGTGGCAGCGGGTGCGGTCTCTGCAGGCGTTGTTTCAACGGCCTCCACCACCGGCACACCCACCATCTGTTCATTGAACGCGGTGAAGAACTGGTCGGCCATCTGCTTGGAGGCGGCGTCGATCATGCGGCCGCCCACCTGGCCGAGCTTGCCGCCGATGGCGGCTTGTGCGGTGTAGCGCAAACGCGTGCCACCGGCCTCGTCGGTGAGTTCCACATTCGATTGGCCCTTGGCCATGCCGGCCGCGCCGCCCGAGCCCTGAAAGCGCAGCACGCAGCCCTCGTTGTGGCGGATGTCTTCCATGCGCACATGGCCCACGAAGCGGGCACGCACCGGGCCGATCTTCACGGCCACGCGGGCGGTGCGTTCGGTCGGGCTGGTGGCTTCCATGGCTTCGCAGCCGGGGATGCAGCGCGTCAGGATCTCGGGATCGTTGAGCCCGGCCCAGACCTTCTCGCGCGGTGCGCCGATCAGGATGTCTCCAGTCAATTCCATGCCTTGAATCCTCGGGTTTTCACGGGTGTTTTTGTTTACCAGTCGGTTAACAATGGTACGAATCATTGACCGATCGGTAAATAGCGTGCGCATCCAGACAAACCCTGACAAGGCCCAGGAGGCCAGAAAACAGGCCGCCGAAGTCCCGGCACGTCGGCGCATGGGTGTGGCCGAGCGAGAGCGCCAGATCCTGGACGGCGCGATCCAGTTCTTCTCGGTGCATGGCTTCAATGGCCAGCTGCGCGACCTGGCCAAGAGCATCGGCGTGACACACGCCCTGCTCTATCACTACTTCCCCACCAAGCAGGCGTTGGTGGACCGCGTTTACCTTGAGGTGTTTGAAGGTCGCTGGCGCGCCGAGTGGGATGCGTTGCTCGACAACCCCGACACGCCGGTGGAAGACAAGCTCACCGCTTTCTATTGGGAATACGTGACGATCACGCTTTCGCAGGAGTTCGTGCGCATCCTGGTGTTTTCTGGCCTGACCGACCACACCATCACCGACCGCTTCTTTGCCATGCTGCGCGCGCGCCTGTTTCCGCGCCTGATCCGCGAGACGCGCCGCTTCCGCGGCGTGGTCAGCCGTGCCAAGCCCAGCGAGCGAGAGATGGAACTGCTCATGGGCCTGCACGGCGGCTTCTTCTACATCACCATGCGCCGCTGGATTTACGCGCAAGACGTGTACAGCGAAAGCGCCCACGAGGGCTACGACGAAGAGCTGGTGCGCGACCGCGTGCGCGCCTACCTGAACGCCAGCCGCGACCTGTTTGCCGACCACGCCAGGAGCACACGCAAGCAGCCAGTCCAACGCTGACCCACCCCTTTGATGAAGCCGGTGCGGGGGCGCCGGCATCCCGCCAACCCGGCTGAACCCTCAGCCATGACACCCACCGAGGAGACAACATGAAGCTCAAGAAAATCGCCATCGCGACCCTGGTCGCCATGGGCGCCACGCTGGCTGCCGGTTCCGCCATGGCGCAGCAACGCGTCACGGTCAACATCGGCTCCAGCCACCCCACCACCAATATCTGGGCCTTCGCGATGAAGGAAGTGTTCCAGCCCGAGGTGGATCGCATCCTGAAGGAAGGCGGCGCGAAATACGAGGTGCGCTGGCGCGAGAACTACGGCGGCACGCTCTACAAGTTCACCGACACCCGCGCCGCCGTGCGCGACGGCATCGTGGACGTGGGCATGGTCGGCACGGTGTGGGAAAACTCCGCCATGCCGCTGCAGAACGTGACCTACTTCACCCCGTTCGCCACCACCAACCACGAACAGCTGATCGAGATATTCGACAAGCTCAACGCCACCGTGCCTGCCCTGCGCGACAGCTGGGCCGCACAGAACATGGTGCCGCTGTCGTCGCTGATCACCGACAGCTACGACATCTACGCCACCTTCCCGGTGAAGGACATGAGCAGCCTGAAGAACAAGCGCATCAACGCCCCCGGCACCTCGGCCAACTGGCTGCGCGAGACCGGCGCCACCCCGGTGGACGGCGCGCTGACCACCTACTACACCAACATCCAGACCGGCGTGACCGATGGCGCTCTCTCGTTTGCCAGCGGCATCGGCCCAGCCCGCGTGTACGAGGTGGCCAAGAACCTCACCCGCATCGACATCGGTGCCATGTACTTCGGCAGCGTGGCGGTGAACAAGAAGGTGTTCGACGGCATGCCCAAGGAAGTGCAGGACGCGATGCTCAAGGCCGGCAAGGCCACGTCGATCGCCCATGGCAAGCACGTCACCAAGACCGCCAACGCTGCGCTGGACACCATGAAGGCCGCCGGCCTGCAGATCACCGATTTGCCGCAAGCCGAGAAGACCAAGTGGGTCAATGGCCTGCCCAACATCGTGGCCCCCTGGCTGCAAGGCACGGGTGATGCAGGCAAGCAGGTGCTCAAGGCTTACTTCGACGAACTGCGCGCCCGTGGCGTGAAGCCCCTGCGCGACTGGGACCTCCAGAACCGTTGATCGGCCCCGGGCCATCTCGTGCACCCGGCCGCGCCCAGCGTGGTCGGGGTGTTCTTTCCCTCCGCTTTCACAGGTGACCTGTGCACAACGAACCCGACTTCGCCAGCGAGACCCCCGCGGTCGCCGGCCTCACCAACCCCCTGCAGGGCGTGGCCAACGTGCTGGCCGCCGTGGGCACGGTGTGGATCTTCCTCATGATGCTGCTGATCGTGGCCGACGTGCTGGGACGCAACTTCTTCGATGCACCCATCACCGGCGTGGCCGAGTTCGCCGCGCGCTCGGTGGCCTCCATCGTCTTCCTGCAGTTGGCCGCCGCCGTTTGCTCCGGCCGCATGACGCGCAGCGACTTCCTGCTGCAGATCATCGGCAGGCGTTCACCGGGCACGGTGAAAGCGCTGGAGGTGATCAACGTCGTCGTGGGCGCGCTGCTCTTCTTTGCGCTGGCCGCCATCTCCTGGCCCGAGCTCACCGAGGCCATGAAGATTCACGAGTATTTCGGCGTGCAGGGCGTCTTCACCGTTGTCACCTGGCCGTTTCGCGCGCTCATCGTGCTGGGCTCTGTGGCCGCCGCCCTGTCTTACCTCGCGTGCATCCCCTCGCTGCTGCGCCAGCCACCGTCCACCGGAGCACACGCATGAGCGAACTCGCTCTGGGCGGGCTCCTGATCGGAGCCCTGGTCTTTCTCGTGCTGATCGGCCTGCACATCGCCGTGGCCCTCACCGCCGTCGGTTTTGCCGGCATCTGGCTCATCCGTGAAGACGTGGACATGGCCATGCGGCTGATGTACCTCTCGGCCTACAACGGTGTGGCCGACTACATCTTTGCCACCATCCCGCTCTTTGTGTTGATGGGCTTGCTGGTCTCGATATCGAACGTGGGCAAGGACACCTTCGACGTGGCCGAAACCCTGTTGCGGCGCCTGCGCGGCGGACTGGGCGTGGCCACCGTGGCGGCCAACACCGTGTTTGCCGCCGTCACCGGCGTGTCCATCGCCTCGGCGGCGGTGTTCACCCGTGTGGCCGTGCCCGAAATGGTTCACCACGGCTACCGCACCAGCTTCGCCGCCGGCACCGTGGCTGGCAGTTCGGTTCTGGGGATGATGATCCCGCCCAGCCTGCTGCTCATCATCTACGGCGTGCTGGCCGAGCAGTCCATCGGCACCCTGTTCATCGCCGGCATCATCCCCGGCTTCGTGATGGCGGCAGCCTTCGCCATCATGATCATTCTCATGGCCAAGTTCACGCCCGGCCTGGTGTTCGATCTCAAGCGCCAGGCCGAAATGGCCGCCGAGCGCAGCACCGCGCGCCTGCTCACCACCTCCGAGATGCTGGGCAAGCTGCTCCCCATCGCTGCGCTGGTGGCGCTGGTGCTGGGCGGGCTGTACTCCGGTTTCTTCACGCCCACCGAAGCTGGCGGCGTGGGTGCCTTCGGTGCCTTCGTCATCGCCATCCTGCGGCGCAAGCTGGGCGGCGGCAACCTGTGGCGCGTGCTCACCGAAACCGGGGCGGTGTCGGTCGGCATCCTGATCCTGCTGGTGGCCGCGGGCTTCTACAGCCGCATGTTGTCGGTGGCTGGCGTGCCCGTGGCGATCAGCGACGTGGTGCAGGCCGCAGGGCTGGGTCCTTATGGCTTTCTGGCGCTGTACGTGCTGATCCTGCTGCTGCTGGGCATGATCCTGGACTCCAGTTCCATCTTGCTGATCATGACGCCGGTGGCCGTGCCGATCGCGGCCGGGCTGGACTTCAACCTGATCCACTTCGGCATCATCACCGTCATCGCGGTGGAGATCGGCCTGCTCACCCCGCCGTTCGGCATCTCCGTGTTCACGGTCAAGTCCACCCTGAACGACCCCAAGGTGTCGGTGGAAAGCATCTTTGCAGGCTCGCTCCCCTATGTGGGTGTGATGCTGGTCGTCCTGCTGCTGATTGCCATCTTCCCGGTCATGGCGCTGGCCCTGACCTGAGGCGACCACGCGCGTGGCGCAGGCTCAGCGCTGCGCCATGCGCGTGGGCGCAAACACGCTGCGCCCCAGCCAGCGCCAGAGCCGCTGGCCATTGCGCCCCGCGCCCTGCACCGTCAGGTCGCCCGACTGAATTTCCCGCTCCGGGGCGCTGTCGCCGGTCCAGATTTCGGTGAGCGCGCGCACCGTCGAGTCGACCTGCACGCTGACGTCGTGGCCCGGATCGTCGCGGCACAGGTCGGCCACGTGGTCTTCCACCACCAGCCACCATTGCCGCTCGGTCGCCGGGCCATCGCTGAACCGGAAATGGACCACCGTGCGTTCGGCGTCGGGGAACTCCTCCATGCGCGCGAAGCGGCGGATGTCCCACATCAGGAAACCGGCGTCGAGCTGCTCGGGCCGCAGCCGGCTGCCGATCCAGCGTGCCCCCCAGTGGCCCAGGCCCACCACGATCGGCCGCAGCTCCTCGCCCGCAGGCGTGAGGTGGTATTCCCAGTTCTTCTCGACGCGGCGCCGCTCGACGACACCGATCTCTTCGAGCTTGCGCAGGCGCTGCGTGAGCAGCGTGGCCGACATGCGCGGCACGCCACGGTGGATGTCGTTGAAGCGGTGGCTGCCGCACAGCAGCTCGCGCACCACCAGCGGCGTCCACAGTTCGCCCAGCACCTCGGCGCCCCGGGCCACGGTACAGAACTGCATGTAGTCGATCATGCGGACCAGTCTAGTCGTGTGCTGTCAGAACGCCTACTCCAGATTCTGGACTTGAGCGCGCCCGGCACCCGGCATACCTTGGAGCCCGACCGTGCATGTCGCACCGGTCGATCCCCAAGGAGCACTGCCATGACCGAAGCCCTCGTTTCCGCCCCCGCTGCCCCGGCCGTCTTCGACGCCGAGAAGTTTCGCCAGACCACGCGCGCGCAGTGGGAGAACACCGCCGAAGCCTGGAACCGATGGGGCCCCTTGCTGGCGCGATGGCTCGGCCCGGCCACCGAGGCCATGCTCGACATGGCGGCGGTCGGCCTTGGTGCGCGTGTGCTCGACGTGGCGGCCGGCGCGGGTGAACAAACCCTGGTCGCCGCGCGCCGCGTGGGCGCTGGCGGCCATGTCCTGGCCACCGACATCTCGCCTGCCATCCTGCGCCATGCGCGCGCGGCGGCCGAGCAGGCCGGGCTGGCGAACGTGGACACGATGGAACTCGATGGCGAGCGCCACGACCTGGTGCCCGGCGCGTCTTTTGATGCCGCGGTGTCGCGCGTCGGCCTGATCTATTTTCCCGACCAGCAGCGCGCTCTCGCCGGCATCCGCCATGCCCTGAAGCCGGGAGGGCGCTTCGCCGCGGTGGTGTACTCCACGGCCGAGCGCAACCCCTTCTTCGCGCTGCCGGTCGGCATCATCCGGCGCCGCGCGCAGCTGCCGCCCCCCTTGCCCGGGCAGCCTGGGCCGTTCTCCCTGGGCGGCGAGGGCGTGCTGGCGAAGACGCTGGAGCAAGCGGGCTTTCGGAACGTGGAGGTGCGCAAGGTCGATTCCCCGGTCCGCCTGCCGAGTGCCGCCGAGTGCGTGCGCTTCGAGCGCGAGTCCTTCGGTGCCCTGCACCAGATGATGGCCGGCCTGAGCGAAGACGAACGCGCCGACACCTGGCGAGAAATCGAGGAAGCCTTGCTCCGCTTTGAAACCCCGACAGAGGGTTTCGTGGGGCCGTGCGAGATGCTGGTGGGGGCGGGCACGCGCTGAGCGGGCCGTGATGTCGTCGGACGGCTTCAGGGCGAGGCCAGCCGGGGTGTGGCGACGGACAGAACCTCAGGCCCGCGTGTCCAGCAAGGTGCCGAGCATGCGGTCTTCCGTCTGCACCGTGCGCAGGTTGGCGGCGAAGCTGTAGAGGCTGATGCGCTGCCCCACCAGATCGTCGGCCAGCCGGTCAAAAGGCTTCGACACCTCGGCCTCACGGCCGACCTGCGCGTCCACGCCGCCCGCGTCGGGCCGGGCGGTCTGGGCCGTCAGCTGGCGCCGGAACTCAGGCGTCTGCACGTTGGCCAGGTTGTGCGCGTGTGAGTCCAGCTTGAGTTGCGCGGCGCGCATGCCGCTCAGACCAATGGCGGAGGCCGAGCTGCCTGAGAGGGTGGAGATGGACATGGTGGACGGGGTGAAGGAGGGCGGATGGACGGCTATCTCCTCCGGTCTATCGGCTGGCGCGGCGGCAACTTGAGCCCATGGCCGACACAAGCGCCTCCCCTCTGCGAAAATCTCGCGCATGAACGCGACCAACACCACCGAACTCATGCACACCCTGGGCCAGCAGGCCAAGGCGGCCTCGGCGCTCATGGCCAAGGCCAGCGCGGCCACCAAACAGCGCGCCTTGCTCGGCCTGGCCGCCTTGCTGCGCGCCAATGTGCAGGCGCTGCAGCTCGACAACGCCAAGGACCTGGAGCGCGCCCGCGCCGCCGGTCTGGCCGAACCCCTGGTGGACCGCCTCAAGCTCACGCCCCGGGTCATCGAGACCTGCGCCCAGGGCTGCGAGCAGCTCGCCGCCATGCCCGAGATCATTGGCGACATCACCGGTCTGAAGCAGATGCCCAGCGGCATTCGCGTGGGGCAGATGCGCGTGCCCATCGGCGTCTTCGGCATGATCTACGAGAGCCGGCCCAACGTGACCATCGAAGCCGCGTCGCTGTCCATCAAGAGCGGCAACGCGGCCATCCTGCGCGGCGGCTCTGAGGCCATCGAGTCTAACCGCGCGTTGGCCGCGCTGGTGCAGCGCGCCATGGTGGACGCTGGCCTGCCGGCCGACGCGGTGCAGCTCGTGCCCACCACCGACCGCGCCGCCGTGGGCCAGCTCATCACCATGCCGCAGTACGTGGACGTGATCATTCCGCGCGGTGGCAAGGGCCTGATCGAGCGCATCAGCGCCGAAGCCAAGGTGCCCGTCATCAAGCACCTGGACGGCAACTGCCACACCTACGTGGACGACCCCTGCGACATCGCCATGGCCGTGACCGTGGCCGACAACGCCAAGACCCAGAAGTACAGCCCCTGCAATGCCACCGAGAGCTTGCTGGTGGCGCGCGCCGTGGCGGCCGATTTCCTGCCGAAAATCGGCGCCATCTACGCGGCCAAGGGCGTGGAGATGCGCTGCTGCCCGGAATCGAAGGCGATCCTGGCCACGGTGCCGGGCGCCCACCTGAAAGACGCGACCGAGGCCGACTGGTCCGAGGAATACCTCGCGCCGGTGATCAGCATCAAGCTGGTGGACGGCGTGGACGAGGCGATTGCCCACATCAACCACTACAGCAGCCACCACACCGACGCCATCCTCACCACCGACCACAGGCACGCCCAGCGTTTCCTGCGTGAGGTGGATTCGGCCAGCGTGATGGTGAATGCGAGCACCCGCTTCGCCGACGGTTTCGAGTTCGGCCTGGGCGCAGAAATCGGCATCTCCACCGACAAGTTCCACGCCCGCGGGCCGGTGGGTGTGGAGGGCTTGACCTCGCTGAAATACGTGGTGCTGGGCGAGGGCGAAGTGCGGGGCTGACCGACCGTCCATCAGCAGGAGGGTGGCCATGTGCCGCAACATCAAGACCCTGTTCAACTTCGAGCCGCCCGCGACCGAGCTGGAGATCCGGGACGCCGCGTTGCAGTTCGTGCGCAAGCTCAGCGGTTTCAACGTGCCCTCCCAAGCCAACGAAGCCGCGTTTGACCGCGCGGTGGAGCAGGTGGCGGGCTCCGCGCGCGAGCTGATCCAGTCGCTGCGCACGAGCGCTGAACCGCGTGATCGCGCGGTGGAAGCGGCCAAGGCCCGAGCCCGAACGGCCGCCCGTTTCGGCGCGGCTCGGTGACGGTGCCCATTGAAATGGGTGTCATCCGGCCCCATTACACTGACTACCCCCACCCGTTGCCGCCGCAGGCCTTTTCCTATGGTCCCCCACCTCGTCACCGCCCTGACTGGCCCCATCAACGAGCTTGAGCAGCGCATCCTCGAGTCCACTCCGGTGATCGAGCGCTGGTTCCGGCTGGAGTGGATGGAGCACACGCCGCCGTTCTACAGCTCGGTGGACGTGCGCAACGCCGGCTTCAAACTCGCGCCGGTGGACACCAACCTCTACCCCGGCGGCTGGAACCACCTCACGCCCGAGATGATTCCGCTGGCGGTGCAGGCGGCCATGGCCGCCATCGAGAAGATCTGCCCCGAGGCCAAGAACCTGCTGCTGATCCCCGAGAACACGCGCGACACCTTCTACCTGAGCAACCTGGCCCAGTTGCAGCGCATCTTCTACATGGCCGGGCTCAACGTGCGGCTGGGCTCCATGTCCAACGACATCAAGGCGCCCACCACCATCGAGCTGCCCGGTGGCGAGAAAGTGGTGCTGGAGCCGCTGATCCGCAGCAAGCGTCGCCTGGGCCTGAAGAATTTCGACCCCTGCACCATCCTGCTCAACAACGACCTGAGCGCGGGCGTGCCCGGCATCGTGGAAGACCTGCACGAGCAGTACCTGCTGCCACCGCTGCACGCGGGCTGGCCCACGCGGCGCAAGAGCCACCACTTCAAGGCGTATGAAGAGGTGTCCAAGCGCTTCGGCAAGCTGCTGGGCATGGACCACTGGCTCATCAATCCGATGTTCAACCAGTGCGGCCAGGTCGATTTCAACACCAACGCCGGCCTGGAATGCCTGCGCAGCAACAGCGACGCGCTGCTGGGCAAGATCCGCCGCAAGTACAAGGAATACGGCATCAACGAGAAGCCGTTCGTGGTGATCAAGGCCGACAACGGCACCGGCGGCATGGGCATCCTCACCGTGCGCGACGCCAAGGATCTCGACAACCTCTCGCCCAAAACCAAGGAGCGCATGGCCGTGGCCCAGGGCGGGCAGGCGGTGCACGAGGTCATCATCCAGGAAGGCGTGCTGACCAACGAGCGCATCAACAGCGCGGTGGCCGAGCCGGTGGTCTACATGATGGACCGCTACGTGGTGGGCGGCTTCTACCGCGTGCACGCCGACCGTGGCGTGGACGAGAACCTCAACGCCCCGGGCTCCAGCTACGTGCCGCTGGCCTTCGAGCAGAGCGCACAGCTGCCGCAGCCCGGCGTGAAGCCCGGCGCCAGCGTGCCCAACCGGTTCTACATGTACGGCGTGATCGGACGCCTGGCCATGCTGGCCGCCAGCTACGAGCTGGAAGCCACCGACCCGGACGCCGAAGTCTACGAGTGAGTTGTTGCATTGCAACATTGATCGTGGGGACTGTGGTTTAGACCGCTCACCCGGCAGACAAGGCGCTGCGGGCAGGCGCAAAATCGCGTTCCCAAGACAATGAACCCCGCGCCCACAGGCAGGGGTCGTTTCGTGTCAGCTTCCAAATCGTCTCTCACGGCGCTCACCCTGGGCGCCATCGGTGTGGTCTACGGCGATATCGGCACGAGCGTGCTGTACGCCGTCAAAGAGGTCTTCGGATCCGGCCACGTCCCGTTCACCCACGCCAACGTCTATGGCGTCCTGTCCATTCTGTTCTGGACGCTGACCGTCATCGTCTCGCTCAAGTACGTGGTGCTGGTGCTGCGCGCCGACAACCACGGCGAAGGCGGGCTGATCGCCATGCTGGCGCTGGCCTCCACCGCGGTGAAAGACCGGCCCGAGCTGCGCCAGACCCTGCTGGCCATCGGCATCTTCGGCACCGCGCTGTTTTATGGCGACGGTGTCATCACCCCGGCCATCTCGGTGCTCTCGGCGGTGGAGGGTCTGGAAGTCATTTCTCCCGCCTTCCGCCAGTACGTGGTGCCGATCACGCTGGTGGTGCTGTTTGCGCTGTTCGCGGTGCAAAAGCGCGGCACCGGCGGCATCGGCAAGTTCTTCGGCCCGATCACCGTGGTGTGGTTCCTCACCATCGCGGGCCTGGGCGTGGTGCAGATCCTGGACCACCCCGAAATATTGGCTGCGCTCAGCCCCCACCACGCGCTGCGTTTCATGTGGCAGCAGCCGGGCACCACCTTCATCATCCTGGGCGCCGTGGTGCTGTGCGTCACCGGTGCCGAAGCGCTTTACGCCGACCTCGGCCACTTCGGCAAGAAGCCGATCCGCCTGGCCTGGTTTCTGGTGGTCATGCCCTGCCTGACGCTGAACTACTTTGGCCAGGGCGCGCTGCTGCTGGCGCGGCCCGAGGCGGTGAAGAACCCGTTCTTCAACATGGCGCCCGACTGGGCCCTGCTGCCGCTGGTGCTGCTGGCCACCATGGCCACCGTGATTGCTTCGCAGGCCCTCATCACCGGCGCGTTCAGCGTGACCAAGCAGGCCATGCAACTCGGCTATCTGCCGCGCCTGCAGGTGCAGCACACCAGCGAGCACGACACCGGCCAGATCTACATGCCCTTCGTGAACTGGGGCCTGTTTGGCGCCATCGTGCTGGCGGTGGTGATGTTCAGGTCGTCCTCCAACCTGGCCGCTGCCTACGGCATCGCGGTCACGCTGGACATGCTGATCACCACCGTGCTCACGTTTTACGTGATCCGCTACGGCTGGAAATACCCGTTGTGGCTGTGCGTGGCCGCCACCGGCTTCTTCTTCGTCGTGGACCTGGCGTTCTTCACCTCCAACCTGCTCAAGCTGTTCGCGGGCGGCTGGTTCCCGCTGCTCATCGGCGGGCTGGTGTTCACGCTCATGATGACCTGGAAGCGCGGCCGTGGCCTCATGGGTGAGGCCCAGCAGGCCGAGGCGCTGGACCTGCCGAGCTTTCTGGAGGCGGTGTTCGTGAGCCCGCCGGTGCGTGTGGGTGGTACCGCGGTGTTCCTCACTGCCGAGACCGGCACCGTGCCCAATGCCATGCTGCACAACCTCAAGCACAACAAGGTGCTGCACGAGCAGAACCTGTTTGTGACCGTGCGCAGCCATGAGGTGCCCTGGATCGCGCCCGAGCAGCGGCTGCAGATCGAGCCGCTGGGCCACGACTGCTGGGCTGTGGTGCTGAACTACGGTTTCAAGAACGACCCCGATGTGCCCAAGGCGCTGCAGCTCATGCGCGGCCATGGCTGCTCGCTGGAACCCATGACGACCAGTTACTTTCTCTCGCGCGATGTGGTCACACCCACGCTGGGCAGCGGCATGGCGCCGTGGCGCGAGAAGCTGTTCGCGCAGATGCACCACAACGCCAGCGCGGCGGCGGAATTCCTGCACCTGCCGAGCAATGCGGTGATCGAGCTGGGTTCCAAGATCGAAATCTGAAGCTGTCCTGAACGCCCACCTTCCGTTCGGGCTGAGCTTGTCGATGCCCTCGCCAGCACCTTGGTAAATCCGTCGACCCCTTCGACAAGCTCAGGATGAACGGACCTCAGGGCGAACGGGCGCATGAGTCTTCTGGGCAAAATCGCCCGATGCCGTTCTTCAAAGACCTCAACCTATCCGCCGCCACCGCCGGCTTCGTCGCGGTGCTGGTGGGCTTCACCAGCTCGGTGGCCATCGTGTTTCAGGCGGCGCAGGCCTTTGGCGCCACCCCGGCGCAAATCACGTCGTGGATGTGGGCGCTCGGCCTGGGCATGGGCCTGTGTTCGGCCATCCCGTCGCTCGTCCTCAAGCAGCCGGT
Organism: Hydrogenophaga sp. PBL-H3; assembly: GCF_010104355.1. NCBI lineage: Bacteria > Pseudomonadati > Pseudomonadota > Betaproteobacteria > Burkholderiales > Comamonadaceae > Hydrogenophaga > Hydrogenophaga sp. PBL-H3. Next base: position 377,789 of record NZ_CP044972.1, read on the forward strand.
CATGGTCGCGTGGAGCACGCCTGGCGCAGCGGTGCTGGCCACGGCCGGTATGGCGGGCGGTTTCTCCATGGCCGAGGCCATCGGGGCCTTCATGGTGTGCGGCGCGCTCATCACGCTGGCGGGCGCCACCGGCTGGTTCGAACGCGTGATGAACAAGATACCGATGGCCCTGGCCTCGGCGCTGCTGGCGGGTGTGCTGGCGCGCTTCGGTCTTCAGGCCTTTGCCGCTGCGCAAACCGCGCTGGTGCTCGTGGTGCTGATGCTGCTGGCCTACCTGCTGGGCCGGCGGTTGGCGCCGCGCTACGCGGTGGTGATCACGTTGCTGGTGTCGGTGGCCTGTGTCGTGCTGCGCGGGCAGTTCAACGCCGGCTCGCTCACGCTGGAGCTGGCCCGCCCCGTGTTCACCGTGCCGGTGTTCACCCTGGCCGCCTTCACCAGCCTGGCGCTGCCGCTGTTCGTGGTCACGATGGCCTCGCAGAACCTGCCCGGCGTGGCCGCCATCCGCGCCGCCGGCTACAACATGCCGATCTCGAGAATCATCACGCTCACCGGCGTGGCCACGCTGCTGCTGGCGCCTTTCGGTGCTTTTGCGCTCAACCTCAGCGCCATCACCGCGGCCATCTGCATGGGCCCCGAGGCACACCCCGACCGCGACAAGCGCTACACCGCCGCCGTGGCCTGCGGCGCCATCTACGTGCTGATCGGTCTGTTCGGCGCGGCCGTCACCGGCCTCTTGATCGCCTTCCCGCGCGAACTGGTGCTGGCCATTGCCGGCATCGCGCTGCTGGGGAGCATCGGCGGTGGGCTGCATGCTGCCCTGAAGGACGACACGCACCGCGAAGCCGCACTCATCACGTTTCTCGTCACGCTCAGCGGCGTGGTGATTGCCGGCATCGGCTCGGCCTTTTGGGGTGTGGTGGCCGGCGCCCTCGCGCTGTTTGTGCAACAGTACGGCCTTCGTCCGAAAAGCAAGCCATGAACATCCTCTTTGTCGCCGACCCGCTGGTCACCTTCAAGACCTACAAAGACACCACCTTCGCCATGATGCGCGAGCTGCAGAAACGCGGCCACACGCTGGCCGCCTGCGAGCCGCAGCACCTGCAGTGGCAGACCGGACATCCGGTGACCGCGCTGGTGCGCCGCATCGAACTGACCGGCGCGACCGACGACTGGTACCGCGTGCTGCACCAGGGCCGCGAAGCCCTGCACAGCTTTGACGCCGTGCTCATGCGCAAGGACCCGCCGTTCGACAGCGAGTTTTTCTACGCCACACACTTGCTGGAGCAGGCCGAGCGCGAAGGTGCGAAGGTGTTCAACAGCCCACGCGCGCTGCGCGACCACCCGGAGAAGCTCGCGCTCATGGAGTTCGCCGAGTTCGCACCACCCACCCTGGTCACGCGCTCACCCGAAGCCATTCGCCACTTCCACGCCGAACACAAGGACATCATCCTCAAGCCGCTCGACGGCATGGGCGGCATGGGCATCTTCCGCGTCGGCCCCGACGGCATGAACCTGGGCTCCATCACCGAGACGCTCAACCAGGGCGGCGCCGTGAGCGTGATGGTGCAGGCCTACCTGCCCGCCATCGTGGACGGCGACAAGCGCCTGCTGCTGATCGGCGGAAAGGTGGCGCCCTTCGTGCTGGCGCGCATTCCGCAGGGCAGCGAGATCCGCGGCAACCTGGCCGCCGGTGGCAAAGGCGTGGCCCAGCCCCTGAGCGACACCGACCGTGCTGTCGCCGAGACCATCGCGCCTACATTGGCCGCGCGTGGCCTGCTGCTGGTGGGGCTCGACATGATTGGCGACAAGGTGACCGAGATCAACGTCACCAGCCCGACCTGCTTCCAGGAGATCCACCAGCAGACCGGGTTCGATGTGCCGGCGATGTTTGTGGATGCGCTGGAAGCGGCGATGGCATGAGCGACACAGACGACGCATCGGGCGCAGCGCCAGCGCAACCCAGAAATCCGCTGCACGGCTTGACGCTGGAGGCGATCGTCACCGCGCTCGCGGACCACTACGGCTGGGAAGAGCTTGGAGATCGCATTCCCGTGCGCTGCTTCAATGTCGACCCCAGCGTGGGTTCGAGCCTGCGCTTCCTGCGCAAGACGCCGTGGGCGCGCGAGAAGGTCGAAGGCCTGTACCTGTTCATGCTGCGCGAAGAGCGTCGCGCGGGCCGCGGCTGAGCGAACCCGGCCAGATTTCCCAAGGGTGGCGACCCTTCAACCCGTCATCACGGCGCACGCCGGCACGGGCATGCCGAAGGCGGTGCGAGCAGTGCAAGGTTTTGGGCCTTGGCGTTGACGCGATACCCACCAGAGAACCTCTCCCGCCCGCGCGCACAGGGGGCGTCTTTCCGGGTCTTGGATGGCCCGCGAAACGGTGAGGCAGGTGCCCTCCAATAAGAATATCTAAATGAAGCTTTGTCTATGTGGAAAAGCTTGTGGTATTCGTCAGGGCTATAACTGATACAGCTTTGAAGAGGCCCGGGATGTGGAGTGGGTCAACATAATCGCGCACTGAAGAAATCAGAGTCAAGCTGGCAGTTGGTGCCGATGACGGCGGTGGATGACTTCTACAAAACGCGGCGTGACGATTCCTCGTACGCACCTTGACACACAGACAATCGCAGCCCGTTGCACGGGCGCGAAACGGAGCACAAAAATGGCCTCTCCCAAACTGACCTGGAATATTGCCCTGGCGGGCGAATGCATGGCGGCCCGTCCTTTTTCGGTGCATGACGACGAGGAGTCGATGCGTGTGATCAACCTGCTGCGCGGCGCGGACCTGACCTACGCTCACCTCGAGATGAATCTGGCCCACAGCCGGGAGCTGGAGTACCCCAACCGTGGTGACTGGCTGGGCAGTTTCATGATGGCGGATCCCGCCGTGGCCCGCGACCTCAAATGGGCCGGCATCGACATCATGTCGGTGGCTCACAACCACAGCCTGGACTTTGGACCGGCAGGCATGTTGGCGACCAAAAAACACCTGCAGGAAGCCGGTGTCGAGGCGGCCGGAACGGGACTGGACCTGGAAGAAGCGCGGGAGCCTGCCTACCTGGAAACCCGCCATGGGCGCGTGGCACTGATCTCGACCACCTCTGGCAACAAACCCAATGAATGGGCCAGTCTGGGCAAAGGAGGCTACAAAGGCCGTCCTGGCATCAACCCGCTGCGCGCCAGCTTCAACTACGTGCTGACGAAAGAAGCGGCCGAACAGATGAAGGCGATCGCACGCGAACTGGATGTGCTGCGCCAGGCTGACGGCTCGACCATGGGCACCGGCCTCAAGGACAACGAGTTCAGCTTCCAGATGCCGGGCGACCAGTCCACCCGCGGCTCCAACGTTTTCACGGCGGGCGATCACTTCGAGATTCAGAGCCGCTGCCATCCGCGCGATCTGGCCGGCAATCTTCGCTCGATCGATGAAGCCAAAAAAATGGCTGACCTGGTGATCGTGGCGCACCACTACAACATCGCCGACGGCAAACGCCGCGAGAAAGTACCGACGTTCGTGCGCGAGTTTGCCCACGCGGCCATCGATGCCGGTGCGGACATTTACGTGGCGCATGGCTGGCACTGGACGCTGGGCATCGAGATCTACAAAGGCAAGCCCATCATCTACGGCACCGGCAACTTCTTTGCCCAATCCGAATTCATCCGTCGCGTGCCCTACGACAGCTACGAGAGCTGGGGCCACGACATGGATCGCCTGCCCACGCTCAACCCGGCCGACCATCCGTTGCATCCGGGCCTGGACACCCATAACGAAGCGTGGTGGACGTCGGCCTTGATGGGCCTTGAGATGAAGGATGGCCAGTTCGTGAGCATGACCTTGCACCCCGTGGAAATGGGTCGCACGGCCCGTGAAGGCACCATCACGCGCCAGACCGGGCAAGGGGATCACGCCTTGACCGACGGTCGTCCGCTGCTCGCAACGGGCGAGACCGCCGAGCGTGCGCTGGGTCGCATCCAGCGTCTGTCGAAGAACTTTGGCACGGAAGTGACCATCGAGAACGGTGTCGGTGTCATTCGCTTCTGAGACTGAAACAATCCTGAGTCAGGAGGACTTTCATGTCACAGAAGCTTGCGATGCAAGAGGTCCCGGGGGCGCTCGCCCTGGAGGTGACCGATCTTACGGTGGCATTCGAGAAGCAGGGACGCCGCGTGGAGGTGGTCTCCGGGGTCTCTTTTTCGATTGCTGCAGGCCGCACACTCGGCGTGGTGGGTGAGAGCGGTTGTGGCAAGACCATGACCTCACTGGCCGTCATGGGCCTCACGCCCGCCCACGGCCTGGTGTCGGGCTCCATCCGGTTGGCTGGTCAGGAAATGGTGGGTGCTCCCGAGCGGGTCTGGGAAGACAGCCGGGGCGCCCGGGCCGCCATGGTGTTCCAGGAGCCGATGAGCGCGCTCAACCCTGTCATGACCATCGGTCGCCAGATTGCCGAAGTGTTGGTCCGGCACCGACGCATGCGTTGGCGCGAGGCGCATGAACATGCGGTGGAGGCGCTGGCCTCGGTGGGCATTCCTTCGCCGGGCTTGCGAGCGAAGGACTATCCGCACCGGCTTTCTGGTGGCATGCGCCAGCGCGCGATGATCGCCATTGCGTTGGCGTGCCGGCCCGCCGTGCTGGTGGCGGACGAACCCACCACGGCGTTGGACGTGACGATCCAGGCACAGGTGCTCGACCTGATGGTCGAGATGCAGGAGCGCCTGGGCATGGCCATCCAGTTCATCAGCCACAACCTCGCGGTGATCTCCGAGATCGCCGACGAGATCGTGGTGATGTACGCCGGCAAGGTGGTGGAGAAGGCGCAGGCCGACGACCTATTCAACGCGCCCTTGCACCCCTATACCCGCGGCCTGATCGAAACGCTGCCCGATCCCCAGCGCCGCGTGGCTCGCCTGCCGGTGATTCCGGGTGCGGTGCCGAAACTGGATGTCGATTTCCAGGGGTGTCGATTCGCGGGACGGTGCAGGCTGGCCGACGATCACTGCCGCGCCGTGTCCCCCTCTCTGGAATTGCACGGAGCGGGCCACTGGGTGGCTTGCCACAAGGTGGACGTATGAGTGTTTTGCTGGATATCGATTCGATGTGCGTTCACTTCAAGGTGGGCGCCGGTTTGCTGCGGCCGGGGAAAACCCTGCGCGCGGTGGAGAAGGTGAGCCTGACGATCGGCGAGAACGAAACGCTGGCGCTGGTGGGGGAGAGCGGAAGCGGCAAGACCACGCTCGGTCGTGTCGTGGCCGGGCTTGAAAAGCCCACGCAAGGGCGGGTGCACTTCCGTGGCGAGCAGATCCGCTCGACGGGCAAGATCCAGATGGTCTTCCAGGACCCCTTTTCCGCGCTCGACCCGCGCATGCTGGTGGGCGACATCGTGGCCGAGCCCCTGCGCCTGCTGCGCGAGGGCACGGCGCAGGAACGGCGCGAACGCGTGCGGACCATGATCGATCAAGTCCGTTTGCCTGCCGATGCCGCCGACCGTTATCCGCATGAGTTCTCCGGCGGACAGCGTCAGCGCATCGCCATCGCACGCGCCCTGATCTCCAACCCGGAACTGATCGTGGCCGACGAGCCCCTCTCGGCGCTGGACGTCTCGATCCAGAGCCAGGTGCTCAACCTGATCATGGACCTCAAGGACAGCCGCAAGCTGGCCTTGCTGTTTGTCAGCCACGACCTCGCGGTGGTGCATCACATTGCCGACCGCGTGGCGGTGCTGTACCTGGGTCGTCTGGTCGAGATCGCCGGTCGCGACGAGCTGTTCTCCAGGCCCAGCCATCCCTACACCAGGGCGTTGCTCGATGCGGCTCCGCGCATCGGTGCGCGCCGCGTGCGCGGAGCGTCGACCTTGAAGGGAGAAATCCCCAGCCCCATCAACCCGCCATCGGGTTGCGTCTTCCACACCCGTTGCCCCAAGGCCACCGATATCTGTCGCAGCGTGGAGCCCGTGCTCGAAGCGTTGCCCGGGCGGTCTGGTCAATGGGCCGCTTGTCACTTCAAGGAGTAGTGCCATGAGCAGCTATAGCCTACGTCGCACCGCCCAGGCATTGCTTGTGGCCCTGATCATGTCGTTCGCCCTGTACAACATGATTTCGCTGCTACCCGGTGACCCGGTGGACCTGATGCTGGAGGGCAACCCTTCACTCACCCCTGAGCTCGTGGCGCAAATGCGCAAGCTCCACGGGGTCGATCAGCCCGTGCTCACGCGCTACTGGAGCTGGCTGAGCGGACTGGCCGCGGGGGATATGGGTTACTCCAACACCCACTTCAAGCCGGTCTCCGATGTGCTGACGCCCGCGTTGGTGCAGACCTCCAAGCTGATGATCCTGACCTTCGTCATCAGCGTGAGCGCGTCACTCGTGCTGGGCTGCATTGCCGCCATGAAACCCGGAGGGTGGGCCGACAACGTGATCAGCTTCGTGGCCTTTGCCTGCATTTCGTCACCGGCCTTCTGGGTCGCGCTCATCTTTCTCATGGTGTTCGCCGTCAAGCTGCAGTGGGTGCCGGCCACCGCCACGGCACTGGACCCGAGCATGGGGTTCATGCAGGAGCTGCGCTATTTGGTGCTGCCTGTGTTGACGCTCACGCTCTTCAGCATGGGTCAGTACATACGGTATGTGCGTGCTTCGATGATCGAAACTCTGAACGCCGATTTCATCCGCACCGCCCGAGCCAAGGGCCTGGGCAAATGGACGGTCATCAGCCGCCACGCCTTGCGCAATGCCTTGGTGCCGGTGGTCACGCTCATGGCGCTGAGTTTCGGCTCACTCATGTCGGGCGCGCTGGTGGTGGAGACCATGTTCGGCGTGCAGGGCATGGGCAAGGCGATCTACGACGCCGTCATGCACAAGGACTTCAACGTCGCCATGATCGGCGTGCTTTTTGCCACCCTCATCACCTTGTTTGCCAACCTGGTGGCGGACCTGGCCTACGGCTGGCTTGATCCGAGGATCTCACTCAAATGAACACAACCACCCTCTCTCCCGTGGGCCATGCCGCCCCGCGTTCGATCTGGGCGACCCGCTGGCAGGCGCTCATTCACCACAAACCCGCGGCGATTGCGCTGGTGGTGCTGCTACTGCTGACGGTGTTCTGCTTCAGCGCGCCGCTGTACGGTGCGCTCATGGGGATCGACCCCAACGCATCTGACCTGTTCGAGCGCTACAGCGAGCCTACCGCCAAACACGTGCTCGGTACCGACGAGATCGGCCGTGACGTGCTGTTGCGTCTCATGTACGGCGGACAGATCTCGCTCGCCGTCGGTGTTCTGGCCACACTGTTCGGTGCCGTGATCGGTGTGGCCATCGGCGTGCTCGCGGGTTTTGTGGGTGGCCGCACCGACGCCTTTCTCATGCGCGCGACCGACTGCATGATTGCGCTGCCCCTGGTGCCCTTGCTGGTGGTGATGGCCGCCATCGACCTGAGCAAGCTGGGTGTGCCGCACGACCTGGCGCAAAGCCCGATGGTGTCGTTCTGGCGCATCGTGATCATCATCTCGCTGGTGGACTGGACCACCATCGCGCGCGTCGTCAGGGCCGGAACGCTCACCGTGCGCGGGCAGGACTATGTGCTGTCGGCCCGCGTCAGCGGAGGCAGCGGTCTCTACAACATCCTCACGCACGTGCTGCCCAACGTGGCGACGCCCATCATCGTGGCGTCAACCCTCACGGTGAGCCGTGTCATCCTGCTGGAGTCGACGCTCAGTTTCCTGGGGGTCGGCGTGATGCCGCCCACACCCACGTGGGGCAACATGCTCAACAACGCCCAGGAGCTCGCCACCACGGCGCCCATGCTCGCCGTTTACCCCGGGTTGCTGATCTTCATGACCGTGATCGCGTTCAACTTTCTGGGCGACGGTCTGCGTGTGGCTTTCGATCCGCGCTCCGACCATTGATCGCAGGCACCTGCCCGCGCTTGAACCTAAAAAACGCGAAGGAGACAACGCAATGAAACCGACCCAAGGAGAAGCCTGATGGCATTGGTGGCCCACGCAGAGAAGGCACTGCTCAACCGTTACAGCCCGCATTCGAACGCTAATTCAAGAACGCAGTTCATTGGTGAAGACCGGCACCGGGTCGCGGGCCAACCTGATCCTGCGGCGCTCTTCCCGATCGCCTACCTGGTGGAGCAAGGTCCACACACCACGCTGCGGCCGCATTTCCACGTGGCCGACCAGTTCCAGGTGTTCGTCACCGGCGAGGGCCGGATCGGCGCCCGCCACGCCACCCCGGGCCTGGGGCATTTTGTCGGCCCTTACTCCGGCTATGGCCCCATCGTCGGTGGCGACGCCGGACTGGCGTACATGACCTTGCGCAACGCGTACGACGGTGGCGCCCAGTGGCTGCCCGAACACAGCGCCAGCCTGCGTGCCCAGGGAGTCGCGCGGCGCGAAGCCACGTTCATGGAAAGCCCGCCGACCCTGGCCGAACTGGCGGCTCTGGACGGTGTTGCCTTGGCGGCGCTCATGGAGCCGACCACAGACGGCATGGCCGCCTGGTCGTACAAGCTGCCCCCGAACGCGTCGGTGGTGGGTCCGGCGCCCGGTTCTGGTGGGGGGCAGTTCTGGCTGGTGATGGAAGGCCACATGGTGCATGCGCAAGAAGGCGCCATGCCCAAGCTGTCCTTGGCGTTTGTCTCGCCTGACGAGACCGCTTTCACCGCCCAGGCGGGCGCGAGCGGCCTGCATGTTTTCGTGTTGCAGTTTCCCGTGCGTGCTGCCTCGGCCGCCGCAGGCACCCCGGTGGCTTCGAGCGGGGCGACACGATCGTGAAACTGGCCATTCTGGACGACTACCTCGATGTGGCCCGCCGGCTCGTGGACTGGAGCGCGGTCGAGCGCCGGTGCGAGGTGGTCGTCGTGCACCGGAAACTCAGCGACGACGAGCTGGCGGTTGAACTGGCCGATGTGGACATCGTCTGCACCTTGCGAGAGCGAACGGCATTCCCCGCGTCGTTGCTCGCGCGTTTGCCACAACTCAAATACATCGCCGTCACGGGGATGCGCTACGACTGTGTGGACGTGGCGGCGGCCACTGAGCGCGGAGTCGTGGTCTCAAACTCGGAGGTGACCCGTGGGGGCGGTGGTGTGTCGGAACTGGCATGGGGTCTGGTGATCGCCGCCCTGCGCCACATGGCCCACGACGATGCCGTGATGCGCCGAGGCGGTTGGCAGACCCGGATGGGCACCACGCTGCGAGGCAAGACGCTCGGCATCCTGGGCCTGGGTCGAATCGGCGGCCGCATGGCCGTGTATGCCCAAGCCTTCGAGATGAACGTGCTGGCGTGGAGCCCCAACCTCACGCCCGAGCGGGCCGCAGTGGCCGGCGCGCAGGCCGTGTCGCTGGACGAGCTTCTGCAGAAAAGCGATGTGGTGACGGTTCACCTGCCGCTGGCCGAGCGCACACGAAACCTGATCGGTACGCGCGAGCTCGCGCTGATGCAACCGGACGCGGTGCTGGTGAACACCGCGCGGGCGGCCATCGTCAACGAAGTGGCGCTGATCGATGCGCTGCGCCATCGGCGCATCGGCGTGGCCGGGCTGGATGTGTTCGAGGTCGAGCCTCTGCCGGCCGACCATCCCTTTCGGAGCATGGACAACACCGTGCTCTCCCCGCACATGGGCTACTTCACCCGCGAGATGCTGACCGTGTATTACGAAGACGCGGTGCAAGCCGTGCTGTGCTTTCTCGATGGTCAGCCCATCCGGGTGGTCAACCCGGCGGTCGCGGCCCGGATGCCGGTGGCCTGAACATGGCCACCATCATTGGCGCGATCGCTTGCTCGCACACGCCCACCATCGGCTTTGCTCACGACAAGAACCAGAAGAACGACCCCGTGTGGGGCCCCATCTTCGAGGCCTTCCTTCCGGTGCGGGATTGGATCGAAGCGAAGAAACCCGATGTGATGTTCGTGATCTACAACGATCACGTCACCTCGTTCTTTTTTGACCACTACTCGGCGTTTGCGCTGGGCGTGGGTGAACAGTATCCCGTGGCCGACGAAGGCGGAGGTGCGCGCCCGTTGCCGCCCTTGTCGGGACATGCGGACCTGGCGCGCCACATCGGCGAGTCGCTGGTGACCGACGAGTTCGACATGTCCTTTTTCCAGCACAAAGCCCTGGATCATGGCTGCTTCTCGCCCATGTCCATGCTCTGTGCGCACGAGCCCGACTGGCCGGTCCGCATCGTGCCCTTGCAGGTGGGCGTGCTCCAGTCCCCCGTGCCTTCGGCGGCGCGCTGCTACAAGCTGGGGCAGGCATTGCGGCGGGCCATCGAGAGCTATCCGGAGGATTTGAAAGTGGCCATCGTCGCCACCGGCGGTCTGTCGCACCAGGTGCATGGTGAACGTGCTGGCTTCAACAACACCGCATGGGACGCGCGGTTCCTCGAACTGCTGGAACAGGACCCCGTGCGCTTGACCGAGATGACGCAAGCCGAGTACGCCGAGCGGGGTGGCATGGAGGGCGCCGAAGTCATCATGTGGCTGATCATGCGCGGGGCCTTGTCGGCCCAGATCCGCAAAGTCCACCAGCGTTATTACCTGCCGTCCATGACGGGCATTGCCACCGCCGTCTATGAGAACCTGGCGTCGCCCGCCGTTGCCGGGGAGCAGACCCGGCATCGCGCGCGCATGGCGGAGCCGCTCGACGGCGTCGAGCGGCTCGAAGGCACCTACCCCTTCAATCTGGAGCGAAGTGTCAAGACCTACCGATTGAATGCATTCCTGCGCGACATGCGGCGACCCGGGCACCGGCAGTCGTTTCTGGCGGACGAGGAGGCCAGCTACGCCCGCGCCGGCCTCGACGATCAGGAGAAAGACTTGCTGCGCCGTCGGGATTGGCGCGGACTGATTCACCACGGGGCCATCTTCTTCGGCCTGGAGAAACTCGGCGCGGTGCTGGGCATTTCCAACCTGCACATCTACGCGGCCATGCGCGGCCAATCGCTGGAGGACTTCATGAAGACGCGCAACGCGCCCGGTGCCCTGTATTCGGTGGCGGCGAGCGCCGCGGGCAAGAAGGACTGGGACTGACGGCGCCCCCTTGTCTTCTTCGGCTCAGGTGGCGGTGTCGCGGGTGGCGGGCGCCACCGAAGCACCCTGGATGCCGTGCTGGAACAGCGAGGCGGCCACGAAGTCCGACAACTTCATCTCCTCGACGAAACGGTGTAGGTAGTGGGCCGCCTGCGGGCCGCGGCCTTTCGGCAGACCCATAGCCTGCTGGATCACCATGAACCGGCCCGGCAACAGCCGCAAGCCGGGGTGGCGGGCCTGATCGTGCTCCAGCTGCTGCTTCACGCCAGCAGCCACATCCAGACCCTGGCGCACGAACTCGTCGACGACGGCGGGCGACGTGGGTGCCCGGACCACGTCGGCGTGCTTCAGTTCGCGTGAAAGAAACAGGTCGTAGGCGCTGCCCTTGCCCACGGCGACGCGCGTGCCCGACCGATCCACCTCGTCGTTGTGTTGAAGTTGGGCGTCTTCGCGAACCAGGTAGCAGCCCTCGATCAGCACGTAGGGCGCCGTGAACGCAATGCTTTCACCGCGCAAAGGGTCGATGGCGAAGAAGCCGACATCGGCCTGGCCGTTCGAGACCGCTTCTACCGATTTGCCCGCCGCATCGAACACGATCAGCTCAAGCTCGACCCCCAGCCGCTGGGCAAGGCCCATGGCCAGGTCGATGGACACACCGACCGGTCGTCCCGTGGCGGGGCCCTTGTTGGCCAGGATCGGATTGCCGAGGTTGATGGACGCCCGCAGAGGGCCTGTGGGTGCGAACGCTTGCCGGATGTGGGTCGGTGCAGTCATGGAAGAAGGGGTGTCATGGGTGGGTGGGAGATGTGCACATGGCGAGGTCATCAGTCACCCCGCATCTGTGCACCGTCTTCATGCTTCAGTCGCCGGAATCCCAGGACGCACAGCGTGGTGAGGCTGCCGATGGCGAAGAAGACGAATGAAAAGTCACTGGCCTGCAACGCCGCCGAGGGGCCGCCGCGCAACCGACTGGCGAGCGCCAGCAAGGTGGAGCCGACGACCACACCGAAGGTCATCGACAACTGGTGCACCATGGTCGCCGCGGTGGTGGCGTGGCTGGCCTGTTCGCGCGGAATGTCGCTGTACCCCAGGCTGTTCAGCGCCACCATGGCCGTGGCGTTGCACAGCCCACCCAGCAACATCACACCGAACATCACTTCCTGTGGTGTGCGGGCCGTGAACAGGCCGTAGCCCACGTAGCACACGCTGGACGCCAGCGTGGCCGCGATGAGCATGGCGCGAAATCCGAAGCGGTGCAGCATCCACGAGACCGTCGTTCGGCTGGACAGCGATCCGATGGCCCCGGCAAAGGTGAGCAGGCCCGATTGCACAGGTGACAGACCGAAGCCGACCTGCATCAGCAAGGGCAGCAGGAAGGGCGCGGCGCCGATGGCGATTCGCAGGGGCACGGCGCCCACGATGGCGGTGCGGTAGGTGAAGTGCCCGAAGACCCTCAGATCGATCAAGGGGTGAGGTGCCCGGGAGCTGTGCCGGCGGTAGGACCACAGCGCCCACAACCCCAGCGCGATGACCGCCATCGTGGCGGCGGGCGACAGCAAGCCCTTGCCGCCCAGCTCGAGTCCCGATATCACCGCCAGGAGGCCCGAAGACAGCATGGCGAAGCCCATGGCATCGAAGGGCACACGCGGGTGTCGGTCCGGCCCGCTGGCATCCTCGGGGAGCATCCGCCAGGCCAGGAAGACGCCCAGCATTCCCAGCGGAAGCTGGATGATGAAAATCCATCGCCAGGACACGAGCGTGACAATGACGCCGCCCACCAGCGGGCCGGCCAGGCGGGCGACGGTGCCCGGCACCGTGAACCACACCATGGCGCGGATCATCTCCAGCGGCTTCACGTTTTGCAGCAGGATGAGGCGTCCCACCGGCACCATCATTGCCCCGCCCATGCCTTGCAACAGGCGGCAGGCCACCAGTTCAGGGAGGTCGCGAGCGAGTCCGCACAACATCGAGCCCAGGGTGAAGATGCCGATGGCCAAGCAAAAGAGGCGCTTCGGGCCGAAGCGTTCGGCGAGCCAGCCGCTCACGGGCAGGAACAACGCAAGACTGAGCAGGTAGCCGGTGATGGCCAGGTTCAGATGCAGGACGGGCACGTCCAGCGAGCGCGCCATCGATGGCAGCGCGGTGGCCAGCACGGTCGAGTCCAGGTTCTGCAGGAACATCGGCCAGGCCACCACCAGCGGGAGCCAGCGGGCCGAGTTCAAACCACCCCCACGAAACCAGCCGCGCGCGTGCGTGCGTGCGCTGACCTCGTGCCCTGCGTCGAAACGTCGCTCACGCGGGGTCGGACTTCATTTCCGCCGCCATTCCTCTGCCCAGTTGGTGGGCTGGTCGAAGCGCGAGACGTCCATGCCGGAGAAGTCGTTGGGCGCCACCCACGCGGTGGCGTAGAAGTACATCGGCAGGATGGGCAGCTCGTCGGCGGCGATGCGTTGGATCTTGGCCCAGGCGGCTTTGGCGGCCGCGGGTTGGAGCGCGGCTTCTGCTTCGATGACGGCGGCGTCCATGGCGACACTCGAGTAGCCCGAGAAGTTGTTGCCGGTCCACTCGTTCTGGTCGGTGGGAATGCTGTCGGTGCCCAGGAACAGCGCCGGCGAGGTCGATGGCGGGAACTGGATCGAAGACAGACTCATGCCGTTGAACTGGCGTTTGCGCATCTCTTCCCCATTGAACACGGCGATCGGTGCCTGCTTGACAGACAGGTTGATGCAGATGGCCTTGAGCTGGTTCTGCATCACCTGCGCGATTTGCAGGCGGGTCTGGTTGCCGGCCGTGGTGACCAGGTCGAACGCCATCTTCTGGCCAGTGCTGTTGACGCAGATGCCGTCCGGACCAGGTTTCCAGCCCGCTTCGGCCATGAGTGCGCGGGCACGGGCCAGGTCGTGGGTGTACTTCGGCACGTCGGTGCTGTGGTTCACGCTGGTCGGTACGACGATGCTGTTGGCCACGGGTTGGAGCTTCTCGAACAAACGGGCGCTGATGGCCTCGCGGTCGATGGCGAAGGCAATGGCCTTGCGCACCCGCACGTCGGCCAGCAGCGGGTTCTTGAGCTGGAACGCCACCCGCTCGAGGTTGTAGCCAGGGCCAACGGGGAAGCTGAAGCGGCTGGCGTTTTCCTTGCGCAGCGTCAGCATCTGGGTGAAGCTGATGCCGCCGGGGCTCACCGGCACCGCATCCAGGTCGCCGGAGAGCAGGTTCTGCACCAGTGCCGTGGCGCTGCTTCTGTAGCTGAGCACGACCTTGGGAATATGAACCTGGTCGGGCCAATGCTTGTTGGCCACCAGCGTCACCTGGGCACCCAGTTGCATGGAGGACACCACGTAGGCGCCGTTCCACAGGCCGGGGTTGGTGGAGTCGCGGTTGTACAGACTCTGCTTGGCGTATTCATCGGGCGTCTTGAACTTCTCGTAGATCGGCCCTTCCAGGTGCGCGGGCAGCACGTGGTCCCAGCTGTCGTACCCCACAGCCACCTTGGGAAGATGCATCACCACGGTCTTGGCGTCGACAACATCGACCTTGGTGGCGCGCGTCCAGGCGTTGTAGTTCGAGAACCCCACGTTGCTGTCGTTGGCCATCTTCCATGTGAAGGCGATGTCTTTGGAACTGACCGGCGTGCCATCGCCCCATTTGACGTCGGGCCTGAGCTTGAGCGTGACCTGCATGCCCTTCTTGCCCCCAGGCAAGTCCACGATCTTGGCCATGCCGCTTTCAAGGGTGGGCTTGACCGTGCAGAGAATGCACACGCTCTGGCCCGACGGATCGAAGGCGGTGATGGGTCGCTGGATGAATCCCATCAGGAAAAGCTTGGTGTTGTTGACCTGAATGAGCGGGTGGGTGTTGGGTACGAACTGCAACTGGCCCACGACCAGCTGGCCCGTGTTCTGCGCCTGCAATGCGGTGGGCACCACGGCGAACACGGTGGTCGCGGCAGCAATGGCGGCACAGCGGCGTGACTTGAAAATCGATGGCATTTTGTCTCCTGCAAGGTTCTTGTGAATGCGCCTCAGGGCGCTTGTTTTTTTCGTCTGTGCGGTCTTTGGGTGACTGCACTCCCGCTGGCGATTATGTTGTCGGGCTGGCTGCAGGTACCTCGAATGAAGCTGTATCAGTTATAGTTAAAAGGAATAATAGGATCCGAGACATGGACATCAAGCAGCTGCGGTATTTCTCGACCATTGCCCAGGTTGGCAGCTTCAGCCGGGCCGCCACGGTGTTGCGAGTGACACAGCCGTCTCTCAGCAAACAGATCAGCCTCCTGGAAGAGGCCCTCGGCAGGCGCTTGTTCGTGAGAAACGGGCGCGGTGTTTCGCCGACGGAGGCCGGCACGCGCCTTCAGCGACATGCCCGCCGCATCCTGGACCAACTCGCAGAAGCCGAAGCGGATGTCAGGGCGACCGGGGCCGGGCGCTTCGCCATTGGACTGCCTTACACCTTGGCCGCCACCGTCGCCACGGAGCTGCTCTCCCGATTGAGAAAAATGGAACCCAGCGCGGATCTCGCCGTGATTCAAGGCCGATCCGCGTTCCTGATCGACAGCTTGTGCACAGGGGCCATCGATGTGGCGATCACCTACACGCCACCCTCGACCCCGCTCGTGGAGACGACGCCGCTGATCACCGAAGAGTTGTTCCTCATGGCCTCCCAGAAAAACGCGAAGGCATTGGCGAAGAAGAGCCCCATCACCCTGGCCGATCTGTGCGATTTCCCCTTGATCGCACCGAGCCGACCCAACGCGATCAGGGCCACGTTCGAAGAGGCGCTTCGACGGGCCAAGAAGGTGCCCAAAGTCGTGATGGAAATCGACAACATTGAAACCATCATCGAGCTTGTCGCCAAGGGCGAAGGCTTTGCGGTGCTGTCGAATCTGTCGCGCAACCTCTCTCCCCACAAGCAGGACGTGGTGCCCCTGCCCATCGCTTCGCCGGGTCTGAAAAACGAGATCTGCATGGCCGTTTCAACACGCGGTTCGTTGTCCCAGGCCAATGGCCGCCTGGTGACGTTGACTGGCGAGATCGGGCGCGAACTGCTGTTGGAGGCGGCGCACCGCCGAACACCATGAACGGTTGCCTTGGTTGAGCGTCTGTTCGCGCATGGGTGTTCGATGCGGGAGTGCTTTGCCGGCGATGGCGTCTTGACGCGACGCCACAGCCTCCAGACGGAGGCCCGCGCAGAGCTCCTCGGGTTTCATGCGCTGAAGTTCGAGTGGTGCGCACGCCCCGCTTTCGCGCAGAGTGACCTGTCTTCCCCCGATTTTTGTGTGCACGGCATGTCCCGGAAATCCCGGGAGTCCCGAGTTCATTCAGTCCGGAGGGGTGTGATAGTCGTTGATTGAATAACTGATACAGCCTGCCGGACGGTTATTGGCGAGTGCATCGTCAACATAATTCGCCCGCCGCAAGGTCCCGGAGCCAAGCGCTCAGGCACCGGAGGCTCGTTCATTCAATCCATTCCTGAGGAGACACCCCCACTATGAAAAAAACACTGGTCAGTCTTGGCGCCTTGGCAGCCGTGGCGACGACGGGCGCAGCCTTTGCACAATCCACCGTCACCTTGTCGGGCATCATCGACAACGGCCTGCAAAAAACCAGTTCGGGTCAAGCGCTGAAGATGACCCCCAGCCGCAGCGGCACCAGCAACTGGACGCTGAGCGGTTCCGAAGACCTGGGCGGTGGACTCAAGGCCGTGTTCCAGGTCTCCACGTCCTTCAACAGCGATGACGGCACCACGCCCGCCGCCAACGTATTGGGCAACAACGGCATGTTCGTCGGCCTCACGGGTGACTTCGGCACCGTGCGCGCGGGTCGACCTTCACACATTCTTTGGAGCAATGTGCTGTCGGCCAATGGCACCAAGGGCGTCTCCGGCTACGAAGCCTCCACCGCTCTCAACGTCCCACAGAACTATGGCGTGTTCCAGGCCAATGCCGTGCAGTACCTTTCACCAGCCATCGGGGGTCTTCGCGCGCAACTCGAATGGGTCCCATCCGAATCCGATGCCGCCGCCAAGAACGATGGCTACGGCATTGCACTGCGTTACGACGCTGGCCCGGTGAGCGCTTCGTTCGTGAACTACCGCGCTCCCAAAATCGGTACGCCCAAGGGGGAGCCTGTGAATCAGCTGGGGGTGGCATACGACTTCGGCGTTGCCAAGGCGTTCTTCACTTACCGGGACCAGTCTGGCTTGGCCTCCACGCTCGACAACGCATGGGTGCTGGGCGTCAACGCTCCATTGGGCGCTGGTCTGGCCTACGCTCAGTACGGTGTCAGCGACCGGGTCGGCGATGACGCCCGCCGCGTGAGCGTGGGCTACCGGTACTACATGAGCAAGCGCACCACGTTCTACGTCAATGCGGGTCGGGCCAATGCCGCCGCCAATGTGGATGCCGCGGGCAAGGCGACCACGGGCTACGGCTTCGGCATGCAGCACAACTTCTGATGGCGGCCTGACACAACCAACGTCTCCTCGCCATTCACAAGCCGCAGGCCTGCCCGCGGCTTGTGCGAACGATTTCGTGACGGTGGTGAGAGCGTCATCAACGAAAGATGGATGCAGCGATGAAGTCAAGCGGGATGCCACCCACCCGATTCAAGGCGACAGTACACCGTGTGCTGGAGATTGCGAAAGGCATTCGCTCCTACGAGTTGACGCCATGCGAGGTCGACACGTTTCCTGCTGCCACAGCAGGGGCGCATATTGATCTGCACCTGACGCCGACGCTCACCCGCTCCTATTCATTGTGTGGAAGACCGGGGGAGACCCTCGCGTACCAAGTTGCCGTGGCTTTGGATCCGCACGGTTCGGGCGGCTCCAGATACCTCTTTGACGAGGTCGTTCCCGGTCGGTTGCTGGAGATCTCGACAACGACCAACCACTTCTCCTTCTGCGACGATGCTCCGTTCTCGGTGTTCGTTGCTGGCGGCATTGGCATCACGCCCTTGTGGTCCATGATTCAGGGCTTGAAGGGTCGCTCGGCGCGATGGATCCTGTACTACGCTGCGCGCAGCAAGATCCACGCTGCGTTTCTCGATGAGATCGAGTCCTTTGCTCAAGAGCATGGGGGCACCATGGTCTTGAGTTTTGGCGACGATCCAGCGCGAGAAAGGTGGGACTTCCAGCAGGTCGTGGATCGAGCGCCGCTTGCCGCGCATTTCTACTGCTGTGGTCCCAAACGAATGATCGACGCCTTTGTTGCTTCGACCTCAGCCCTGCCGCCCGAGAGGGTGCACGTCGAATACTTCGAGGGCATTGCTGACAAGGGCGGTGACAAGGCGTTCACCGTCGAACTGGCCAAGTCTGGCAAGTGCCTGATCGTGTTGCCGGGAGAAACCATCCTGGAAGTCGTTGAGGCGGCCGGAATCTGTGTGGCGCATTCCTGCCGAGAGGGCGTGTGTGGCGCGTGCGAAGTGCGTGTGCTGTCGGGCACCCCGGACCACAAGGATCTGGTCTTGTCTGTGGAAGAAAAGGCGAAGAACCAAAGCATGATGATTTGCTGCTCCGGCTCGGCATCCCATCATCTTGTTCTTGATCTCTAGCAATCCGCCCAGCCTGGTTCCCAGGCGGGCGCCGCCGAACATCTGTCGGCCCGCAACGTGCGCGTTCAGTGCGCGCTGGTTTTCGAGAACACGTTGAGCACCACCACCCCGGCGATGATCAGGCCCATGCCGATCAGGCCGGGCAGGTCAATGCGCTGGCCGTACGCCAGCCAGGCCGCCGCCGTGATCAGCACAATGCCCAGACCCGACCAGACCGCGTAAGCAATGCCCACCGGCATGCTCTTGAGCACCACCGAGAGGCAGTAGAACGCCAGCCCGTAACCCAGCACGACCACCACCGACGGCCACAGCCGCGTGAAGCTCTCGCTGGCCTTGAGGGCCGTGGTGCCGATCACTTCGGCCACGATGGCAAGTCCGAGGATCAGCCAGGCGTTCATGGTGCTCAGAGTTTCTCGGTTTCGCCCGTTCGCGGCTGCCACTTCATGAGCCGCTTCTCGATCCGGCCCACGGCGGCGTCGAGCACCAGCGCGAACGCGGTGAGCACCACGATGCCGGCCATCACGGTGTTGATGTCGAAGCTGCCCTCGGCCTGCAGGATCAGGTATCCCACACCCTGGCTGGAGCCCAGGTACTCGCCCACCACCGCGCCCACGAAGGCCAGGCCCACGCTGGTGTGCAGCGAGCTGAACACCCAGCTGGTGGCGCTGGGCAGGTACACATGGCGCAGCAACTGTTTCTGGCTTGCGCCCAGCATGCGGGCGTTGGCCAGGATGACCGGGCTCACTTCCTTCACGCCCTGGTAGACGTTGAAGAACACGATGAAGAACACCAGCGTGACACCCAGCGCCACCTTGCTCGCGATGCCCAGACCAAACCACACCGCGAAGATCGGCGCCAGGATGATGCGCGGCATCGAGTTCATGGCCTTGATGTAGGGCTCCAGGATGGCCGAGGCCATGGGCGAGAGCGCGAGCCACAGGCCGCCGCCCAGACCGCCGATCGCGCCGATGGCAAACGCCAGCACGGTCTCTGTGAGGGTCACGCCCAGGTGCTGGTAGATGTCGGCATTGGTGACGAACCAGGCCCAGATGCGCTCGGCCACGCGCAGCGGCTCACCGAAGAAGAACGCGGCCTGGCGGTCGTTCTCGAACATGAAGTTCGGCAGCAGGCCGGGCGCGGTCATGGCGTACCAGAACACGATGAGTGCGACCAGCAGACCGAGCTGCCACAGGCGCAAGGTCTTCGGCTGCGGTTTGATGAGGTTCCACATGGCTCAGGCCACCTTGAGTTGTTGCTGGTAGCCCTTGAGCACTTCCTCGCGCATCACGGCCCAGATGGCGGCGTGCAGCTCGACGAAGCGGGCGGTGGTCTTGATCTCGGCCACGTCGCGCGGACGCGGGATGTCGATGCTGAACTCGCCGATCGGGTGGCTGGCCGGGCCGGCGCTGAGCACCACCACGCGGTCGCTCATTGCAATCGCTTCATCGAGGTCGTGCGTGATGAAAAGAACCGCTTTCTTTTTCGCGGCCCACAGGTCCAGCACCTCGTTTTCCATCAGCTGGCGCGTCTGGATGTCGAGGGCGGAAAACGGCTCGTCCATCAGGATGATGTCGGGATCGAGCACCAGCGTTTGCGCCAGGCTCGCGCGCTTGCGCATGCCGCCGCTCATCTGGTGCGGGTAGCGGTCGCCAAAGCCGCCCAGGCCCACGCGGCGCAGCCAGTCCTCGGCTTGCGTGCGGGCGTCGGCGTCGGCCACGCCGCGAAACGACAGGCCCGCCATCACGTTGCCCAGCGCCGTGCGCCAGGGCATCAGGCTCTCGGTCTGAAACATATAGCCCGCGCGCGTGTTGATGCCGGCCAGCGGCTCGCCGAACACAGTCACCGTGCCGGTGCTGGGCGAGAGCAGGCCGGCCGCGACGTTGAGCAGCGTGCTCTTGCCGCACCCGGTGGGGCCCACCACGCTCACGAACTCGCCGGCGCCCACGGTCAGCGTCACATCGCGCACGGCGGTGTAGCGCTGGCCGGGGTCGTCCTTGCTGATGAAGGTGCAGGACACGCCCTGCAGGTCGATCGCAGGACTCGTCACATCAACCTTTCGGGTACTTGGCGTTCGCTTTCTGGACGAAGGCGTTGGTGTAGACCGCGTTCAGGTCGAGCTTGGCCTTGGCCAGTTCGGCGTCCACGCTGGCCAGCGCGCGAAATGCCGTGTCTGCGCCCTTGGCCGGGAAGCTGCCGTCGGGCGAGAGCGCACCCTTGGCGGCCATGAAGGCGTCGATGTAGACCGCTCGGTCGCCGAGCAGGAAGCCTTCGGGCACCACCTTGATGATGTCCCCTGGGCCGGCGGCCTGGATCCACTTGTTCGCGCGCACCATGGCGTTGGTCAGGGCCTGCGCGGTGTTGGGGTTCTTGTCCAGGAAAGGCTGGGGCGCGTACAGGCAGCCCGCGGGCATGGGACCGCCGAACACCTTCTCGGACTCGGCCACGATGCGCGTGTCGGAAATGACTTTCATGTCGCCCGAGCGCTGCAGCAGCGTGACCACCGGGTCGAGGTTGCTCATGGCATCGATCTGACCCGCGCGCATGGCCGCCACCGCGCCGCTGCCCGCACCCACGCCGACGATGCTCACATCGCTGGGCTTCAGGCCCGCCTTGGCCAGCACGAAGTTGACCATCACGTTGGTCGAGCTGCCCGGCGCGGTCACGCCGATCTTCTTGCCCTTGAGGTCGGTGATGGTCTTGTAGCCGGCCATGGTCTTGGGGTTGAAGCCCAGCACGATCTGCGGCGCCAGGCCCTGCAGCACGAAGGCGCGCATGGGCTGGCCCTTGAACTGCATGTTGACCGTGTGCTCGAAAGCGCCCGAGACCACGTCGGCGCTGCCACCCACCACCGCGGCCAGCGCGCGCGAGCCACCCGCGAAATCGGCGATGGTCACGTCCAGTCCCTCGGCCTTGAAGTAGCCCAGCTGCTCGGCGATGGTGAGCGGCAGGTAGTACAGCAGGTTCTTGCCGCCCACGGCAATGGTGACCTTGGGCTTCTCGATGCCCTGGGCGAACGCGAGCGGGGGCAGGGCCGCGACGGCGAGGCCGCCGACCACGAGGTGTCGTCTTTGCATGGGTTTGTCTCCTTCGTTGAGGGGGTGCGTGCCGGGTCGCGCGCGGCGCCCGAGCTGAGCACATGGTAGTCGCAGGGTATGCCCCGCGCCACCCGGGAAATCACTTCACCGGCAGGCCGTCCACAAACACCTTGAGTTCGTTGGGCTCGAAGGCGGCCCACTCTTCATTGCTGGTCAGCGGCGTGGTCACCACCACCGCTGCGCGGTCGCCAGGCTGGTTGAGATCGGCGAAGTTCACGGTCCAGTCCTGGTCCATCAGCGTGGCCGGGGCAAACGGGTGCTGGCGCACCAGCCAGTGCAGTTTGGTGCTGCAGTGCGCCCACAGCGCCTCGCCGTTGGAGAGCAGGAAATTGAAGGTGCCGAAGCGGCGCACCTGGGGCACCAGCTCGCGCAGCGTGAGGGTGAGTTCTTCCACGCTGGGCAGGGAAGCGTGCGACTTGGCCAGCTCCTGCATCAGCCAGCAGAAGGCGCGTTCACTGTCGGTGGTGCCCACCGGGCGGAAGTGGCTGTGCAGGTGCGGGAAGTACTCCTTGAGATCGCCGTTGTGCGCGAACACCCACTGGCGGCCCCAGAGCTCGCGCACGAAGGGGTGGGCATTCTCCAGCGCCACTTCACCGATGGTGGCCTTGCGCACATGGGCAATGATGTTGCGGCTCTTGAGCGGATAGCTTTGCAGGAAGGTCGCCATGGGCGACTGCGCAGCGCTCGCGTGGTCCACGAACAGGCGCAGGCCTTTGCCCTCGAAAAATGCAATGCCCCAGCCGTCGGCGTGGTGGTCGGTGTTGCCGCCGCGCTGGCAGAAGCCGGTGAAGCTGAACGAGGCGTCGGTGGGGGTGGCGCAGTTGAGGCCGAGAAGTTGGCACATGGGGCTATTTTGATCCGGTTGCAGCGGGCACCGAGCGCAGTTTCAAAGCGGCGACCACCGCCAGTGCACAAATCGCAGCCAGCATCAGAAAGGTTTCGCCAAACGCCGCCATGCGCGCCGGGCTGGTGGTGCCGGTGTCCAGCAGTGCGCCGTGCGCCGCCACGCGCCATTCGAGCACGATGCCGCACAGGCTCACGCCAGCCGCACCGCCCAGCATACGCAGGAAATTGATGACGCTGGAGCCTTGCGGAATGTGGCTGCGGTCCAGCGAGCGCATCGCCCCGATGTTGAGAGAGGGCAGGATGAAGCCCAGGCCGACGCGACCCAGGATGGCCCAGGTGATGAGCAGCGGGATGATCTGCGCCGGGCGACCCAGGTCGATGGTGACCATGAGCGCGAACGACGCGGCCAGCAGCACCAGGCCGATGCTCACCAGCCGGTGCGTGGGCTGC
This sequence comes from Hydrogenophaga sp. PBL-H3, assembly GCF_010104355.1. NCBI lineage: Bacteria > Pseudomonadati > Pseudomonadota > Betaproteobacteria > Burkholderiales > Comamonadaceae > Hydrogenophaga > Hydrogenophaga sp. PBL-H3. The sequence continues at coordinate 400,763 of NZ_CP044972.1, forward strand.
CGGTCGGCCATCCGGCCCACCATGGCGATGGTGAAAGCGAGCACCAGACCCGCCGGCAGCAAGATGGTGCCCACATAGGACGGCGACAGACCCAGGCCCAGCTGCATGTAGACCGGCAGCAGGTAGGTGGAGCCGAACAGCGCGATGCCGTAGATGAAGGCCACGATGCTGCCCATGGCGAAGCGCCGGTCCTTGAAGAGCGAGAGGTTCATGAGCGGGTCCACGCCCTGGTCGGGGTGGCGCTGGCGGCGTTTCAATGTGCGCCGCTGCAGCACCACAAAGGCCACCAGCAGCAGCGCCGCACCGCCCAGCAGAACTGTCGCGCTCAGGGCCGTGCCACCCTGCAGCTCCACCAGACCATTGAGCAGGCACAGCGTGCCCGCAGCGGCCAGCAGCAGCCCGCGCCAGTCCAGTCCGGCACCCTGCGGATTGGCCGCGGCGCCACCTGGCGAGGTGGTGGGCACAAAGCGCCGCGCCAGCCACAGCGAGGCGAGGCAGAACGGCACCACCATGAAGAAGATCGAGCGCCAGCCGAAGCCGTCGACCAGCACGCCACCGAGGCTGGGACCGATCGCGGGCGCGAGCACCACGCCCATGCCGAAGATGCCGCTGGCCCGGCCCTGCTCGTGCGGCTCGAAGGCGCGCAAGATGATGATGGCCGGGATCGGCTGCACCACGCCAGCGGCCAGGCCTTCGGCCACGCGCGCGGCCAGCACGAGCCCGAACGAGTTGGCAAACCCCCCGGCCACGCCTCCCACCAGCAGCAGCCACATGCAGCCGGCATAGGTGCTGCGGTAGCCGTAGCGCGCCAGCAGCCAGGGCGTGGTGAGCATGGAGACCGTCATGGCCGCCATGAAGCCCGAGGCGGCCCACTGCGCGCGCTCCTGGCCAAGTGCGAAGTGCTGGCTCATGTCGGGGATCGCCACGTTGATGATGGTCGACGACATGATCGAGGCCATGGTGCCCACCATCACCGAGAGCAGCAACAGCCAGCGGTAGCGTTCGCCATAGCGCGCGCGCATGGTGAGCAGGGTGTTGTCAGCGGGTGAGGGTGTCATGGGCGGATGTGCCGTGATTGGAGAACGAGCTTATTCGTTTTGCCCGGCGGGATTGGCCCGGGCCGCAGGGGTCTTGCCGAGACCCCGTTTGCGCGAGGGGGTCAGGTATATTGCCCGAGGCCCCGTTGTTTGTGTTTGTTCCTCGTCCATGCCACCTGTTCCCCACGCCTCCTTGATCATCCGCGGCCTGTTGCTGCTGATCGTGGCCGCAGGCGTCTACTTCTTCCGGGGTTTTCTGGTGCCGGTGCTGGCCGCGCTCATCATCGGCTTTGCCAGCTGGCCGTTGTACCGCCGAGGGGTGCGTGCCTGCGCAGGCAACACCACCCTGGCGGCCAGCCTGGCGCTGGTGATCGTGATCGTGGTGCTCATCGTGCCGCTTGCCCTGGCGCTGCACTACGCGCTCAAGGAGGCCGGCGGCTTCGTGGCCTGGCTGCTTGATGTCAACCGCTTTGGCGCGCCGCCGCCACCCTGGATCGAAGCCCTGCCCTGGGTGGGCGAGACGCTGGCCACCTACTGGCGCGCGCACCTGGGCGAGCCGCACGCACTCGGCGACTGGATCCAGATCCTCAGTGGCGAGCACATCGGCAACATCTACCGCACGGTGCTCCGGACCACGGGTGATCTCTTCAACCTAGCGCTCACCGTGCTGTTCATGCTGATCACGCTGTTCTTCGTCTACAAGGATGGCGCCCGCCTGGCCGACGTGCTCGACGGCATTGGCGAGCGCATCCTGCCGCTGCAATGGCAACGCTTCTCCCGAGTGGTGCCCGCCACCGTCAGCGCCACCGTGACCGGCCTGGGCCTGATCGCCATTGGCGAGGGCGTGGTGCTGGGCGTGGCTTACTGGATCGCGGGCGTGCCCTCGCCGGTGCTGCTGGGTGTGGTCACCGGCTTCATGGCGCTCATTCCCGGGGGCGCGCCGCTCTCGTTCAGCCTGGTCTCGCTCTACCTCGTGGGCTCGGGCCACCTGTGGGCCGGCGTGGGGCTGTTTGCCTGGGGGGCGGTCGAGCTCTTCATCGTTGACAAGACGCTGCGCCCGCGCCTGGTGGGTGGGCCGGTGAAGCTGCCTTTTCTGCCCACCTTCTTTGGTCTGGTGGGCGGCGTGAAGACCATGGGCATCGTCGGCCTGTTTGTCGGGCCGGTGCTGATGGCGCTGCTGGTGGCGATCTGGCGCGAGTGGCTGCACAGCATGAACCACGCACCCGCAACGCCGCTGGTGTTGCCCCCAGAAGCACAAACGCCGAGCGAGCCTTAGCCGTTCTCTGCTGCGCTCAGTGCTTTGGCCACGCAGGTCGCACAGATGCAGGCCTGTCCACGTGCTTCGGTGGGAATGCGCGCGAACAACCCGGGGCTGAAGGTGGCGTCCATGCACCAGCACGGCGGCTGCACCTGACCGGTGTCGCGCTCGATTTCCATCGCGCAGCGGTTGTCCTGGCCGCACAAGGGGCAGCGCGAGGGATCGATGTCGGGGACGGTGATGGTCATGGCGGTGCTGGTCTGCCCAGGTGGCGTGGGCGAGTGCCGATGGTAGTTTCATTCACGCCCATCACGCATGGCCCCGCACGGTGGCCGTTTTCCCGGACAGCACGTTTGCTTGATCAGGATCATCCCGCAGGCGCCCGCCAGCGCTACAGTGGACGCAGCCCTTGAGCCCATGCCGGGCGCGCGGCTCACCCTCATGAAACGTCCTCGCCTTGTCTTGCAGCGCCTGGTTCTGGCCCTGACCCTGGGGGTCCTGGGCGGCTGCACCTCCTTGCTGCCCACCTCCCGGACCGATGTCACCTCGCGCTGGACCAGCTATGACGACGCGCAGGGCGCCCTGGCCACCCTCCAGGCCTTCGAGGCCAAACGCGAAGATGTTCACCGCCTGGGGCTGGACCCGCACCTGGGTCCCGGCATCACGGTGCTGCATTTCGCCGATGTGCTGCAGCGCTTCACGGCCGTGGTGCAGAGTCGACCCGACCACGTGGACCCCGGGGTGAACGCCTGCCTGCAGGCCGGCCAGCGCTGCAGCGGCTACGCGATTTCGGTGAAAAAGCTGGCGCGCCAGCGGGTGGGCAACTTCTGGATCGATTCGCTGGATTTCCGGCGCGAAACCATCACCACCGGCTGGAGCGTGGACGTGCTGCTGGTGTTTGTGGATGACACCATGGTCTACAAGCTCATGGGCGGTCAGCCCACCATTCGCGAGGTGGACGTGCAACGAAAGCCCCTGGGGCCGCTCCAGGGTTGGGGCCAGCAACTCGCGCGCTGAGCAATTTTTGGCCTGTCGGGCGGCTTGCCCGCCACCAGCGCCAAAAAGTGTCGGGAAATGTGACACTTGGTTACAACCCCCCGGGGTAGGCCCATACAGATCAACGCCTTGGCCACGTGGCCCGTCTCTTGCTCTGCTTATTGAAGCAAAGAAGTGAATTGTGGCGAGCCTTTCAGGGTCGTGACATAAATCACACCCCCAACGAACCCCAGGCATCCCATGATCCGTTTCCTCTCCCGTTTCGCCGCTCCCCTGACCGTCGCCGCCCTGATGGCCGCAGCACCTGCTGCTCAGGCCGGTGTGTTGTTCAGCGACAGCTTCAACACCGATGCCCAAGCCAGCGTTCTGAACTTCAATGCGTTCAACCAGTGGGTCATCACGGGTGGCAACGTCAACAACACCTTGCACACGGTCGACTACATCCGCAGTGGTGGCTACAGCATTGATTGCGTCGGCAAGCTTGGCGGCTGCGTGGACCTCGACGGCAGCACCGGAAAGGCCGGCTTGATGACCACGAAGGACGCCTTTGAGCTGCTGGCCGGAACCACCTACCTGTTCTCGCTGGACCTCTCGGGCAGCCAGCGCAACGGCAACACCGACAAAGTGAGCTTCGGCTTTGCGGGCTTGGCCGGCACAGAGGTGTCTGTGCAAGGCGACGCCTTCAACACCTTCGCGCTGAGCTTCACGCCCGATGCAGATGTGTTCGCCCGGCTGTTCATCAGGGACGCGGGCGGCAACGACACCATCGGTGCGATTCTGGACAACGTGTCCTTGTCCACCGCCGCCCAGGTGCCCGAACCCGGCACGCTGGCCTTGCTGGTTGTGGGCCTGGCCGCCATCGGCCTGCGCCGCCGCCGCGCTGCCTGATCCGCTTGTGAGCGTGGGCGTCAGACGCCCGCCACCACCCCGTCGCTGCGCGGATCGGCCGCGCCTTCGATCACGCCATCGGGATGGCGCACCAGCGCGCCGGCGTGGCCCATGGTGTCGCTGAAAGGCTCGGCAAACACCTCCACCTCGTGCCCGGCGGCCTTGAGCGCATCGATCAGCGCCGGGTCGAAGCGGCTCTCCAGCTTGAGTGAGGTCGTCTCGCCTCCCCAGGTGCGCCCGAGCAGCCAGCGCGGCGCGGTCACGGCCTGCTGCAGGCCCTGGCCGAAGCGCGCATACCGCGTGAACACCGCCGCCTGCGTCTGCGGCTGGCCCTCGCCGCCCATGGTGCCGTAAGGCATCACGCGGCCATCGTCGAACAGCGCCAGCGACGGGTTGAGCGTGTGGAAGGGGCGCATGCCGGGCTTGAGCACGTTGAGCGCTTTCGGGTCGAGCGAAAAACTCGTGCCACGGTTCTGCCAGACGATGCCGGTGTCCTGCAGCACCACGCCCGAGCCGAATTCCCAGTACACGCTCTGGATGAAGCTCACCGCGCGGCCTTGCGCGTCGATGCAGCCCATCCAGATGGTGTCGCCCGGCTTGGCCAGATCGGGCCAGGGCAGGGCTCTTTCGCGGTCGATGTCGGCGGCCAGATCGTCCAGCGCGGCGGGTTGCAAAAAGCCCCTGGGGTCGGCCGGCAGGCGTTGCGGATCGGTCACCACACGCTCGCGCACGCGGAAGGCGCGTTTGGTCGCCTCCACCAGGCCGTGCACGTGCGCAAAGCCTTCGCCCTCGGTCACGCCCAGGCGCTCGAACAGGCCCAGGATCATCAGCGCCGACAAGCCTTGCGTGGGTGGCGGCAGGTTGTAGACCGTGCTGTCGTTCAGCCGCACCGCCAGTGGTTCGACGATCTGCGCCTGGTAGGCCGCGAGGTCGCTGGTGCGCAGCGGGCTGCCCACGCGTTCGAGCTCGGCACCGATGCGCTGGGCAAGCTCACCGCGGTAAAAATCGTCCAGCCCGCGCTCGGCCAGTTCGCTCAGCGTGCGGCCCAGCGTGGACTGCTTGAGGATGTGGCCCACGGGGGGCGGTTGGCCGTTGACCAGGTGGGTCTGTGCAAAACCGGGTGCGTCTTTCAGGCCGTCGAACTTCTCGCGCGTGAGCGCGGCCTGGCTTTCGGTGACGGCGATGCCGTGGTGGGCGTGGCGGATGCCGTCGGCCAGCAGGCGCGGCAAGGGCAGGGCGGGGCCCCAGGGCGCGGCCACCTCAAGGGCCTTGGCCCAGCCACCGATGGTGCCGGCCACGGTGAGCGCAGCCTTGGGGCCCCGCGAGGGAATCGTGTCGTGTCCTGCGTACCAGTCCAGGTCGGCCAAGGCTGCGGCGGGGCCACACGCACTTATGGCCACAGGCTCTTTACCGGGTTCGTGGATCAGCCAGAAACCGTCACCACCAATGGCGTTCATGTGCGGATACACCACGGCGATGGCCGCGGCCGCAGCCACCATGGCTTCCACCGCGTTGCCGCCGTCGCGCAGCACATCGCGCCCGGCCTGCGCGGCCAGGTGGTGTGGCGCGACAAACATGCCGCCCAGGGCGGTGAGGGTGTGGATCATTCAGGTCTCCAGTTTGTTGTTCAGGTGAGCGGGTTGCGGGGCCACGGTCGCGGGCGAGAGTGTCGCACCTTGACCGGGCAGCGCCGGCGTCACCAGCCGATGGCCTTGGGCAGCCACAGCGCGATCTGCGGGAACAAGAACACGAGGCCCAGGGTGAACAACTGCAGCAGGATGAACGGCACCACACCCTTGTAGATGTCCTTGATGTTCACCTCGGGCGGCGCCACGCCTTTCAGGTAGAACAGCGCCCAGCCGAACGGCGGCGTGAGGAAGCTCGACTGCAGGTTCACCGTGATCAGCATGGCCAGCCAGACCGGGTCAACGCCCATGTTCATGAGGATGGGCAGGAACAGCGGCACGGCGATATAGCTGATCTCGATCCACTCGACGAAGAAGCCGAGCACAAAGATGATGAGCATCATGAACCAGATGGCGGTGTTGGTGCCGCCCGGCAATGCCTCGAACATGCCGGCGATCAGGTCTTCACCGTGCAGGCCGCGGAACGAGAGCGCGAACACCTGCGCGGTCATGAGGATGAACATCATGATGGCGGTGATCTTGCTGGTGTCCATCGCGGTGGCCTTGAGGGTGGCCCAGGTGAAGCGGCCCGACAGCGCCGTGATGATCACCGCGCCCACGGCGCCCATGCTCGCCGCTTCGGTGGGGGCCGCGATGCCACCCACGATGGAGCCCAGCACCGCCACCACCAGCATGACCGGTGGCACCAGCACCTTGAAGAAGCGCACCCACAGCTGGCGGCGCGAGACCGCATCGCGCTCGGCCAGCGGAATTGGCGGCATGGTCTCGGGCTTGAGCCAGCCCATGATCACGAGGTAGACGATGTACACCGCAGCCAGCAACATGCCCGGGCCCACGGCGGCGGCGAACAGCGTGCCCACCGAGAGCTGCATGATGTCCGACAGCAAGATGAGGATGAGGCTGGGCGGGATGATCTGGCCCAGCGTGCCCGAGGCGCAGATCACGCCGCATGCCACGCTCTTGTCGTAGCCCCTCCTGATGAGTGTGGGCAGGGTCAGCAGGCCCAGCGTGATGATGGTCGCGCCCACGATGCCGGTGGTCGCGCCCATGAGCACGCCGAAGAGCACGATGCCGATGGCCATGCCGCCCTTGAGGCCGCCGGCGATGTGGCCCATGACGTCCAGCAGGTCGTCGGCCAAGCGCGATTTCTCCAGCATCACGCCCATGAAGACGAAGAGCGGAATCGCCATCCACTGGTAGCCGCTGACGATGCCGTAGAAGCGCGCGGGCAGCAGGTTGAACAGCGTCTCGCCAAAGCCCAGCCAGCCGAACACGAAGCCGCTGACGGCCAGGCTGATGGCCACCGGGATGCCGATCATCAGCATCACGAAGAAGCCGACCAGCATGAAGACGGCGTAGGTCGACATCTCAAACATGGCTCGACTCCTCAACTGCGTTGAGGGGCGCATCCAGCAGGCGCACCAGGTGCGCGAGCTGCTGCAACACCAGCAGGCCGTAGCCCAGGGGAATCAGGGCCTTCACCAGCCAGCGCAGCGGAATGCCGCCCGGGTCGGCCGAGGCCTCGCTGATGGAACGCGACTGCTCCACATAGCCCAGCGACAACCAGATGAAGCCCAGGCTCACGGCGATGAGCAGCAGCGCGGAGACCACATCGACCACGCGTTTGGCGGCGGGCGAGTAGCGCGCGTAGAACAGGTCCACGCGCACGTTCTCGCCGCGCTGCAGCGCATGGCTCATGCCCAGGAGGATGAGGGCGGCCAGCAGGTGCCATTCGAGCTCCTGCGCCCAGACCGAGCCGAAGCTGAAGCTGTAGCGCAGGACCACGTTGGTGGCCACCAGGCCGATCATGACCAGCGCGATCCAGGCGGTGAGCCCGCCGATGCGGTCGATGAAACCTTCGATGAGAGTGGCCAGCGGCCGCAAAACCTTGAGCATGACGCCAATCCTTCGTTCAGCCGCGAACCTTGAGGTGGTAGGCCTCTTCGCTGATCTCGCTCCAGCGGTCGTACTTGGCCTTGAAGGCGAAGTAGGAGTCGTGAACCTTCTTCGTCAGCGGGTCCTTGAGGCCGTCGGCCAGCACCTTGTCGGTTTCTGCCTTCAGTGCCTTGATCACGTCATCCGGCAATGGTCTGGCCGTCACGCCCTGGTTCTTGATCAGGTCCTCCATGGCTTCGGAGTTGGCCTTCTGGCACCAGCCTTCGCTGATCACGTTGCAGGCGGCCGAGGCGTTGCTCACGATGGCCTGCAGGTCTTTCGGCAGCTTGTCCCAGGCGGCCTTGTTGATCAGCAGCTCCGACACGGTCGACGACTCGTGCCAGCCGGTGGTGTAGTAGAACTTGGCGGCCTTGTGCAGACCCAGGCGGCGGTCCTGGAAGGGGCCGACGAACTCGGCCGCGTCGATCACGCCGCGCTCCAGCGCAGGGAAGATCTCGCCGCCCGGCAGCACCTTCACGTCCACCCCCAGGTTGGCGTAGACCTTGCCGGCCAGGCCGGGGATGCGCATCTTCAGGCCCTTCAAGTCGGCCACAGTCTTGATTTCTTTCTTGAACCAGCCCGTCATCTGCACGCCGGTGTTGCCGCAGGGCATGGCCACCATGCCGAAGGGCGCGTAGACCTCGTTCCAGAGGTCAATGCCGCCGCCGTCGTACAACCAGCCGTTCATGCCCTGGAAGTTCATGCCGAAGGGCACCGCGGTGAAGTACTGCGCGGCGGCGGTCTTGCCGGTCCAGAAGTAGGCGTTGGCGTGGTTCATCTCCACCGTGCCGGCGCGCACCGCGTCGAAGCCTTCAAACGCCGGGATCAGTTCACCGGCACCGAACACCTGGATGTTCAAGCGGCCGTCCGACATCTCGCGGATGCGTTTGGCGAGATCGGTCGCGCTGCCCGGGCCGTCCATGTAGAAGGGCGAGCCCTTGCCGTAGGCGCTGGTCATCTTCCAGTTGAATTTGGTCGACTGCGCGTTGGCAATGGCGGGGGCACCGAGGACGCTGCCGGCAACGGCGGCGCGGGTGAGGAACTGGCGGCGGATCAAGGACATGGCGGGACTCCTGGTGAGTGGATGAAAAACGAAAGACAACAGGGCGCCTGGCCGCGACCCGGTCGTGGCTTCAGCGTGGGGAACAGGGGGATCAGGGAACGTTCAGGGGCCGTGCACCGATGGCATGTGCCGCATGAGGTCGGGTACGGTGTCCAGCACATGCTGGCGCATGGCTTCTTCACAGGCGCTGGCATCGCCCGCGCGGATCGCGTCGAGCAGTTTCTCGTGGTGTTCGCGCGTGCCCACCTGGCGGTCCTCCATCGAGGCCCACATGCGCATGTGCGGCTCCACCACCGAATGCAGTGCGGAGATCTGGCGCAGCAGGCGCGGGCAGTCGCTCTTGGCGCAGAGCGCTTCATGGAAGTGGCGGTGCGCGGTGGTCCAGTCGGCCTGCAGTTCCGAGCGCGGCTCCATCGCTTCGAGCAACTGCTCCAGCTGGCGGATGTCGGCGGCCTTCAGGTTGGGCACGGCCAGGCGCACGGCCAGGCCTTCGAGCACCGCGCGCATCTCGAACACTTCGCGCATCTCTTTCACGTTCGGCGCGTTGACCGTCACACCCCGGTTGGCGCGCATCGTCACCAGCCCTTCGGCCGCCAGACGGCGCAGCGCCTCGCGCACCGGCATGCGGCTGGTGCCGATCTCCGACGCAATCGTCTCGGGAATGAGCCGCTCTCCCGCGACATAGCGACCCAGACGCAAGGCGCCCAGGATGTGCGCGTAAGCCTCGTCGTGCGCGGCCACCAGCGAGGGATCGAAGTCGGCGAGGGCGGAGGTTCTCATCGATGGCGGCCTGCGGCGTCGGGTGGCTGGGACCGTGGATTCGGATCATTGGATCCACGGATACGTGTGTCCAGACCAATGCAGCAACCGTGCCAGCCCGAAGCCACCCGTTTCAAGTGCCGCCATTAGTTCGAAAGCACCCATCTCATCCCAGGTCCAGGGCATCGTGCGCCACGACAGCGCCCGAACGCACCAGGCTGGTGGGCCGCCGTGGTGCGCGGGGCTGGTCGGGCGGTCGCAAGAGGAGTACAACCGGATCGGGGGGAAACGGTATGAACGGTATGGCTCGTTTTTTGCAGCTTGTCGGCCTCACGGTGGCAGGCCTGCTGGCCACCGCCCCGGCGGCGGCCCAGGGCACTTGTGTGGACGACCCTGCCCGCGCCCACGAGCTGCGCGTGCTCGACGAAATCCAGATCTCCGAGCTGATGGACCGCTTCGAGGTGGTGGCCGCACCCCCACGGCTGCACCACATGCTCGCCAGCCTGGTGGCGGCCTCACCCCGGCTGCGCCAGGGCCCGGTAGTGCACTTGCTGGCCTATGAGGACGTTGACCTCAACGCCTACGCTGCCGACCACGGCATGGTCATCCTCACCAGCGCGATGTGGAGTGCAAAAGAGGCCCTCTCAGACGACGAACTGGCTGCGGTGATGGCGCACGAGCTCGCGCACATCGAAGGCCACGATTCATTGGTGGAGGCTTGCACCCACCTTCAGCGCCTGGGGCAACCCGCCATGCGCTTTGAAGACGCCCGCGACCGCATGGCGCTGGAGATGTTCAACCCGCGCTCTGCGCTGGCCCGCGAGGCGCGGCAGCAGCTGCATGCACAAGAACACTCGGCCGACCTGCGCGCCATTGAACTGCTGCGCACCGTGGGCCGCAACCCGCAAGCCATGGTGAGCGTGCTGGCCAAGATCCACGGCACCGAGCCTTCGGCCCTCAACCTGCTGATGGGCACCACCCACCCGGAACTGCGCGTGCGGCTGGAGAAGGCACAGGCGGCTGTGAATGCAGTCACCGAAGCGCGGCCCCTTCACTCCGCGAAGTGAGCCGCCAGGCCCTCACCCCAGGCCCACGGCCCCGTGATCGTGAGCGTCACGGTGGTCCAGTCGCCCTCGGTCTGCACCAGATGGTCGGCGTCCCAGGCGCCGCCGTCGTCCAGCGGGCCGCGGGGGCCGGGGCTGTGCCGCTCGGCCCAGGCAAGCACGGCCTGCACTTCCCGCATCACCTCAGGCAACTGCGCAGCGCGCACGCTGGCCATGGCGTCCCAGGTGCCGGTGCCTTCGCCGTCGTCGCTGGGGTCGAAAAGGAGGTATTGGAGTGTCATGCCCTGATTGTCTGTGCGCGGCGCCATGAAAAACGGCGCCCGAAGGCGCCGCTTTGAAGGACTGAAGCCAGGGACTCAGGCCGCTTTCACTTTGAGGCGCCACGCATGCAGCAGCGGCTCGGTGTAGCCGCTCGGCTGGGCCTTGCCCTTGAACACCAGGTCCAGCGCGGCCAGGTAGGCCTTGCTGGTCTTGAAGTTGCCGGCCATGGGTTGGTACAGCTTGTCGCCGGCGTTCTGGCCGTCCACCACGGCGGCCATGCGCTCGAAGGTCTGGGTCACTTGCGCTGCGGTCACCACGCCGTGGTGCAGCCAGTTGGCAATGTGCTGGCTGGAAATGCGCAGCGTGGCGCGGTCTTCCATCAGGCCCACGTTGTGGATGTCGGGCACCTTGGAGCAGCCCACGCCCTGGTCGACCCAGCGCACCACATAACCCAGGATGCCTTGCACGTTGTTGTCAAGCTCCTGCTGCTTCTCGGCGTCGCTCCAGTTCGGCGTGGCGGTGACGGGGATGGTGAGCAGGCCCGTGAGCAGGTTGTCGCGTTCCTTGTTGGCGTCGATCTTCTCCAGCTCTTTCTGCACGTCGGACACCAGCACCTGGTGGTAGTGCAGGCTGTGCAGCGTGGCGCCGGTGGGGCTGGGCACCCAGGCGGTGTTGGCGCCGGCTTTGGGGTGGCCGATCTTCTGCTTGAGCATCTCGGCCATCAGGTCGGGCATGGCCCACATACCCTTGCCGATCTGTGCCTTGCCACGCAGGCCGCAGCTCAGGCCAACCAGCACGTTGTTGCGCTCGTAGCTCTGGATCCAGGCGCTGGCTTTCATGTCGCCCTTGCGCACCATGGGGCCAGCCAGCATGGCGGTGTGCATCTCGTCGCCGGTGCGGTCCAGGAAGCCGGTGTTGATGAAGGCCACGCGGCTGGAAGCCGCGGCGATGCAGGCCTTCAAGTTGACGGAGGTGCGGCGCTCTTCGTCCATGATGCCGAGCTTGACCGTGCTCTCGGGCAGGCCGAGCAGTTGCTCCACGCGGCCGAAGAGTTCGGCGGCAAACGCCACCTCGGCCGGGCCGTGCATCTTGGGCTTGACGATGTAGACCGAGCCCTTGCGCGAGTTGCGGATGGCGTCCTTCTTCGTGCGCTTCAAGTCGTGCAGGGCGATGGTGGTGGTGACCACCGCGTCCATGATGCCTTCGGGAATCTCCTGGCCTTCTGCACCCCAGAGGATGGCCGGGTTGGTCATGAGGTGGCCCACGTTGCGCAGGAACATGAGCGAGCGGCCATGCAGGCGCACGGCGTTCTGCTTGCCGTTGGGTGCGGTGTATTCGCGGTCGGCGTTGAGCCCACGCGTGAAGGTGGTGCCGCCCTTGCTCACCGATTCGGTCAGCGTGGCCTGCAGAATGCCGAGCCAATTGCTGTAGGCCAGCACCTTGTCTTCTGCGTCCACCGCGGCAATGGAGTCCTCGAGGTCGAGGATGGTGGAGAGCGCGGCTTCCAGCACCAGGTCGCTCACGCCGGCGGCGTCCGACTTGCCGATGGGTGTGTTGCGGTCGATCTGGATGTCCAGGTGCAGGCCGTTGTGCTTGAGCAGCACCGAGCTGGGTGCCTTGGCCTCGCCCTGGTAGCCCACCAGTTGCGACTTGTCGGCCAGTTTGCTGGTGCCGCCTTCAGCCAGGCCGACGACCAGTTCACCGTCCTTGTTGATCTTGTAGCTCGTGGAGCCCACGTGCGAGCCCTTCTTCAGCGGAGCGGTACGGTCCAGCACATGGCGTGCGTACTCGATGACCTTGGCGCCGCGCTTGGGGTTGTAGCCGCCCTTCTTGCCCACCTTCTCGCAACCCTTGTCTTCCGAAATCACGTCGGTGCCGTAGAGCGCGTCGTACAGCGAACCCCAGCGCGCATTGGCTGCGTTGAGCGCATAGCGCGCGTTCAGGATCGGCACCACGAGTTGTGGGCCGGCCTGCACGGCCAGCTCGTCGTCCACGTTCTTCGTGGTCGCCTTCACCTTCTTGGGCTGGGGCACGAGGTAGCCAATGCCTTCGAGGAAGGTGCGGTAGGCCGCCATGTCGGCAATGGGACCGGGGTGGGCCGCGTGCCAGGTGTCCAGCTCGGTCTGCAGGCGGTCGCGCTCGGCCAGCAGCGCAGCGTTCTTGGGCGCGAGGTCGGTCACGATGGCGTCAAAGCCCGCCCAGAAGGCGGATTCGCTCACGCCGGTGCCGGGCAGCACCTGCTGGTTGATGAAGTCGGCGAGAACGGTGGCGACTTGAAGGCCGTGGATCTGGGTGCGGGTTGTCATGGTGGGTTCTCTGGTGAGGGCTTCGACAAGCTCAGCCCGAACGGGATGGTGGGAAGGGTGGAAAAAGGAAATCAGTCAAAAAAGGCGAGCACATCGCTCAGCTGGCTGCCGGTGCGGTGAGGCTGGGTGCCGAGTTCTTCAAAGGGCAGATTTTGTCGGTTCACCCACAGCGTGCGGTAGCCGTACCAGGTGGCGGCCAGTGCGTCCCAGGCGTTGCTGCTCACGAACGCGATCTGCCCACAGGCCAAACCGGTGGCCTGCTCGCCCAGCGCATAAGCCTCGGGGTGGGTCTTGTACTTGTGGATCGGGTCCACGCTGATCACGTGATCGAGCAGACCCTCAAGCCCCGCACTGCGCACCGCAATGCCCAGCATGTCGGGGTCGCCATTGCTGAGGATGCCGGTGACCACACCGCGCTCGCGCAGCGCCTGCAGCACGGCGCGGTTTTCCGGAAAAGCCGAGAGGTGGCGGTACTGGTTCATGAGTCGCGCGGCGCGTTCCTCAAAGGCGGGCCAGTCGCTGCGCGCCTCGGGCGCAATCGTCTTGATGGCGTAGGCCAACGCGTTTTGCGTGAGCGCCCAGAACGGCCGGTAGTGCGCGCCATGGTCGCTGGTGGTCACCAGCCGCGTGTATTCAATCTGCTTGTCGCGCCAGAGTGTTGCCAGTCTCGCGCCTTGTCCCGGAAACAGCTGCTCGGCGAGCAGGCCCACGCTGTACACGTCGAAGAGCGTGCCGTAGGCGTCGAAGAGGACTGCGCGGGGTTTTTGCATTCCCGCACTGTATTCCACACTTTCCCAGTGATTGATTGATCGATTTGAGTTGGATCAGTGACTTTTTTGTAGGCAATTGGTGATCTGAGGCGCAAGATGGTCGTTGCCCAAGGAGGTAGAAGCATTTATCCGACCCGCCCCCCCAGTTGCCGTGCCGCTGCCAGCACCTTGCCCACATGCCGCTCGTCAAACCGGTGCGCCGGCATCGTGAGCGTGAGCGACGCGGCAATCGAGCCGTCCGCATGGAACACCGGCGCCGAGATGCCGGCCACCTCGGCCAGGCGGTCGCCCACGGCGGTCATGTAGCCGTCGGCGCGGATGCGCGCGGCCACGCGCTTGTCGGCGGCGGTGGGTTTGCGGCTGTCGTCGCCCGCGCCAAACGCCGAGAGCACGCGCCCGCCCGTGCCCTGGTGCAGCGGCAGCACGTCGCCCGCGCGGATGTGGTCGCGCACCGGGTGCGGTGAATCCACGCGGTAAAGGCACAGGCGCGTCTGGTTCGGCGCTTGACCCTGGCGCACGTGGTACGCCGCGCTCTCGCCGGTGGCGGCCACCAGCTGGCGCAGCACGGGCATGACGACGCGGTCCAGCGAGAACGAGGCGGCGTAAATGCCGTGCAGCCGTGCCACCTCACCCCCCAGGGCGTAGCGCCCGTCGTCCAGCCGCTGCAGCAGGTGCGCGTGTTCGAGCGAGGCGAGCAGGCGCAGTGCGGTGCTCTTGTAGAGCTGCGTGCGCTCGGCCAGCTCGGCCAGTGACAAGGCCGCGTCGCCCGCGCGGAAGGCGCCGAGCAGCGAGAGCGCGCGGTCCACGGCGGCGGTGCCGCCGGTGGCGGCGTTGGCGTCGGCCAGCGATGGGGTCTGGGCTTTGCGGGGCATGGGCTTGGGTTGACAGCGTTGGGGCGATCTGCGATTCTTTCAGTAGAGAGAATATCGTTCTGTCAGACAGAACGCAAGCCACACCCTGTTTTCACATGCACAACGCCCCCGAAGTCCTCATCAGCGAAGTCGGCCCGCGCGACGGCCTGCAGTCGGTGCAGGCCACCATGCCCACGGAGCACAAGCTGCGCTGGATCGACGCGCTCGTGGCCGCCGGCCTGCGCGAGATCGAGGTTGGCTCCTTTGTGCCCGCGAAGCTGCTGCCGCAGATGGCCGACGTGGTGGACGTGGTGCGCCACGCGCTGCGGCACCAGGGCATCACCGTGATGGCGCTCGTGCCCAACCGGCGCGGCGCCGAGGCCGCGCTGGCCGCGGGCGTGCACAAGATCACCTTGCCGGTGTCGGCCAGCGAGGCGCATTCGCTGGCCAATGTGCGCAAGACGCCGGCGCAGATGCTCGACGAATTGCGCGAGGTGCACGCGCTGCGGCGCGACACCGCGCCGGGTGTGGCGATGGAAGTGGGTCTTTCCACCGCGTTCGGCTGCACGCTGCAGGGCGCGGTGAATGAAGACGAGGTGATCCGCCTGGCCGTGGCCTGCGTGCAGGCGGGCGCGGACGAGGTAGGCCTGTCCGACACCACCGGCATGGCCAACCCGGCGCAGGTGCGTCGCCTGTTCACGCGCCTGCGCGCCGATCTGGGCGAGCGCGCGGGCGCGGCCCACATGCACAACACGCGTGGCCTCGGTTTGGCCAACTGCCTGGCTGCGTTTGATGTCGGCGTGCGCACCTTCGACGCCTCGCTCGGCGGCCTGGGCGGCTGCCCGTATGCGCCCGGTGCCTCGGGCAACGTGGTCACCGAAGACCTGGTCTTCATGTTCGAGGCCATGGGCGTGCGCACTGGCATCGACGTCACAAAACTCATCGCCGCGCGCGAACCCCTCAAGGCGGGTCTGCCCGGCGAGCCGGTCTACGGCATGACGCCTGAAGCCGGCCTGCCCAAGGGCTGGCTCACCAACGCCTCCCGTTCGGGCTGAGCCTGTCGAAGCCCTCTCACCTTCTCAGCACCATGAAAAAACTTCCCTACGAAGGCATCCGCGTCGTCGAATTCACCCACATGGTCATGGGCCCCACCTGCGGCATGGTGCTGGCCGACCTGGGCGCCGAGGTCATCAAGGTCGAGCCACCGGCCGGCGACAACACGCGCCGCCTGCTCGGCTCGGGCGCGGGCTTCTACCCGCTCTTCAACCGCAACAAGAAAAGCCTGGTGCTCGATCTGCAATCACCCGACGGCAAGGAGGCGGTGCTCAAGCTGATCGCCACGGCCGACGTGGTCAGCGAGAACTTCAAGCCCGAGACCATGAAGAAGCTGGGGCTGGACTACCAGAGCCTCAAGACGCTGAACCCGCGCCTGATCCACGTGAGCCACAAGGGCTTCCTGCCCGGGCCGTACGACCACCGCACCGCGCTGGACGAGGTGGTGCAGATGATGGGTGGCCTGGCCTACATGACCGGGCGCCCCGGCGACCCGCTGCGCGCGGGCTCGTCGGTGAACGACATCATGGGTGGCCTGTTCGGCGCCATCGGTGTGATGGCCGCGCTGAGTGCGCGCGAGCACACCGGCGAAGGCTGCGAAGTGCAGAGCTCGCTGTTCGAGAACAACGTCTTCCTCGTCGCGCAGCACATGATGCAGTTCGCCGTCACCGGCCAGCCCGCCGCGCCCATGCCCGACCGCATCTCGTCCTGGGGCATCTACGACGTGTTCAAGGTCAAGGATGCCGAGCAGATCTTCCTGGCCGTGGTGAGCGACACGCAGTGGGCCATCTTCTGCGACGCCTTCGGCTACGAAGACCTCAAGGCCGACGCTCGCCTGCAGGGCAACAACAACCGCGTGCGCAACCGCGACTGGCTCATTCCGCTGCTGCGCGAACGCCTCGCGCTGCAGAGCGCTGCGGATCTGGCGGCGCTGTTCGAGCGCCATGGCCTGCCGTTCGCCCCCATCACCAAGCCCCACGAGCTGCTGGACGATCCGCACCTCTGCGCCACCGGTGGCCTGGCCCCGATCACCCTGCCCGACGGCGCGCGGGCCGGCCAGACCGCGCAGACCGTGCTGCTGCCGCTCGCGCTCGACGGTGAGCGCCTCGGTGTGCGCCGCAGCCCGCCGACGCTGGGCGAGAACAGCGCGGAGCTGCTCGCCGAACTCGGCTACACCGCCGACGCCGCCGCCCGCCTGAGCCAGACGGTGGCGAAAGCCTCCTGAGAAGTCATCAATCCAGGTGCAATCGGCATTGATCCATCACGGTTCGTGGGGTAATCTGCCCCGGTGGACAAACTCAAACAACTCGAAACCTATGTGTCGGTGGCCACGCGTGGCAGCCTGACCGCCGCCGCCAAAGCCGAGGGCGTGGCGCCCGCCATCATCGGGCGCCGGCTCGATGCCCTCGAAGCCCGCCTGGGTGTGAAGCTCATGGTGCGCACCACGCGGCGCATCACCCTCACCCACGAAGGCAGCGCCTTCCTGGAAGACTGCCACCGCTTGCTGACCGATCTGGCGAACGCCGAAGCCAGCGTGAGCGCCGGAGGCGTGAAGGCCAGCGGACACCTGCGCATCACCGCGCCGGCCGGCTTTGGCCGCCGCCACGTGGCGCCGCTCGTGCCCCACTTTCGCGAACTGCACCCCGAGGTGACGATCTCGCTCAACCTGAGCGACCGCGTGGTCGACGTGGCCGGCGAGGCCTACGACTGCGCGGTGCGCGTGGGGGATCTGCCCGACTCCTCGCTGGTGAGTGTGCGACTGGCCGAGAACCGCCGCCTGTGCGTGGCCACGCCGCGTTACCTGCAGCACCACGGCCGCCCGCAAACCCCGGCCGACCTGGTGCGCTTTGACTGCCTCACGCTGTCCAGCGACGCCTCGCAAACCCGTGGCTGGGCCTTCGCCGTGCCCGGTGACACCGGTGAGACCACCATCACTCACTTGCGTCCCGGCGGCCCGCTCGACTGCACCGATGGCCAGGTGCTGCACGAGTGGTGCCTGGCCGGCTACGGCATCGCCTGGCGCAGCACCTGGGAGGTGGAGACCGACATCGCGCAGGGGCGGCTGGTGAGCGTGCTCGACGAGTTCGCCGCGCCACCCAACGGCATCTTCGCGCTGTTCCCCCAGCGCAAGCACCTGGCGCTGCGCGTGCGCCTGTGGATCGACTTCCTCAAGCACGAGTACGCGCGGCCGGACTTCTGGAAGGCGTAGCCCGCGCCCGGGCCGGACGGGCCGCATCACCTCGGGTTTCCCCTCAAAGGCGGCTTCCGGGTGACCCCTGACATTCCATTGCGTGGAATTGGGGTGGTGCGTTTGCCGGGCAGGCCGCCTAAGCTCAAGTCTCCATGGCCGCCGCATTCCGGCACAACCCAAAAAAGAGAGACAACCATGACGATCCAGCATCCCGTGTCGCGCCGACGTTTCAATGCCGTGATCGGCGCCTGCCTCGCGCTGCCGCTGGCCGCGCGCGCGCAGGCCTACCCGGCCAAACCCATCCGCATCCTGGTGCCCTTCGCGGCCGGCGGCCCGACAGACCTGATGGCGCGCGCCGTGGGCAAGAGCCTGTCGACGTCCCTGGGGCAGCCGGTGATCGTCGAGAACAAGCCCGGCGGTGGCGGCGTGATCGCCATGGGTGAGGTGGCGCGTTCACCAGCAGACGGCTACACGCTGGTGTTCCCCTCGATCCTCGCGGTCACCAACCCGGCGCTGATGGCGAACTACCCGTTCGACACGCTGCGCGACTTCTCGCCGCTGACGGTGGTGGGCTACATCCCGCACGCCCTGGTCGTGCGCCCCGACTTCGCCGCAAAAGACCTGCCGGCCCTGGTGGCGATGGCCAAGGCCAGCCCCGGCAGCATAAACTACGGGTCTTCGGGCAACGGCACCTCGGCCCACCTCGGCGCGGCGCTGTTCGCGCAGCGCGCGGACATCAAGGTCACGCACGTGCCCTACCGCGGCGCGGCGCCCGCGGTGCAGGACCTGCTGGGCGGCCAGATCCAGTTCATGTTCCTGGACATGAGCTCGGCGCTGGCCCAGATCAAGGCGGGCAAGCTGCGCGCGCTGGCGGTGGCGCCGGCGCGGCGCTTCGCCGGCCTGCCCGATGTGCCGACCGTGGCCGAGCAGGGCTACCCGGGCTTCGACGTGCACGGCTGGTACGGCCTGTTCGCGCGCAGCGGCACGCCCGCGCCGGTGATGCAGACGCTGTATGCCGAGGTCAAAAAGGCGCTCGACTCCGCCGAGATCCGCGACCTGTTCGAGAACTACGGCATCGAGGCTGGCGGCATGACGCCCGAGCAGTACACCGAGCTCGTGCGCAAGGACCTGGGGCTGTGGAAGCGCACGGTCGATCAGCTGGGAATCACCCTGCAGTGAACGCCATGCGCATCGTCATTCCGGATGACCACCAGGACTGCGTGCGCGGCCTGGACTGTTTTGCCCGGCTCGCCGGCCACGAGGTGCGCGTGTTCAACGACACGGTCAAGGGCACCGACGCCCTCGCGGCGCGCTTCGCCGATGCCGATGCCATCGTGCTCACGCGCGAGCGCACCCGCATCGATGCCGAGCTGCTCGACCGCCTGCCCCGGCTGCGGCTCATCAGCCAGACCGGCAAGCTGGCTGGTCACGTGGACCTGGAGGCCTGCACCGCGCGTGGCGTGGTGGTGGCCGAGGGCAGCGGGGCCGGTTCGGCCACGGCCGAAATCGCCTGGGCGCTCGCGCTGGCGAGCCGACGCCACCTGGTCAGCGAAGCAAACCGCTTGCGCCAGGGCCTGTGGCAAGGCCACCTCGGCCAGCAGCTTTGCGGCCAGCGCCTGGGCGTCTGGAGCTATGGCCGCATCGGCCGCCAGGTGGCGGGTTATGGCCGGGCGTTCGGCATGCAGGTCTGGATCTGGGGCCGCGAGGCCTCCACGGCCGCGGCGCGTGCCGACGGTTTTGAATTGGCGCCGACGCGTGAAGATTTCTTCGCGCAGAGCGACGTGATCAGCCTGCACGTGCGCCTCAATCCCGAGACCACCGGTATCGTCACCGGGGACGACCTCGCGCGCATGAAGCCCACCGCGCTGCTGGTGAACACCAGCCGCGCCGAGCTGATTGCACCGGGTGCGCTGGCGCTCGCGCTGGCGCGCGGGCGGCCCGGTTTCGCCGCGGTGGACGTGTACGAAGAAGAGCCGGTGCTGGGCGCCCACCACCCGCTGCTGGCCTTGCCGAACGTGCTGTGCACGCCGCACATCGGTTACGTGGAAAAAGACAACTACGAGCGCTACTTCGGCATCGCCTTCGACAACATCGTCGCGTTTGCGCAAGGCCGCCTGACGCAGGTGGTCAACCCGGCGGCACTGTCGCGCGCTGCCTGACGGCGCCAAGCCAGTCCAGCAGCATCGGGTTGATCACATCGGCCCGCTCGTACTGCACCCAGTGCCCTGCGCCGGCCACCACATCGCTGCGTCCATCGAACAGGGCCGAGGCCAGCGCCGGGGCGATCACGGGTGGGTCTGCCGTCACATCGTGCGCGCCCCAGACCAGCCAGGTCGGCCCGGCGTAGGGTGCCAGCGCCTCGACCAGACCGCCGGCGCGCGAGATGTCCTTGCTGCGGAACCAGGTGCGCACGCAGGCCTCGGTGTGCACGCGCACCGCGAGCGCGTCGAGCTCTGCTGCCGCGCCGCTGAGCATGTGCATCGCCAGGTTGTGGCGCATCACGTGCTCCAGCGCCAGCGCATCGCCCGCGTGCCACGCCGGCTTCCAGTTGAGCAACTCGCCTTTGGGGCGCCGGAGTCCCGGGTGGCCTCCGGTGCCCAGCAGCGCCAGGCGCCTCACGTTGGGCCGCTGCGCGGCCATGTGCGCCGCCACCAGGCCACCGAACGAGAAGCCCACCAGATCCAGCGGCGTGTCGCTGCCGATGAGCACGTCCAGCGTGGCCAGCGTCGGTGCCAGCAGCGCGGCTATGCCCTCGCCGGGCGCTTCCGAATCGCCGAAGCCCGGCAGGTCCACCGCCCACACCGTGTGGTGCGCGGCCAGCGCCTCGATGTTGCGCACCCAGTGCAGCCAGCTCCCGTGGCCGCCGTGCACCAGCACCACCGGGCTGCCGGCGCCGAAGCCGCGCCAGCAGACCTGGCCGCCCGGCCATGCCACGCGCTCGGTGCGGGCCTGGGCCGACAGCCGCTCGATCAGTGCGCGGGCCTGTGCGTCGTCCACGGGCATGTCCTGCATCAGCCCGCCGCGCCGGCGAGCACCACCACACCGTCGGCGGCCTTCACGCCCCGGCCTTCGTCCAGCACGAACAGCGGGTTGATCTCGGCCTCGATCAGGCGTTCGCCGAGTTGCGCGGTCATCTGCGAGAACGCCACGATGGCCGAGACCAGGGCCTCGACATCGGCCTTGGGCCGGCCGCGGTAGCCGTCGAGCAGGGGCCAGGTTTTCAGCTCGCGCACCATGCCGGCCGCCACCTCGCGGCTCAGGCCGCCCTGGGCGGGCAGCATGCGCAAGGTGGTGTCCTTGAACAGCTCGGCGGTGATGCCGCCCATGCCCAGCAGGATGGCGGTGCCCAGCACGTCGCGGTGCATGCCCAGGATGAGTTCGGTGCCGCCGGACACCATCTCCTGGACCAGAAAGCGCGTGGGCTTCACGCCGGCCTTGCTGTGCACTTCGGTGGCCATGGCGTCGAGGCGTTCGCCGATCTGCCCGGCCGGCACGTTCACCGCCACGCCGCCCACATCGCTCTTGTGCGTGATCTCCCCCGACAGGATCTTCAGCACCACCCGCTCTCCCAGGGCGCGCGCGGCCTGTCCGGCCTCGGCCGGGGTGTTCACCACCGTTTCGGCCGTGCAGGGGATGCCGAAACGCGCGAACAGCTGCTTGCATTCGGCTTCGTTCAGCGAGCCGCCGGGGATGTCGTGCACGCACACCGGCGTGCCGTGGGTGGCGGCGGCCGGTTCGCTCCAGCGGTGGGTTTGCAGCATGCCGGTCAGCGCCGCCGTGCAGCTCTCGGCGGAGGCGAAGGCCGGCACACCGCGCTGCGTCAACAGCGCGGCCACCTCGGGCGCGTGCGGGCTCACGAAGGCGATCACCGGCTTGTCGCTCAGCGGCAGGCAGTCCTGGATGGCGCTGGCCATCAGCTCCGGCATGGCCAGGCTGGACGATCCCACGATGATGGTCAGCGCGTCGTAGCTGGGGCTCTCGAGTAGGGCACGGATGGCGCCGCGCAGCAGGTCCGGCTGCAGGCCGGCCAGGGTCACGTCGATCGGGTTGCGGTCCAGCGCGGCGTGGTCGCCGGTCTGCAGGGCGCGCAGGCGCGCGGCGGTGGCGTCGTCCGGGGCCGGCGTGTCGAAGCCCGAGACACCGTAGCTGTCCGACACCAGCGTGCCAGCGCCTCCGGTGGAGGTGAGGATGGCCACGCGGTTGCCGCGCAGGCGGCGGCCGGTGGACAGGGCCGCGGGAATGTCGAGCAGGTCGCCGAAGGTCTGCGCCCGGATCACGCCCACTTCCCGGAACAGCGCGTCGTACATGCGGTCCGCGCCCGCGAGCGCACCGGTGTGCGAGACGGCGGCTTTCGCACCCGCCTCGGAGCGGCCGATCTTGAACGCCACCACCGGCTTGCCGGCACGCGCCGCTTTCAGCGCGGCCTGGCGGAACCGCTCCGGGTGCCGCACGCTTTCCACGTACAGCGCGATGACCTTCGTGGCCTCGTCGTCGGCCAGGTGGTCGATGAAGTCTGCAATGTCCAGATCGACCTCGTTGCTGGTGGAGATGAGCTTCGAGAGGCCGATGCCGCGCGGCGCGGCGCGCGAGAGCAGCGCGCCCAGGATGCCGCCGCTTTGCGAGACCACGCCCACCGAGCCGACCGGGAAGTGGTCCATCTCCAGCGCGCCGCTGGCCGAGAGCACGATGCCGTCGGTGAGGTTGACCAGGCCGATGGTGTTGGGGCCGAGGATGCGCATGCTGCCCGCGGCCTCGATCAGCTGGGCCTGCCGGCGCGCGCCTTCTTCACCGGTTTCGCTGTAGCCGCTGGCCAGCACGATGGCGGCGGCCGTGCCGCGCGCCGCAAGCTCCTGCACGGCCTTGTGTGCACGCTCGGCGCCCAGCAGCACGATGCCCACGTCGGGCACGGACGGCAGCGAGGCGATGTCGGGGTAACAGCGCAGCCCGTCGATGTGGTCCACGCGCGGGTTGACGGGATAGATGTCGCCGCGAAAGCCGTGCTTGCGCAGGTAGGCGACCGGGCGCCCCGCGGTCTTGCCGGCGTCGGCGGATGCGCCAATGACGGCCACGCTGCGCGGGCGCATCAGCCGGGAGATCGGGTTCACGGGGTTCATGCCTGGGGCGCTGTTTTGTTCAGGAAGGCCATGACCGCGTCGCGGTGCTCGGTGCTCGTGTAGCAGATGCCCTGGGCCTGGCTGCCCTGGGCGAAGACCTGCTGTGCCGGCAGCTCGAAGGTCTGGTTCAGGATGGTCTTGCCCAGCGCCAGCGCGGTCGCCGAACCCTGGCTCAGTTCACGGGCCCAGGCCTGCGCGTCGGCCACCAGCGTGTCGGCCGAGGTCTTGCGGTCCACGATGCCCAGCGCCAGCGCCTCGTCGACCTCCACCTTGCGGCCGGTGAAGACCAGCTCTTTCGCCTTGGACAGGCCGACCCGGCGCGGCAGGAAGTACAGGCCGCCGCCGTCGGGGATGATGCCGCGGTGGATGTAGGACCAGCTGAAGCTGCCCCATTCGCTGGCGATCACGAAATCGCAGGCCAGCGCGGTGTCGGCGCCCAGGCCCGAGGCCGCGCCGTTCACTGCGGCAATCACCGGCTTGGGCATGGTGTGCAGCAGCATCTGGGTGTGGTGCACGCCTTGTTGCCGGTGCCAGCCGTTGAAGGCGATCTCGCCGGTGGGCGCGTTCATGCGCTTCTCCATGCCGGAGATGTCGCCCCCGGCGCAGAAACCTTTGCCCGCGCCGGTGAGCACCAGCGCGCGGATGGCCTTGTCCGCGGCCACCTGTTCCAGGGCGTGGATGAACGCGGTGCGCATGGCATCGCTCATGGCGTTGCGTTTCTCGGGGCGGTTCAGCGTGAGCGTGGCGATGCCGGCTTCAACCTGCAGATCGATCAGGGGGGTGGACATGGAGGGCTCCAGACGTCGGGTCAGTTGGCGGTGATGTTGTTTTCTTTGACGATCCTGCGCCAGCGGGCCTCTTCGGCGCGCACGTAGGCGTCCAGCTCGGCGGGCGTGCCGGCGCTGATCGCCAGGCCTTCCTGCTCCACCTTCTTGCGGAAATCGTCGGTGGCCACGGCCTTCCTGGCGGCGGCGTTGAGCTTGGTGATCACGTCGGGCGGCGTGCCGGCGGGCGCGTACAGGCCGTACCAGCTCTCCATCACGTAGCCCGGAATGGTTTCTGCAATCGTCGGGATGTTCTTGAGCACCGGCGAGTGTTCGGCGCCGGTCACGGCCAGGGCGCGCAGCCGGCCGCTGTCCAGGCCCGAGGACACGGCGGTGGCGGTGCCGAAAATCATGTCGACCTGTCCACCCATCAGGTCCGTGAGCGCCGGCCCGGCGCCGCGGTAGGGGATGTGCCTCATCTGGACCTTCGCCAGGTTGTCGAACATCTCGCCGGCCAGGTGCGCCGAGGTGCCATTGCCCTGCGACGCGTAGTTGAGCTTGCCCGGGTTGGCCCGGGCCGCGTCCAGGATGTCCTTGACAGACTTGAACGGGCTCTCCGTGCGCACCACCAGCACGTTGGGGCCCTTGCCGATCAGGATCACCGGCGCGAACGCCTTGTCGTTGTCGTAGGGCAGCTTCTGCATCAGGCTGGGGTTCACCGCGTGCGCAAACGTCGAGATCACCAGGGTGTAGCCGTCGGCCGGGCTCTTGGCCACGGCATCGGTGCCGATGATCGTGCCCGCGCCCGGCTTGTTCTCGATGACCACCGGCTGGCCCAGCTCTCTGGACATGCCCAGCCCCAGGGTGCGCGCGATCAGGTCGGTGCCGCCGCCGGGTGCAAACGGCACCACCAGGCGAACCGGCTTGTCGGGAAACTCGGCCAGGGCGGCTGTGGCGGTGAGCGCCATCGACGCGACGAGGAAGCCCAGCCGCAGGGCGGTGGTTCGGCGGGAAAGCTGCATGGAATGTCTCCTTGTGGACGCGGTGTGCCGCGCAGGAGAATGCTACGGTCGATGCCCCGCATTTGCATCCCTTGAATTCCACCCAATGGAATGAAACCCCTGTGCCCTCCAACATGAAAACCCTGCCACCCGGCGACAAGTTCGGCACCTCGCCCACCAACCGGTCACTGGTGCGCGGCATCGAGATCCTGCGGGCGTTCCGGCCCGGCTCCAGCTGGCTGGGCAATGGCGATCTGGCGGAGCGCACGGGTCTGTCGCCGTCCACCATCAGCCGCCTGACGCAGACCCTGGTGACGGCCGGCATGCTGCAGCACGACCCGCAACGCCGCGCCTACCGGCTGGCCCCGCCCGTGCTCAGCTTCGCGCACGCCATGCGGGCGGGCTCGACGGTGCTGGCGGTGGCCGCGCCACGCATGCGGGCGCTGGCCGAAAGCCGGCGCATCAACGTCGGGCTGGCGGCGCCTGACAACGACGAGATGGTCTACCTGGAATCCATCCGCTACAACCGCCGGGTGGCGCTGCGCAACGTGGTCTCGGGACAGCGGGTGCCCATGGAGCTGACCTCGCTGGGCAGGGCCTACCTGTCGACCGTGTCGGCCGACCGGCGAAAGGCCTTGTTCAAGGTGTTCCAGCAGCGCTGTGGTGACCACTGGCGCGAGGTGCAGGCGGAGATCCACGCCGCCATCCGGCAGGTGCAGGAGCAGGGCTTTTGCGCGGCCTCCTGGCAAGCCGAGGTGGTGGCCATGGCCACGCCCCTGGCCACCGTGGAGGGGGTCTACGTGCTGAACATCAGCGTCTCGACCGAGGAGCCCCTGCCCTGCGTGGTGCGCGAGCTTTCCGGCGCGCTCAAGGCCCTGGCCGCCGAGCTGCAGGCCGCGCTCGCGCGGGACATCGGGCCTTAGCGCTCACGCGGCCTTCGGGCGCCGCACGGCGCGCACCTTGCCGCTCTCTCCACCGCCGCAATAGAAGAGATCGGTGCCGTCGGACTCGAGGCCACTCACGCCGGTGCCGGGTGGCATGTCGAGCCGCTCCAGCACCGCGCCGCTGGCGGGGTCGATGCGCCGGATGTCGCTCGCCTCGCCTTCCCAGGTGCCGTGCCAGAGCTCGCCGTCGACCCAGGTCACGCCGGTGACGAAGCTGTCGGACTCGATGGTGCGGCGGATCGCGCCGGTGGACGGGTCGATCTGGTGGATCTTGCGGTCGCGGTACTGGCCCACCCACAGGCTGCCTTCGGCCCAGGTGAGCCCGGAGTCGCTGCCGCCACCGGGCGCGGGAATGGTGTGCAGCACCTGGCCGGTGGCCGGGTCGATCTTGTCGATGCGCGCCTCGGCGATCTGGTAGAGGTGGGTGCCGTCGAAAGCGGTGCCGGCGTCGCCAGCGTGCTCCAGCGTGCGGGTGGTCTCGCCGCTGGTGGGATCGAAGGCCAGGATCTGCGCGCCGACAGAGGCCCAGACGCGCTGGCCATCGTGGGTGACGCCGTTCACGCGGCCAGCGCCGTCGAAGGGGCCGTACTCGCGCACGATCTCGGCGGGGCGCGCCGTGGTGGCGCGCCGGGGGGGTGTTGCGGTCTTGCTGTTCATGGAGGGCTCCTGGTGGTCAGCGCCGTGGTCCGGCGCCTGGAGGCCGCTCTATTCAATCGGCAGCGCAGCGGGGAGTAACAAGATCGTCGTGAAACCGGCCAGGGTCGGCGCCAGCCAGCGCCGCGACCGCGCCTGCCCGATGGCGCGCACCCGGCCCTCGGTCTCCAGCTCGGCCAGCGCGCGCTGCACGGTGCGCTGGCTCGCACCCAGCGCCAGCGCCAGGGCCGAAGTGGACCAGGCCGCGCCGTCGCTGAGCAGCGCCACCAGCGAGGCCTGGTCGCCGTCGAAGGGCGGCGCCAGCAACACGACCTCGCGCCCGTCCAGCGGCTGCAGCACGAAGCCGCGCCCGGTGGCCTCGATGCGCGCCATGGTCTTCACCAGCGCGCGCAGCCGGCCGATCTCGACCCGCAGCCGTGCGCGGTGGGTCTCGTCGGGGCGGCGGGTGCGAAACGCATCCGCGATCAGCGCCTCGCGGTCCACGCCGCCCGGCCAGGCCTGCGCCAGCGCGCGCGCCAGGGCAAACAGCACCGGCCGGCGCGCCAGCGCCACCCACGCCGAACCGTGGCCCAGGCCGTGGCGGCAGGCGTCGACCACGAGCGCCTGCGACGCCAGCAGCGCCGCCACCGCTTCGAGCGTCAGCGCCTGCTCACCGCCCTGTGTCTGGCGGCGCGCTGCGGGCTGATCCAGCGTGGCCAGCGCCCGCGCCACCTCGGCTTGCAGCGCCGGCACCCCCGAGCGCTCAGCCGCTGCCCGTGCTTGCGCGAGTGACGCGCGCGCCGTGTCCACGCGCAGCGAGCGCAGCGCGAGTTCGGCCGCGACCAGCTCGGCCACCGCCGCCAGCGCCGGCGACAGGCCTCGCGCGTCGAGCTGCGCGAGCGCGGCCGTGGCTTCGTCCAGGCGGCCGAGCAGCACCAGCCGGCGCGCCGCGATGAGCCGCGCCTGCAGCGCGTTGGCGCGATCGGCGTGGGCGTCGAGCGTGGCGGCTGCCGCGGCCAGCGGACGGGGCGAACCACCAAGGTCGCGCATGGCCAGCGCCACCTCGGCTTCGGCCACCACACAGCGCGCCCGGGCCAGTTCCTCGCGGGCACCAAAACCCCGGCCCGCGCGGCGCAGCAACTCGCGCGCACGCGGGTGTTCGCCGAGCTGGGCCATGGCAATGCCGCGCAAGGCCAGCGCTGGCGGGTCGTCGCGCAGGGCAACGCGTTTGAGCGCACCGAGCGCGTCGCCCGCGGCGAGTGCGCGCGCGCTGGCCGTGATCAGGGAATCCATGGCCAGAGGCTACAGCGTCGCATGTTCTCCGATCAGGAACTCATCGATCAGACGCTGCACGATGGTTGCCTGCAAAGCGTCTTTCGGTTTCTTGAGCGGATCCCGCGTGCGGCTGCTGGACAGTGCGCGCTTGAGCTTGACGAAGGCGGCGGGTGACACCGTGTTCATGCGTGCCATGGCGCCATTGCTTGCCACCACCACCTGCGAGAACCGCTCTGCGCCCAGCATGCGCGAGCCGCTGCTCACCTGCACGGCCCAAAGGTCCTCTTCCTTGTGGCTCATTCGAAGCGGGTGCGGGTCTTCGCCCCTGGCATCGCGGCGGATCACGTCCACCTCGAAGCCTTGCGCGTTCACGGCGGTCTGCAGCTGATCAGCCCTGACTTCGAATGTCTTGTCGGCTTTGCGCAGGACGTCGATGAACGAGATGTCGGCTTCTTCCAGCCGCGAAAAGAACGTGACCCGTTTGCGGGTGTCGAACAACACGTCCACGTCTTGCGTGGCCAGGGCTTGAGGCGCGATCCGCACACCCGCCGCAGCCTCGAACGCGTAAAGCGCGTGGGTGCCCACCGTCAGGAGGTGGGGCGACAGCCCATATTGCTCGAAGCGTTGCAGGATGGCCACCAGGATGGTCGGACAGCGACCCACACGCAGTGCGCGGTTCAGGCGCTCGTGGCGCGCAACGCTTTCTTTCAGGGTGGCAAGCCGACCTTCCAGCTGGTGCTTGCGCTCGGTGAAGCGTGCTTGCATCGCCTCGGTTTCGGGTGTTTGCAGGCCCAACCGCGTTTGCCGCGCAGCGGTGTTGGAGCGCACGAGGTAGGTGTGGCCCCGGTCCTGGCGCCAGAACATGGACCCTCGTACCTCGCTGGCCGCCCGGCGTGCCTGCTCCATGGCGCTGTAACTGGACTCGGCGTCGATGTACTGGCGCAGCTGGTCTTCGGTGAGGGGGGTGAAATCCAAGGGATGAGGTCTCGCACAAGATTTTCAGGAAATTTGATTTTCTTGTGCGAAGCGATGGGGGTCAAGGCATTTGTGCCTTCGCGTCCTGCGGCGCTCCGCGCAGCGACAACCGCGAAAGAGCCTTGGGCCCGGAGGTGTTGGGCAGCCCAGGAACAGGCGGGTGATCCGGGCTCAGTTCAAGGATTCGCCGATGGGCCGGCAGCGTACCGTTCATGGGCGCAGCGTGGGTTCGCGTTCCACCGTGCACAACCTCGCCTATCCACGATCGGAAACGTTCCGCCCCACACCGAGAGCCTTCCCCATGACACACCCCGGTGGCCGCTGCCTGACCCACTCGCCGAGTTCGCGCCAACGTGCCCGACAACTGTTTGCCTTGGCCACGTTGGCGGCTTGTTTGTTGGTGGCGCGCGGCGAGGCATTTGCCGGTGCGTGTGCGCCCGACGCCAGTGTCGCGGTCGATTGCTCGTTCCTCGTGATCAACAACCCCAACCAGACGATCACGATCAACGCGGGCGCCACGGTCCACACCCCCAACAGCCTGGGTGTCTGGATCAAGCCGTCGGCCACCGGCATCACCCTGATCAACAACGGCATCATTTCCGCGGGTGACGAGACGCTGTTCAACCAGGGCACGATCACCACCTTCATCAACAACGGCGTGATCGGACCGGGTTACCACTTCTACAACCAGGGGGCCATTGGCACGCTCACCAACATGGGCTCGATGACGGGGCAGTTCAGGTCGATGCTCAACCACGCGCCCATCACCACCCTGAACAACCGTCAGGGCGGCAGCTCGCCGCTGACGATGCACGACGGCGGCTTGCCGGCCAACTACAACATCATCATCGACAGCCCCGGCGTGTATGGAAAGATGTCGGCGTTCAACAGCGGAGGCCACATGACCTTCGGCATCTACAACACCTCGGTGGTGGCACCGGGCACCTACGAAGACGTGTTGAGCAACTTCGACGGTTCGTGGCTGGACAACACGGCAGGAACGTACGCCGGCCTCGCCTGGTCCTTGCGGTTCGATGGCGCCAACTACGACCTCGTCTTCGCAGCACCCGGCCCCACGGCCCAGGCCACCCTGAGTTCCCTGCAAGCCACCGCCGGAGGTCTGCGCTCCGTCTTCGCCGTGCAGACCGCTTACCTCAATCCCGGCCTGAGCCACGACTGCGCGCTGTTCGACGGCAAAGGCCTGTGCGTGGCGGCCACCGCGCGCAACACCTCGGTGCAAGGCTCGAACGCGGGCGCTACCTCGGGGGTCGTGACCCTGGCCTGGCGTGTGCAACCCACGCTGCGCCTGGGCGCTTACGTGGAGCAGACGCTGGATTCCACCGGCGACCCTTCGGTGAACGTGCGCAAAGGCAACCCGGAT
This sequence comes from Hydrogenophaga sp. PBL-H3, assembly GCF_010104355.1. Lineage (NCBI taxonomy): Bacteria > Pseudomonadati > Pseudomonadota > Betaproteobacteria > Burkholderiales > Comamonadaceae > Hydrogenophaga > Hydrogenophaga sp. PBL-H3. Next base: position 430,928 of record NZ_CP044972.1, read on the forward strand.
GTGGGTGTGTTTGCGGTCTGGAACCAGCGCCCGGACGGTGACGGCACGCAGGTGCGCGTGGCGCACCGCCAGGGGCAAAAGAAGGTCGACATCACCCGCCCGGTGGTGGCCGGCTCCGAGCCGGGCTCCGGCACCGCGGGCCTCACCTCGCGCGGCACGCAGCTGACCTGGAGCCACGGCATGCGCCTGGACGACGCGTGGCGCGTGAGCCCCTACCTGGGTGTGCGCGTCATCCAGATCGAGCGCGGCGCCTACAGCGAAACGGCGTCGGCCAGTGTCACCGCGCCCCTGAGCCACGGTGCGTTGTCCGAACGCTCGGTGATCCTGCTGCTGGGCAGCCATGTGTCGGCGCGGCTCACGCCACGTTTCACGCTCACGGGCTTCGCTGGTCTGGAGCACGACCACTCGCACAAAACCAGCGACTACAGCGCCACCGGTGTGGCTGCGCTGCAGCCGTTCGAGTTCAACAGCAACCCGAAAAAGACCCGGCCCGTGGCCTCGGTCGGGGGCGTTTACGACATCAACAAGACCCAGCAGCTCAGCGCGCAGTGGGTCTACCGCAAAGAAGCCTTCTCGTCGTCGGCCACCAACTCCTTGCTGGCGAGCTACTCGGTCGGGTTCTGACCGGGCGGTACTCAGCCCGCCCGCTCCCACAACTGCGCGATCCGCTCGCCGATGCGCCGACCGTGCGTCAGCGTCACTTCCCCCAGCGACATTTCGCTGCGGCGCTGGCGGGCGGCCCTCAGCGCGGCGACTGCGTCGGTGGTGGCGCCCTGGCGGTCGAGCGTGGCGGCCTGCAGCACGTGCGGCAGGTGGAAGCGCGGGTCGACCCGGCACGACAGCCGGGCTTCCACCAGCGCTTCGTCGACACGATCGGCGCGCAGCAGAAAGCGCCCGAGCAACCAGCCCCAGAAGCCCAGGCGGCGGTCGCGCGGGCTGATCTTCATGCCGTAGCGCATCCGCTCGATACCCTCGTCCAGCTTGCGGTTCATCGCCAGCGCGGCGCCCATGGCCACGTGCGCCTGGGCGTTGCTCGGGTTGAGTGCCAGCGCGTGCTGCAGCGTGTCGATGCCGCGTTTGTAGTGGCCCAGGTCGCACAGGGCGCAACCCGCGTAGCCCAGCACCTCGGAGCTGCCGTCGTCCAGCGTGATGGCCGAGTTGGCCGAGGCCAGCACGTCGGCGCGCAGGTCCGGCGTGTCCGGGACCATGCCGATATTGGACGCCAGGATGGTCAGCAGCGCGTACTGGCTGTGGCTCAGGCCGAAGCTGGGGTCGAGCTGGGTGCTGCGCTGCAGCTCGGCCCGCGCCGTGGCCATGCCGTCGGCGCTCCAGCCCTTGGCGGCCAGCGCACCCACGGCCTCGTGGTAGTGCGCCCAGGCGTCGAGGTTTTCCGGGCGCTGGCGGCGGATGTGGGCGATCTCGGCCCGGGTGAGTTCGGGCTCCAGCTCGCTGATGATGCCGCGCGCGATGCTTTCCTGCGCATCGACTGCGCCGCTGGCCAGGCTGTCGGCCTGGCTGTCGAACTGCGCGCTCCACAGGATGCGGGCCGAAGCCGCTTCGATCAGCTGCAGCGAGACACGCAGCGCATCGGCCTTGGGACGCACGCTGCCCTGCACCAGAAAACGCACGCCGAGTTGCCGCGCCACGTCCTGCAGCGGGGCCTGATGGCCGCGAAACACCAGCGACGAGGCGTGTGCGATGAGGACAAAACCGGGCACGCGGGCCAGCAGCGCGGTGACGTCTTCCACCAGGCCCTGCGCAAAAAATGCAATGCGCGGATCGTCCGACAGCACGCTCAGGGGCATCACCGCAATGGTCGGGCGCTCCAGCGATTCGGCGGGCAGCGGCACTGGATGGCGCGCTGTGTCGGCTTGAAGATCGAGCGTGAATCGGTATCCCCGGCCCGAGACGGTGGTGATGGCGCCCGAGCCCAGGATCTTGCGCAGCGCGGACACGTGCACCGAGAGGTTGTTTTCTTCCACCACCTGGCCCGGCCAGACCTGTTCCAGCACCTCACCCTTGCTCAGCACGCGGTCGCGCTGCGTCACCAGGCACAACAGCAGGTCAAAGGCGCGCGAGCCCAGCGCGGCGGGCACGCCGTCGACCAGCAGCACACGCTCGGACGGTCGGAGCTCGAAGCGATCAAAGCGGTAGGACTCGGGCACGCGGGCTCCAGTGGAACGGTGGGTTCAGAAAATACAGGAAGTCTTTAGAAAAAGCCAAGGACGCCCCGGGTGTCCCGGGTGGACAGTCGGGTCTCCAGACAGCGACATTGTTCAACACCCAACCCGAAGGAAGACACATGGACACCCCGACCGACTTCACCGCCCTCAAACAACGCCAGCAAACGGCCTGGGCCAGCGGCGACTATGCCGTGATCGGCACCACGCTGCAGATCGTGGGCGAATCGCTGGCCGAAGCCTGCGACCTGCGCTGGGACGAAGCCGTGCTGGACGTGGCCGCCGGCAACGGCAACGCCAGCCTGGCCGCAGCGCGGCGTGGCTGCGACGTGACCTCCACCGACTACGTGGGCGAGTTGCTGGAGCGCGGCGCGGCGCGTGCACGCGCCGAGCACCTGGCCATGGCCACCCAGGTGGCCGACGTGGAGGCGCTGCCTTTCAAGGACGCCAGTTTCGACGTGGTGCTGTCCACCTTCGGCGTGATGTTCGCGCCCGACCAGCAGCGCTCGGCCGCCGAGATGGCGCGTGTGTGCCGCCCGGGCGGGCGCATCGGCATGGCCAACTGGACGCCCGAGGGTTTCATCGGCCAGCTGTTCAAGACCCTGGGCCGCCACCTGCCGCCGCCGGCGGGGGTGAAGCCGCCGTCGCTCTGGGGCGTGAAGTCGCACCTGGAGACCTTGTTTGGAGACCAGGCCTCGGCCATCGCCGCCACCCCCAGGATGTTCAACTTCCGTTACCGTTCGGCTGCGCACTTCGTCGAGGTGTTCCGCACCTGGTACGGCCCGGTGCACAAGGCGTTTGCCGCCTTGCCCCCGGAGACCGCGGTGCTGCTGGAGCGCGATCTCATCGAGTTGCTCAACCGCCTGAACCAGGGTGGCGAGCTCTCGCTGGTCGTGCCGAGCGAATACCTCGAGGTCGTCATCACGCGCCGTTGAAACCCTGGAGACACGCCATGAACGCACAAGAGCACATCCGCAACGCCTTCAGCCGCATGGCACACGTGTTCGCCAAAAAGCCCGAGGCCGCCCGGGGCGGCAGCGTCATGCGGGCGCGGGTGGTGGACGGGCTGCGCTGCGAGGCCCAGGAGGGCGACTGGCGCTTCAGCATCGACATGCCGGTGGAGGGCGGCGGCAGCGGTGCTGGCCCCACGCCCGGCGTGCACGGCCGGGCCGCGCTGGCCAGTTGCCTGGCCATCGGCTACGGCATCTGCCTGGCGCGTGCCGGCATCGAGGTGCGCAGCCTGGAGGTGGAAGTCGCGGTTGACTACGACAACCGGGGCCTGCTCGGCATGGACGGCATCTACCCTGGCTACCTCGGGGTGCGCCACACGCTGTACCTGGACGCGGACGCCACGCCCGCGCAACTCACGCCGGTGATCGCCGAGGCGCAGCGGTGCAGTCCCTACCTGCACGTGTTCGCCGACCCGCAGCCGCTGCAGGGCAGCGTGATCTACGGCACGCGAGGCTGACATGGACGGGCGGCTTCAACTGCGCGTGCAGCGCTACGGGTGGGACCGCGCCTCGGCGCGGTACGAAGACCTGTGGCGCGAGGCGCTGGCCCCGGCCACGCAGGGCGTGTTGCGCCTGGCCCGGCTGCAGCCGGGCGAACGTGTGCTCGACGTGGCGTGCGGCTCGGGTGTGCTCACGCGAGCGGCGCTGGCCGCCGTCGGGCCGCGCGGCGAAGCCGTGGGCTGCGACGTGTCGGCGGGCATGGTGGCGGTGGCTCAGGCCGCATCCATCGGCTGCCATTTCCTGCGCACCGATGCGCAGACCGTGGACGCGGTGCTGCCTCCCGATCATTTCGATGTGGTGCTGTGCGGGCTGGGCCTGATGTACATGCCCGACCCCGAGGCCAGCCTGGCCGCCATGGCGCGCTGCCTGCGACCGGGTGGGCGGCTGGTGGTGTCGGTCTGGGGCGAGCGCGCGGCCTGCGGCTGGTCGGGCGTCTTCCCCATCGTCGACGCGCGCGTGCAGTCCGAGGTCTGCCCGATGTTTTTCCGTCTTGGCGGAGGTGACACGCTGCGCACCGCGCTGGCCGGCGCCGGTCTGCGGGAGGTACACGCCGAGCGCATCGCCACCACCATCGATTACGCGGACAGCGCCACCGCGTGCGACGCGGCCTTTGAAGGGGGGCCGGTGGCGCTGGCCTACGGCCGCTTCGACACGCCCACCCGCATCGCCGTGCACGCCGAGTACCTCGCGTCCCTGCAGCGCTGGGCCCGCGCTGGCGGCTTTGCGCTGCCGGGCGAGTTCGTGCTCGGCGTGGGCGAGCGCCCGCTCGCCTGAACGCTCAGGGCTGGCGAGCGGGTGCCACGGCGGCACCCTGGATGCCGTGGCGCTGCAGCCCGGCCGCCACGAAACCGGTGGCCTTCATCTCTTCGATGAAACCGCTGAGCCAGGCCTGCGCGGCGGTGCGGCCCTTGGGCACGCCCATGGACTGCTCGATCACCATGAAGCGCCCGGGCAACAGGCGCACGCCGCCCACGCGCTGCGCGTCCATCTCCAGTTGCTGCTTCACGCCGGCGGCCACATCGAGCTTCTCGGCGAGGAACATGTCGGTCACGGCGGGCGAGGTGGGTGCGCGCACCAGCGTGGCGGCTTTGATCTCGCGTGTGAGGAACAGGTCGTAGGCGCTGCCCTTGCCCACCACCACCCGGGTACCGGCGCGGTCCACGTCTTCGTTGCGACGCAGCGCCGAGTCGTTGCGCACCAGGTAGGCGCCTTCAATCACCACGTAGGGCGCGGTGTATTCCATGTCGGCCGCGCGCACCGGGTCGATGGCCACGAAGGCGAGGTCGACCTTGCCGGCCTTGATGCCTTCCACCACGTTGCCGGCCGAGTTGAACAGCACCAGCTCCAGCGGCAGGCCAAGGCGGCGCGCGGCCTCTCGCGCCAGATCGACCGACACGCCCTGCGGCTCGCCCGCGGCGTTGCGCGTGGCCAGGATGGGGTTGCCGAAGTTGATGGCGGCCCGCAGCTTGCCGGTGGGTGAGAGCTGGGCAATGGCTGCGGCTGAATCCTTGGCGGGTGCGGTGGCCGCGCAGCCGCCGAGCACCAGGGCGGAGGCTGCGAAGAACGCGCCCAGGTGGCGGCGCGACAGGTCGAGGGTGCTCATCTCAGTCGACTTTCACGTTGGCGGTCTTGACCAGGTTCACCCAGAACTTGCTGTCTTCCGCGAGGAAACTGCCGAACTGCTCCGGCGTGCTCGAGAGCGAGACCTCGGTGCCTTCGCGCTCCAGCGCCGCTTTCACCGAGGGCTGCTGCATGGCCGTGCGCACGGCCTCGTGGATGGTCTTCATGATGGCCGGTGGGGTGCCCACCGGCACGAACATGCCGTACCAGAACTCCAGGTTGTATTCCGGCAGGCCGGCCTCGCGCATGCCGGGCAGATCGGGCACCAGCGGCGAGCGCTCACGCGTGCTCACGGCCAGCGCGCGCAGCTTGCCGCCCTGGGCCTGCGGCAGCACCGAGGGCGAGGTGCCAAACGTGACCTGCGTCTCGCCGGCCATCACCGAGGTGATGGCGATGGCACCGCCCCGGTAGGGCACGTGCGTCATTTCCGTGTTGGTCAACAGGTTGAAGAGCGCCATGCCCAGGTGCGGCGCCGAGCCGTTGCCCGAGGTGGAGTAGTTGAGCTTGCCCGGGTCCTTCTTCGCGGTGGCGATCAGGTCGGACACCGACTTGATGGGGCTGTTGGGGGTGACGGCCAGCACCAGCGGCGAGGTCGTCATCTTGCTCACCGGCACCAGATCGCTGGGCTTGTAGGTCAGCTTGGGGTTGAGCGCCGGGTTCACCGAGATGCTGCTGGGGCTGGCGATCAGCAGGGTGTGGCCGTCGGGCGCGGCCTTGGCCACGATGTCGGCGGCGATGCTGGAGCCGTTGCCGGGCTTGTTGTCGATGATCACCGTCTGGCCCATGGCCTTGCTGAAGGCTTCGCTCATGGAGCGCGCCACGTAATCGGCCGCGCCGCCGGGTGCAAAGCCGACCACGATGCGGATCGGCTTGCTCGGGTAGGTAGCGGCCTGCGCCCAGACGGTGCCGGCCAGTGTGCTCAGGGCGAAGGCCAGGATCAGGTGCTTGTTTTTCATGGGTTTGTCTCCTCGTGGGGGTTTGAAATTCAGGCCGCGCCTGCCGGCATGCGCAGGACGATTTTTCCGATGTGCGCGCCGGCCTCCATGCGCGCCTTGGCTTCCTGGAGCTGGGCGAAGTCCATCACCGTGTCGATGTGCGGCCGGATGCGCCCGGACGCGATGTGCGGCATGACCTCGGCCACGAAGCGCGGCACGGCCGCAGCGCGCTGGGCTTTGCTGCGCAGCTTGTTGGACACGCCGAACAGGGTGAGGCGCTTGGCGTGCAGGGCTTCGAGGTCGATGTCGGCGTGCACCACGCCATCGACATAGCCCACCGTGGCCAGCCGGCCTTCGAAGGCGAGCGCACGCATGTCTTCCGCGAACACGGTGCCGCCGACCGTGTTGACGATCAGGTTGGCGCCGCGCTGCTGTGTGGCCTGCATGACGGCGGGCGCGAAGTCCGCCGCGCGGGTGTGCAGGGCCAGGTCCAGGCCCAGTGGCTTGAGCGCTTCCAGCTTGTCGGCCGAACCCGAGGTGCCGATGACGTGCGCGCCCAGCGCCTTGCCCAGCTGCAACGACGCCACGCCCACGCCGGACGACACGCCGTTGATGAGCAGCCACTCGCCGGCTTTCAGGTGGCCCTGCAGCACCAGCATGTCGAACGCGACCAGGAAGGTCAGCGGCACGCTGGCGGCCATTTCCCACGGCAGGCCGGGTGGCACCGGCATGGCTTCGGCCGACTCCATCACCGCGTACTCCGAGAACGCACCCGGGCAGCGGCCCATGACCCGGTCACCGGGTTTGAACCCGGTGACTTCGGCACCCACCGCCATCACCTCCCCCGCGCCTTCACCGCCGATGGCTTTCCAGCTGCCGGGCTGGCCATGCAGGCCATGGCCGAGCAGGAATTCGCCGCGGTTGAGCGCGGCGGCGCGCATGCGCACCAGCAACTGTTTCGGCTCCGGTGTGGGTATGGGGCTGTCGCGCAAGTCGAGCACGGTGTCCGTGTCGGTCATCTGCATCCAGTAGGACTGCATGGGTTCGTTTCCTTGGGGTGTTGGTTGCGCACACGGCGCGTCAGGCGTTCAGCGGCCGGTGAAAACAGGCTTGCGTTTCTGCATGAAGGCGCTGCGGCCTTCGGTGTAGTCGGCGCTCTCGAAGCAGCCCCGGATGAGCGAGGCGCACAGCGCGCTGTCGAGTTCGGGCGAGGGCTTGAGGATTTCGCGCGTGATCGCCTTGCCGGCCATCACCGTGAGCGGCGCGTTCTCGGCGATGGTGCCGGCGTACTCGGCCAGCAAGGTGGGCAGGGCCTCGGGTTCGCAGACGCGCGAGACCAGACCGAGCGATTTCGCTTCAGCCGCATCGATGCGGCGTGCGGTGAAGAACAGGTCTTTCGCCGCGCCCGGGCCGATCAGGTCCACCAGGTTCTTCATGGCCGAGTAGCGGTAGCCCAGGCCCAGCCGCGCGGCGGGAATGGAGAACACCGAGTCGGTCGAGGCGATGCGGATGTCGCAGCTGATGGCCACGTTGACACCGCCACCGATGCAATAGCCGCGGATGCAGGACAGCGTGGGCTTGGGGAAATCGTGGATGCCCATCAGCGTGGCCTCGGCCATCTTCTCGTAATAGGCCACCGCCTCGCGCGCGGCGCGCATGTCCTCGAACTGCGTGATGTCCGCACCCGAGACAAAGGCCTTCTCGCCCGCGCCGGAGAACACGACCAGGCGCACTCGGTCGTCGTCTCTCGCGGTGTCGAGCAGCGGCGGCACGGCCTCCCACATGTCAACCGAGAGTGCGTTGTGCCGTGCCGGGTTGTTGAAGCGGATGTGCAGCGTGCGCTCGTCGAGCCAGGTCTGCACGCGTTCGGTGGTGCTGGTGTAGGTGGGATCGTTCATCAATAGACTCCAGCGGCTTTCATGCGGGCCAGGTCCTCTGCCCCGAGGCCCAGTTCCCCCAGGATCTCTTCGGTGTGTTCGCCGCGGCGCGGCGCAGCGCGCGCGATGGTGCTGGGCGTGCGCTCCAGCTGCATGGGCTGGCCGACCAGGCGCTGCGGACCCTGCCACTTCGACACCACCTCCTTGACCATGCCGAGGTGCTGCACCTGCGGCTCCTCCAGCGCCTCTTGCATGTTGCTGATCAGGCCGCAGGCCACGCCGCCGTCGTTGAACTGCTGGACCCAGTGCGCGCGGTCGTGCGTGGCCAGGCGGCGGTTGATCTCGGCGTTGAGCGAGTCGCGGTTGATGGAGCGCGAGGGCTTGTCGTGGTAGCGCTCATCGGTGATCCACTCTGGCGCGCCCAGGATGTGGCAGAAGCGCTCCCAGATCTTGGAGCCGAACACGGCGATGTTCATGTAGCCGTCGCGCGCCTTGTAGACGCCGGTGGGGATGCTGGTGGGGTGGAAGTTGCCCGCCTGCGTGGCCACCTCGCCGTCGATCAGGTAGCGCGAGGTCTGGAAGTCCAGCATGTAGACCATCGATTCCAGCAGCGAGGTGTGCAGGTACTGGCCTTTGCCCGAGGCTTCGCGCTCCAGCAGCGCCACCAGGATGCCCTGTGCCGCGAAGATGCCGGCGCACAGGTCGGCGATCGGAATGCCCACGCGCATGGGTGCCTCGCCCGGCTGGCCGGTGACGGACATCAGTCCGCCCATGCCTTGAGCGATCTGGTCGAAGCCCGGGCGTGAGGCCAGCGGTCCGGTCTGGCCGAAGCCCGAGATGCTGGCGTAGACCAGGCCGGGGTTGCTCGCGGCCAGCGAGGCGTAGTCGATGCCCAGGCGGAACTTCACGTCGGGGCGGAAGTTCTCGACCACCACGTCCGCGCCGTCGATGAGGCGCTTCAAGGTGGCGATGCCTTCGTCTTCCTTCAGGTTCAGCGTGATCGAGCGCTTGTTGCGGTGCGTGTACTGGTAGTCGGAGCCGTCCTGGCCCCCCAGCGTGTCGTCGCCGCGCATGCTCTCGGGCATCTGCACCTGGACCACGTCGGCGCCCCAGTCGGCCAGCTGGCGGCAGGCGGTGGGGCCGGCGCGCACCTGGGTGAGGTCGATCACACGGAAGCGCTGCAGGGCAGCGGAGGCGGGCAGGTGGGGCATGGGGCGACCGGAGGGGTTATGGGCGGCAGAGCGCGGTGAGCGCGCGCACGTCGGGCAGCGAGGCCAGTGCGCGGCAAGCGGTGGTGATGGCCTGCGCCTTGTCGGCACCGAGCACCGGCGCCACGAGCGAGCCGAACTTGGCTGCCAGCTGCGCGTCGGTCAGCGGGTTCTGCATGGAGCCGATCGCGTGGTCCACGCGCACCTCGACGCGCCGGCCGTCGTGCAGCACCGCGGTCACGTGAACCGCTTCCTCGGCGATGCTGTCGTCCACCGTGGCCTGCACCTTGTCGCGCAGCGCCACCACGGCCGGGTCGGTGACCACCGCATCCGAAAACTCTTCTTCCGCCGCGCGGCCGTACATCAGGCCCACCGCGCAGCCGTGGTAGACGCTGAACTTGCCTTGCAGGCCGTCCTGAGGCGTTTTCTTGCCGGTGAGTTCGAGCACCAGCGAGTGCACGCGCAGCTCGATGGTCTTCACCTGGTCCGGTGTCACACCCTGGTCGCGCAGCTGCACGCAGGCGTCGATGCTGGGGTGGATCACGATGCCGCAGGCAAAGGGCTTGTAGGTGTTGAAGGAAATCTCGAAGCGCTCGCCGAGCTCGTCGGTGGCCTCGTGCCAGGCGCGCTTGTCCGACGCCACCTGCACGAAGCCGCGCGGCGCTTCGAGTGCGCGCGCGCTCGACGTGAAACCCTGGCTCGCCAGCAGCGCCGACATGAGGCCGGCACGCGCCGCACCGCCCGGGTGGAAGGGTTTGGTCATGGTGCCGAACTGCTCGCGCAGGCCGACGGGCTGCGATGCCGCGATGCCGAGCGCCATGGTGGTCTGCTGCTCGTTCAGCTTGAGCAGGCGCGCACAGCCGGCTGCGGCGCCCAGCATGCCGGTGGAGCCGGTGATGTGCCAGCCGCGGTCGTAGTGGTCGGGGTACATCACGTTGCCGATGCGGCAGGCCACGTCGATGCCGAGCACCAGCGCATCGAGCACCTCGCGCCCGCTGCTGCCCAGGTGCTCCGCCAGCGCCAGCACGGCCGAGGCCACGGGGCCGGCCGGGTGGATGATGGTTTTCAGGTGCGTGTCGTCGAAATCAAAGGTGTGCGAGGTGATGCCGTTGACCAGTGCGGCGCTGGCCATGTCCACCTGCTCGCTGCGCCCCAGCACGGTAGCTTGCGGTGCGGGCTGCAGCAGTTGCACGGCGGCCAGGGCGGCGTCGGCCGCCTCGTGGTGCGCCGCGCCGATCGCGCAGCCCAGCCAGTTGTAGAAGGTGCGGTGGGCCTCGTTTTCAACGGCGGCGCTCCAGCCCTTGGGCGGGTGGGTGGCGACGAAACGGGCCAGGATGGCCGTGATGGGAGGCGCCGAGGTGTCGGCTGGGACTTGGGTGTTGCGGGCCACGGGAACCTGTTCTGGTGAGGAGGAAAGGGAGGAAGAGAGAGGCAGCGGGACTTCGGCCAGCGTCACTCGTCCAGGCGGATGTTTCGTGCCTTGGCCAGCGCGCTCCAGCGCGTGACTTCGGCGCGGATGTACTGACCGAATTGGTCGGGCGCCATGGGCCAGGGCTCCACGGCTTCGCCCGCGAGCTTCTCGGCGAGGTCGGGCGCCTTTAGCACGGCCACCTGCGTCTCGTTGAGGCGGCGCACCACGTCCGCCGGCATGCCGGCCGGGCCGACCACGCCGTACCACTGCATGGCATCAAAGCCCTTGAAACCGATCTCGTCCATGGTGGGCACGTTCGGCAGCTGCGGACTGCGGGACTTGCCGGTCACGGCCAGCGCGCGCATGCGGCCCGAGCGCAGGTGCGGCAGGGCCGCCGCCAGGCCGGGAAAGATCGCCTGGGTCTGGCCGCCCAGCAGGTCGTTGATGGCGGGCGCGATGCCGCGGTAGGGGATGTGCAGCATGAAGATGCCCGTCTCCTGCTTGAGCAGTTCCATCGTCAGGTGCGTGAGCGAACCCTGGCCGGCCGAGCCATAGCTCAGCTTGCCCGGCTGGCGCTTGACGTAGTCGATGAATTCCTTGATGTCCTTGACCGGCACGTTGGCGTTGACCGCCAGCACGTTCGGTGTGGCGCCGATCATGCCGATGGGCGTGAAATCGGCGACCGCGTCGTAGCTGACGCGGCGCGTGGCCGGGGTGGTGCCGTGGGTGGCCACGTAGCCTTGCAGCAAGGTGTAGCCGTCGGCCGGTGCGCGGGCCGTGAGCTGGCACGCGACCACGCCGCCGCCGCCACTCTGGTTGTCCACGATGAAGCTCTGGCCCAGCGCCTTGCCCCAGCGCTCGGTGACCACGCGGGCGATCATGTCGCTGCCGCCGCCGGCGGCCACGGGCACGATGTAGCGCATGGATCGGGTGGGGTAGGTCTGCGCCAGGGCAAGGCCTGGCAGGGCGATGGCAGCCGATGCTGCCTGCAAGAGGTGGCGGCGTTTCACGGTTCTTGTCTCCTTCGTTGTGTGCTCATGTTGACAGCGCGGGAAGGTGCTGTAAATTGCATCTTTCTGAGGTCTTGATGCATTCAATGCATGAATGGGAGGTGAGATGAATCCGATGAAGCCGACGTTGGCCGACCTTCGTGCCTTCGTCACCGTGGGCGAACTGCAGAGCTTTGCCGCGGCGGCCAAGGCCCTGCACCTGTCGCAGCCGGCGCTCTCGCGCCGCATCTCCCACCTGGAGGGCTTGCTGGGCGTGCGCCTGTTCGACCGCACCACGCGCAGCGTGGCGCTCACCCAGCTGGGGCAGCGCTTCCTGGGTCAGGTGCGCAGCGTGATCGACGACCTCGACCGCTCGGTGGTCGACCTGCACGATGTCGCGCACCTGGAGTCGGGTGACGTGACGATCGGTTGCGTGTTCTCGGCCGTGCACCACTTCCTGCCCGGGGTGATCCGCAGCTACCGCGAGCACCACCCGCATGTGCTGGTGCGGATCATCGAAGAGGGCGCGGACGAAGTGCTCGCCAGCGTGAAGAGCGGCGAAGCGGACTTCGCGCTCAACTACACCGGCATGCAGGACCCCGAGGTCGAGTTCACGCCCTTGCTGAAGGAGCACTTCGTGCTGGCATGTCCCGCGGAGCATCCGCTGGCCCGTCGGCGTTCGGTGCGCTGGGAAGAGCTCGCGGACTACCCGTACGCGCTGGTGTCGCACGCGAGCCGCAACCGGGTGTTGATCGACCAGGCGCTGGCCGAGCTGGCCCCGCTGCCGCGACCGGTCTGCGAATTCCGCCACATCTCGACCTTGATCGGCTTCGTGGACAACGGGCTGGGTGTCGCCATCGTTCCGCAGCTCACCTTGCCCCGCCAGCCCGCCTCCATCGTGGGTGTTCGGCTGGAAGACCCGGCCATCAGCCGCACCATCGGCCTGATCCGCCGCACCGGGCGCAGCCTGTCGCCGGCCGCCACGGCGTTTGCGCAACTGCTGACCCAGGCCAGCCGCGCCACGGCCAGCCCCAGGAGGCGCCAGCCGCGCGCCGTGAAGGCTCAACCGCGCCCGGGTGCGTAGAGCGCGGGCCGGCGGTCGGGCCACTGGGCGCCGACGCGGGCGCGCTGCAAGGCCGAAGGCTCCAGCGTGACCAGCAGCAAGGCCTCGTCACGCCCTGCCGAGTGGCCTGCATCACCCAGGGGGCCGCACACCGTGCTCAGGCCGCCATAGGCCGTGTCGCCCTCCTGCCCGCAGGCGTTCGCGTAGGCCACATACACCCGGTTCTCCAGCGCGCGCGCCGGCAGCAGCACGCGCTGCACCTCGTCGAAGGCGACCATGTTGGCCGTGGGCACCAGGATCGCGTCGGCGCCTTGCAGCGCAAGCCCGCGCGCCGGTTCGGGAAATTCGATGTCGTAGCAAATCAACAGGCCCAGGCGCCAGCCGTTCCACCCGAACACCGCGGGCGCTTGCGGACCGGGGCTGAACTGCGCGCGGTCGATGTCGCCGAAGAGGTGGGTCTTGCGGTAGTTCGCCACACGCTGGCCGTCGGCGCTGATGAACTGCGCGGCGTTGTACGGCTTGCTTCCGGCGTGGTGTTCGGGGTAGCCGTACACGATGGCGATGCCGTGGCGCTGTGCGATGGCACCCACGGCTTGAGCCAGCGCGCCGTCGGCCGGCTCGGCGAGTTCGGCCACCTGGGCCGCGCCGATCTGGTAACCGGTGAGCGACATCTCGGGGCAGACCAGCAGCCCGGCACCCTGGGCGCGGGCCTGCGCGGCGGTGGCGTCGAGCCGCACCAGGGCTTCGCTGGAACGGCCTGCGTAGGGGCACTGCCAGAGCGCGAGGGAGAGGGTGTCGGCGGTCATGGGTGTGGGTGAGGGCTTCGACAAGCTCAGCCCGAACGGAGATCAGTCCGGCAGTGCCATCGGCCCGAGCTCGGCGAACACGTCGCCCGGCCCGGGGTTGTCCGCGTGCGTGTGGCCGCCCAGGTGGCGCGCGATGCCCCACACCGCGTTCAGGGAGGTCTGCACCGCGCCTTCCACCCACGCGGGCGTGAACGAAACGTCGTCGCCGGCAATGAAGATGCCGCGCTCGGCGGGCGCCAGCTTGTCCTGCATGAAGTGGCTGTACATGCGGTGGTTGTAGCGGTAGTGGCCGGGCAGCGCACCCTTGAAGGCGCCGAGGAAATGCGGGTCGGCTTCCCACGAGACGCTGATCGGGTCGCCGATGATGTGGCTGGCGATGTCCACGTCGGGGTAGATCTTTTCCAGTGCGGACAACGCGAGCTGCACACGCTTCTTCGTGTCGTGCGGCAGCATCTTGAGCGCGTCGCCCATCCAGGCGTAGCTCAGGCAGATCACGCCGGGCTGGTCCGGCCCGTTGTCGAACAGGTAGGTGCCGCGCGTGAGCCGGTCGGTGAGCGTCATGCCCATGGTCGGCCAGCCGTTGGCCTTGAGATCGTTCCAGAACGGGCGGTCCACCATCACGAAGGTTTTGGACGACTGCATGTAACGCGTGCGGTCCAGCGCCATCCAGTGCTTCTGCGAAAACAGCGACTCCTCCACCGCGATCTGCGTGGTCAGCAGCCAGCTCTGGCAGGTGGTGAGCACGGCGGGGTAGGTGTGCGTGTTGCCCCAGGTGTCGGTGACGGCGAGCTCGTTGCTGGCGGCGCGCGCGATGGCCGTGACGCCGGCACGCGGCGCACCAGAGTGCAGGCTGGCCAGCGTGGTGCCGGCGGGCCAGTGGCGCAGCTCGTGCGCGGCGGGGGCGTGTTGCCACAGGCCCAGCGGCACCTGCTGCACGCCGCCTTCGATGAGGTGCTGGTTCTCGTCGCAGCCGGTGAGCACCACGCGCAATATCTCCAGCATGGAGTTGGGGAAGTCCGAGTCCCAGCCGCCGGTGCCGAAACCGACCTGGCCGAACACCTCGCGGTGCTGGAACGAGAGTTTCGCGAACGCCTTCGAGGTGGCGACGAAGTCGTAGAAGGTGCGGTCGTCCCACAGCGGCACGAGCCGGTCCCACAGGGCCTTGAGGCGCGGGATGTCGCGCTCGCGCAGCGCCTGCTGCAGGGCGGTGAAGCCCGCGCCTTCTTCGAGCGCTTGCGCCCAGGCGTCGGCCACTTCGCTGAACAACGGCGGCAGATCGGCGAGGTTGCGCGCCCAGTGCGTCTGGCCTTCGAGGTCGACCACGGTGCAGCCTGCGGCGGGCGTGAGCGGGTTGGGAAACGGGCGGGTCTTCAGGCCCAGGCGGCGCACGTAGTGGAAGAAGGCGGTGCTCGACGCCGGAAAGCGCATGCCGCCCAGCTCGGCCACCACGCCCTGCCCACCCTCGAACGCCTGCGAGCGCAGCCGTCCGCCCATCTGCGAAGCCTCGTACAGCACGGGCTTGAGGCCCAGCTTCATGAGCTCGTAGGCCGCCACCATGCCGGCCATGCCGGCGCCGACGATGGCCACCTCCTGACCCAGGCGCTCGCGCGGCAGTTCACCCAGGCCCTGTGGGTGGGCGATCCAGTCGTCGAAGGCGAACGGAAAGTCGGGGCCGAACAGGGTCACGGGCGCGTCGGCGCCGCGCAGTTGGCGTTGCATCGCGAAACCTCCTGAGGTCAGAACAGGCTGGTCAGCAACCAGCCCGCCGTGCCCCACATCATCAACGCAACCAGGCCGTCCAGCGCACGCCACACGTGCAGGGAGTTGAGGCGGCGCCCGAGCCAGAAGGCGGCCGCACCCAGCGCCAGGAACCACACCACCGAGCCGGCTGCCGCGCCCATGCCGAAGACCTTGCTGCCCTGGCCATAGGCCAGCGAGGCGGTGCCGATGAGCACCGCGGTGTCGAGCCAGGCGTGTGGGTTGAGGAAGGAGAAGGCCATGGCGGACAGCACGGCCTGGCGGCGCGAGACCGGCTCGGCGACCACGGTGCTGGAGCCCGCGTCAGCGCCCTCCAGCGCCAACACGCGCGGATGCAGGAAGCGCTGGAACGCCTGCCAGCCATAGACGCCGAGGAACAGCACGCCGGCGCCGACCAGCGCGCCCAGCAGCTTGTCGGACAGGCCCCCGAGTTGCGCCAGGCCCAGCACGCCCAGGCCGATGAGCACGATGTCGGCCAGCGCGCAGGTGAGCACGGTGAGCCAGAGGTGCTGGCGTTGCAGGCCCATGCGCAACACGTGTGCGTTTTGCGGGCCGATCGCCATGATCAGCGACATGCTCAGCACCATGCCGGCGGTGAAGGTGGGGGAGAAGAGGGCGGGGGCGAAGACGGACATGGTATTTCTCTGGACAGTGCCGCGAGTGTGCCCTCTGGACTGCAAGAGTTAAACCAAATCAATAATGTCTATGTTTGATCAAGTTTCGCTTGAGTGTTAAGGAGGGTTCAAGCGTGCTGGCGGGTCTGCGAAGGCGTCTCGCCGAACAGCGCCTTGTAGTCCTGCGAGAAGTGGCCCATGTGCCAGAAACCCCAGCGAGCGGCGGTGTCGGCGATGGTGGCCAGCGCATCGCCCTCGCGCAGGGCGCGGCGCACCGCGTTGAGCCGCACGGTGCGCAGGTAGGTGGCGGGGCTGGTGCCCAGGGCTTCCTGAAACCCGTTTTGCAAGGTGCGCCGCGTCACATGCAGGCGGGTGCACAGCTCGGCCACGCTCGGGGGCTGGTCCGGGTGCTCCAGCGCCAGCTCGCGCACCCGGCGCACCAGTTCCTGGCGGCGCAGCTGGCGCGGACTCACCGCCTCGCTCAGGGTCTGCGGCACCACCACGTCGCACAGCACGTTCAGCAGGGCCTCGCGCAGCGAGCGGCGGCTGGCTTCGTGGTGCAGGGCCTCGGGCTGCTCCTGCAGGCAGCGCAGCACCTCCCGCACCATGCCGGCGAGCCGGTAGCGCTGCAGGGTGGTGAGGGTCTGCACGCGCGGCACACCAGCCCGATGCTCGGGCCATGGCTGCTGGTGCAGCGCGTGCACGTGGCGGGCCAGCTGGGCCTCGTCCAGCACCATGCCGTACAGGCCGTGGCCGGCCGGCACCTGCAGATCAAACGGCTCGTCGCCTCCGGCCAGCATGAGTTGCAGGCCGTGGGAGGGACGGCCCATGAAGCGCAGGCCGCCGTCGGATTCCGGCACGGCCAGGCCGATCCACATGCCGCCGCGCCAGGGCCTGCAGCGCTGGCTGGTGGCACAACTGGCCACCTCCTCGAACACCTGCAGGCCGTTGTCGACCAGTTCGCGCACCTCGCCGCTGAAGGTGCCGGGCGAAGTCTGCTCGTAGTGTTGTTCCCACGACGCCAGGTTGCGGGCGTGGATGTCCACGTCCTGCGTGCGTTTGACGCGGAAGCAGGCAGTGGCTGTGTCGGACTGCACCAACATGGCGTGCTCCTTCGAACGTGGTTCCAGTCGGAAGCAAGTATCAAGTTCCATGCCACCGGGCGATCCGCAGGAAAACCCGGTCTGCGCTATCCCGAATCGGAAAAAAAACCGCATTTCCAGCGTCGCTTGCCCAATCGGGATACCACCGCGCGCAGCGCATTGCACAAGATGCCGGGGGCTGCCCGAGCCGTTTCGGGCGTCATCCACACTTGATGCGAGCAACAACATGTCAACAACACCCAAGCTGGTATCGCGGGAACTCAAGCCCGTGCTGGGCGCCTTTTCCCTCTGGGGCATCGCCGTGGGCCTGGTGATCTCGGGCGAGTACTTCGGCTGGAGCTACGGCTGGGCCAGCGCGGGCACGCTGGGCTTTCTGATGGCCACGATGTTCGTGGCGCTGATGTACACCACCTTCATCTTCAGCTTCACCGAACTCTCCACCTCCATTCCCCACGCGGGTGGGCCGTTTGCCTACGCGCGGCGCGCCTTCGGGCCCACCGGTGGCTTCATCGCGGGCTACGCCACGCTGGTGGAATTCGTGTTCGCACCACCGGCGATCTCGCTGGCCATCGGCGCCTACCTGGGGCTGCAGTTCCCCTCGCTAGACCCCAAGGTGGCCGCGCTGGGTGCCTATGTGATCTTCATCACCCTCAATGCGCTGGGCGTGGGCATCGCTGCGATGTTCGAGCTGGTGGTGACCCTGCTGGCCGTGGCCGAGCTGCTGGTGTTCGCCGGCGTGGTGGCGCCGGGCTGGTCGCTGGCCAACTTCACCGCCAACGGCTGGGCCGGGTCCGACACCTTCACCATGGGTACCTGGGCCGGCATCTTCGCGTCCATCCCGTTCGCCATCTGGTTCTTCCTCGCCATTGAAGGCGCTGCCATGGCGGCCGAAGAAGCCAAGGAGCCGCGCCGCACCATTCCCATTGCCTACATCACCGGCATCCTCACGCTGGTGGCACTGGCGTTTCTGGTGATGGTGATGGCCGGTGGCGTGGGCGACTGGAGCAAGCTGTCCAACATCAACGACCCGCTGCCCCAGGCCATGAAGATGGTGGTGGGCGAGTCCAGCGGCTGGCTGCACATGCTGATCTGGATCGGTCTGTTCGGGTTGGTCGCCTCCTTCCACGGGATCATCCTGGGGTACTCTCGCCAGATGTTTGCGCTGGCCCGTGCCGGTTATCTGCCGGCTTACTTTGCCGTGGTGCATCCGCGTTTCAAGACGCCGGTGCGTGCGCTGGTGGGTGGCGGCGTGGTGGGGGTCATCGCGGTGTTCAGCGATCAGTGGGTCACCTTCGGCGGCCTGCCACTGACCGCCAACATCGTCACCATGGCCGTGCTCGGCGCGCTGGTGATGTACATCGTGTCCATGGCCTCGCTGTTCAAACTGCGCATGAGCGAACCCCAGCTGGACCGCCCCTACCGCGCGCCGCTCTACCCGGTGTTCCCCGCCATTGCGCTGTTTTGCGGCGTGATCTGCCTGGCGGCGGTGGTGTACTTCAACGCCATGATCACCGTGCTCTTCCTGGTGTTGATGGCACTGGCCTACCTGTACTTCTTCCTCACCAGCGGACAGCGTGACGCAGCGCCGCTGGACGCCATGCTGGGCACGGCGGAATGAACCTGAGCGCCACGCTGGGAGGACGCAGCCACCGCTTCGGCAGCCTGCGCGAGGTGATGGCCAAGGCCACGTCATTGCGCTCGGGCGACTGCCTGGCCGGCGTGGCCGCCGCCACCGAGCAGGAGCGGGTGGCCGCGCGCTGGGTGCTGGCCGACGTGCCCTTGTCCGACTTCCTCAGCGAAGCGCTCATTCCCTACGAAGACGACGAAGTCACACGGCTCATCATCGACAGCCACGACGCGCTGGCCTTCGCGCCCGTGGCCTCGCTCACCGTGGGCGGCTTTCGCGACTGGCTGCTCTCGGCCCAGGCCACCCCCGAGGTGCTGCGTGCGCTGGCCCCCGGCCTCACACCCGAGATGGTGGCTGCGGTGAGCAAGCTCATGCGCAACCAGGACCTGATGCTGGTGGCCAAACGCTGCGAGGTGGTCACGCGCTTTCGCAACACGCAAGGCCTGCGCGGCCACCTCTCGGTGCGCCTGCAGCCCAACCACCCGACCGACGACCCTGCGGGCATCGTGGCCAGCATGATCGACGGCCTGATGCACGGCGCGGGCGACGCCGTGGTCGGCATCAACCCGGTGTCCGACAGCGTGCCCGACCTGGTGCGCCTGAACCATGTGCTGGCCGACGTGCTGGCGCGCGGCGACATTCCCACGCAGACCTGCGTGCTCACCCACGTGACCAACAGCATGCAGGCCATGGCCCTGGGCGCGCCGGTGGACCTGGTGTTCCAGTCCATCGCCGGCACACAGGCGGCCAACACGTCGTTCGGCATCGACCTCGCGCTGCTCGACGAAGCCCACGCCATGGCGCAGGCGCTGGGGCGCGGCACGGTGGGCCACAACGTGATGTATTTCGAGACCGGCCAGGGCAGTGCGCTGTCGGCCAACGCGCACCATGGCGTGGACCAGCAAACCTGTGAGGCGCGCGCCTACGCGGTGGCGCGGCGCTACCGGCCGCTGCTGGTCAACACCGTGGTCGGCTTCATCGGTCCCGAGTATTTGTTTGACGGCAAACAGATCACCCGCGCCGGGCTTGAAGACCACTTCTGCGGCAAGCTGCTCGGTCTGCCCATGGGCTGCGACATCTGCTACACCAACCACGCCGAAGCCGACAGCGACGACATGGACAACCTCATGGTGTTGCTGGCCACTGCGGGGCTCAACTTTTTGATCGGCGTGCCCGGCGCCGACGACATCATGCTGAACTACCAGAGCACCTCGTTTCATGACGCGCTGGTGCTGCGCGAGATGCTGGGCCTGAAGCGCGCACCCGAGTTCGAGGCCTGGCTGCAGAGCATGGGCCTGACCGGCGCGCAGGGGCAACTGCTGAGCACGCCGCGCCAGCCGGCCCTGCCCCGTTCGCTGTGGACGCTGCCGCAGGCCGCATGACACCCAGCCGCGATCTGTGGGCGCACCTGCGCCAGCACACCACGGCGCGCATTGCGCTCGGGCGCACCGGCGTGAGCCTGCCCACGCGCGAGCTGCTCGATTTCGCGCTGGCCCACGCGCAGGCGCGAGACGCCATCCACCTGCCGCTGGACACCGACAGGCTGAGCGCCGAGCTGCAACAGCAGGGTTGGCCCGCGCCGTTGCTGCTGCACAGCCAGGCGCGCGACCGCCATGAGTACCTGCTGCGGCCCGACCTTGGGCGACGGCTGGACGCACAGAGCGTGACGCGGCTGGTATCGGCCGACGCCGAAAGCCCCGATCTGGTGCTGGTGCTGGGCGACGGCCTCTCGGCCCTGGGCATCCAGCAACACGGCGCGGCGCTGCTGGGCGCGATCCGCCGCGCGCTCGATCCGGCGGTGCGACTCGGCCCGCTGGTGGTCGTGCGCCAGGCGCGCGTGGCCGTGGCCGACGAGGTGGGCGAACGCCTGGGCGCCGCAGCGGTGGCCATGGTGGTGGGTGAGCGCCCGGGGCTGAGTTCACCCGACAGCGTGGGCATTTATCTCACGCGCGCACCGCGCGTGGGCTGCAGCGACGCGCAGCGCAACTGCATTTCCAACGTGCGCCCCGCCGGACAGGACCTGGACACCGCCGCGCGCCGCCTGGCCTGGCTGCTGGGCGAGAGCCGCCGCCTGGGTCTCACGGGGGTGGGTCTCAAGGACCACAGCGGCCTGCCGCTGACCGGCCTGCCAGCGAACCCGGAGCACGTTCCCGGCTTAAACTGAACCTGACCAAACCCCTTCGGGTTGAGTTTTCCTCAAGTGCCATGCTGGACGCCCGACAACTGGAGGCCCTCAACGCCGTGATCGAACACGGCGGTTTCGGCCCCGCCGCCAAGGCCCTGTCTCTCACGCTGGCGGCGGTGTCGCTGCGCATCAAGTCGCTTGAAGACACGCTGGGCCAGCGCCTGCTGGTGCGCGGCAAACAGGTGCGCGCCACCCCGGCTGGCCAGGCGCTGCTGGGCCATGTGAAGCAGGTGCGGCTGATGGAGGCCGATCTGCTCGATGGTTTGCAGGGCGGTGCGCAGCCCAGGGGCGGCGTGCGGTGGCAAAGCCTGGGCGTTGCCATCAACGCCGACTCGGTGGCCAGCTGGTTTTTGCCCGGCGTGGCCGCCCTGCTGCAACGCCACCACCTGCTGCTCGACATCCTGATCGACGACCAGGACCACACGCACGACGCTCTGAAAAGTGGTGACGTGATGGGTTGCGTGACCACGCTGGCCACCGCCATGCGCGGCTGCGTGGCCGAGCCGCTGGGCGTGATGCGCTACCGCTGCGTGGCCGCGCCGGCCGTGGCGCAGCGCTGCCGCACGCCGCGCGGCGCGGTGTCCATCCACAAGCTGCTGGCGCAGCCGGCCGTGATCTTCAACCGCAAGGACGCGCTGCAGGACGCGTTTCTGGAACAGCACTTCGGTCTGCGCCAGCCCAACTACCCGCGCCATTTCGCACCCGCCGTGGAAGCCTTCGAGACCGCCATCGAACTCGGCCTGGGCTGGGGCATGGTGCCCGAGCAACACCTGGCACATCGCCCCGGCCTGCAGGAAATACTGCCCGACGCGACGGTGGACGTGGTGCTTTATTGGCAGCACTGGGCGCACGAGTCGCTCTCGGCCCAGCGGCTCACGGCGGCGGTGAAGGCTGCCGCGGCCACGCATCTGCGTCCGGCGCCGCCCCCCGCCTAAAATCGCGACCCTATGCTCAAGATCAAACAGGAATTGCTGGCTGGCCTGGCCAGCACGCTCGAGAACCTTTCCCCCGGTGCGGGCGCCAAGGCCGCGTTCGAGTCGCCCAAAGTGGCCGCACACGGCGATTTCGCCAGCACCGCGGCCATGCAGCTGGCCAAACCGCTCAAGCTCAACCCGCGCCAGCTGGCCGACACCTTGCGTGCGGCGCTGCTGGCCCGTCCCGAATACGCGCTGTGGGTGTCCGACATCGACATCGCCGGTCCCGGCTTCATCAACATCCGCCTCAAACCATCGGCCAAGCAGCAGATCGTGCGCGAGGTGCTCGCCTCGGGCGCGCGCTTCGGCATGGCCGAGCCCAACGGCCAGAAGCTGATGGTGGAGTTCGTGTCGGCCAACCCCACCGGCCCGCTGCACGTGGGCCACGGCCGCCAGGCCGCGCTGGGCGACGCCATCTGCAGCCTGTTCCAGACCCAGGGCTGGAGCGTGCACCGCGAGTTCTATTACAACGACGCGGGTGTGCAGATCGCCACGCTGGGCACCTCCACCCACCTGCGCGCGCAAGGCTTCAAGCCTGGTGATCCGCAGTGGCCTGATAACGCCTACAACGGCGCCTACATCGCCGACATCGCGGCCGACTTCCTGGCAAAGAAAACCGTCACAGCCGACGACCGCGCGTTCACCGCCAGCGGCGACATCGACGACCTCGATGGCATGCGCCAGTTTGCGGTGGCCTACCTGCGCCATGAACAGGACCTGGACTTGCAGGCCTTTGCGGTCAAGTTCGACCACTACTACCTGGAGTCCAGCCTGTACACCAGCGGGCGCGTCGAATCCACGGTGCAGAAACTGATCGAGGCCGGCAAGACCTACGAGCAGGACGGCGCGCTGTGGCTCAGGAGCACCGACTACGGCGACGACAAGGACCGCGTGATGCGCAAGTCCGACGGCTCGTTCACCTACTTCGTGCCCGACGTGGCGTACCACATCGCCAAGTGGGAGCGCGGCTTCACCAAGGTGATCAACATCCAGGGCACCGACCACCACGGCACCATTGCCCGGGTGCGCGCCGGCCTGCAGGCGGCCAACGTGGGCATCCCCCAGGGCTACCCCGACTACGTGCTGCACACCATGGTGCGGGTGGTCAGGGGTGGCGAGGAGGTCAAGATCAGCAAGCGCGCCGGCAGCTACGTGACACTGCGCGACCTGATCGAATGGACCAGCAAGGACGCGGTGCGCTTCTTTCTGCTCAGCCGCAAGCCCGACACCGAATACACCTTCGACGTGGACCTCGCGGTGCAGAAGAACAACGACAACCCGGTCTATTACGTGCAGTACGCGCACGCGCGCATCTGCTCGGTGCTGGTCAGCTGGGGTGGTGATGTGAACACCTTGAAAGACGCCGACCTCTCCGCGCTGGACAGTGCGCCCGCCCAGACCCTCATGCTGCTGCTGGCCAAGTACCCCGCCATGCTCAGCGACGCCGCGCGCGACTTCGCACCGCACGACGTGACCTTCTACCTGCGCGAGCTCGCCGCCAGTTACCACAGCTACTACGACGCCGAGCGCATCCTGGTGGACGACCTGGCGGTGAAGAACGCGCGCCTGGCCCTGGTCGCGGCCACCGCACAGGTGCTGCACAATGGTTTGGCTGTGCTGGGCGTGAGTGCCCCGCAGAAAATGTGATGGCAAGACACGCAATGAAAAAGAAACCTGTGCAATCCCGCAGTTCGCTCGGCGGCACCCTGATCGGCCTTGTGGTGGGTCTGCTGGTGGGGCTGGGCATTGCGCTCGCGGTGGCGGTCTACGTCACGCGCGTGCCGATCCCGTTTGTCGACCGCAATGTGTCGCGCAACGCTGGACAGGACGCGCTGGAAGCCGAGCGCAACAAAGGCTGGAACCCCAACAAGGTGCTCAATGGCGATGCCGCCACGGCGCCGACCCCGGCTCCTGCGGCCCCGCCAGCGGCGGCGGTCGCACCCGGGGCTGCTGGCGCCATCGTGGTGCCGCCGGCCGACGGCAAGGGCCTGCCCCCGGTGCCGGCCGCCGGGAGCAAGCCAGCGACCGATCCGCTGGGCGAGCTGGTCCAGTCCAAGCTGGGCACGCCACCGGCGGCCGCGCCCGCCACCGCGGCGGCTGCACCGGCGCCCGGCGCTGACCCATTCACCTACTTCGTGCAGGCCGGCGCGTTTCGCTCGCCCGAAGATGCTGAAGCCCAGCGCGCCAAGCTCGCCATGCTGGGCATCAATGCCGATGTGACCGAGCGCGAACAGTCGGGCCGAACCGTGTACCGCGTGCGCGTGGGCCCGTTCAACCAGAAGGCCATGGCCGACCTCACCCAGGAGCAGCTGCAGGCCAACGGTGTCGAAGCGGCGCTGGTGCGCGTGCAACGCTGAACCACTGCGCAGGCCAGCCGGGAACTTTCAACGCCATGCCCGCCCCAAGCAAGCCTTATCAAGGAGTTTGATTTCATGCAACGTCGCGATTTTTCCCGGTCCTTGCTGGCCGCTGGCACCACCGCCCTGGCCGCCACCGGCGGCCTGACGCTCACGCCCGCGCTGGCCCAGCGCGTGGCGCCCAAGGAAGGCACCGATTTCATCCGCCTGGGCCGCCCGGCGCCCGTGGAGAGTCCGGCCAGCCAGGTCGAGGTGGTCGAGTTCTTTGCCTACAGCTGCATCCATTGCTTCAATTTCGAACCCGCTTTCGACGAGTGGGCCAAAAAGAAACCGGCCAACGTGAACGTGCGGCGCGTGCCGGTGGCCTTCAGCGCCGCTTTTGTGCCCATGCAGCGCCTGTACTTCACGCTCGAAGCCATGAAGCTGGTGGACCGGCTGCACGGCAAGGTGTTTCAGGCGATCCACGTCGACCGCCAGCCGCTCACCACCCAGCCCGCCATCACCGCCTGGATCGACAAGCAGGGCGGGGTGGACATGGCCCGTTTCAACGAGTTCTACAACGGTGCGGCGGTGGGACTGGCGGCCAAGGCCACCCAGCTGCAGGAGGCCTACAACGTCGAAGGCACGCCGTCGCTGGGCGTGGCCGGGCGCTTTTATGTGAATGGTCAGGGCCCCCGCACCCTGGTGGTGGCCGATGCACTGATCGTCGAAGCGGCCCGCAAGGCCTGAGTCGCGTCTTTCAAGGGACAAAGCCCGCTTCGGCGGGCTTTGTCTTTGGCGCGAACGCTCGTGGCGCGACCGGCGCCCGGCATTCCTGAGAGGATGCGAGAAAAGAGTGGGTAAAGCAGTTCTCGGGCCCTTGCAGCCTTCATCCCGTCGTTACAATGAATGCAAGTTTCGTGCCCTAAAACTCCATGCACTCCACCTTGCCCAACCTCTTCTTCCGCCGGTCGTACTGGCCGGGCGCCTGCCTGGTGGTGGGTCTGTTGCTGACCAGCGCAGCACAAGCCGAAAAAGCCGACCGCACCCTGCCACTCAATGCCGAGGCCGATGCCCTGCGCTACGACGACGCGCGCCAGACCAGCATCTTCACGGGCAACGTGGTGATCACCAAGGGCACCATCGTCATCCGGGGCGCCAAGGTCGAGGTGCGCCAGGATGCCCAGGGCCATCAGTTCGGCATCGTCAACGGCAGCCCGGGGTTTTTCCGCCAGAAGCGCGACGGCGTGGACGAATTCATTGAAGGCACGGCCCAGCGCATCGAATACGACAGCCAGGCCGACTCCGTCCGGTTCGTGGGCGATGCGGTGCTCAAGCGCTTCAAGGGCACCCAGCTCAACGACGAAACCACCGGCAGCGTGATCGTCTACAACAACACCACCGACGTCTTCACGGTGGACGGCGGCGTGGCCAGCCGCACCCCCAACAACCCCACCGGCCGCGTGCGCGCCATGCTCACACCCGTGCCCAAGGATGGCACTCCCGCTCCCAAACCGGCGCCGCCAGCCAATCTGCGGCCCAGCAACCAGCTTGGCGAGGGCCAGCAGTGACGGCGATGCCTTCGGCGCAGGCGCTGAGCCCGGGCAAGCGCCCGACGACCGCCCCCGATCTCAGTCGGCTGGAGGCCCAGGGACTGCAAAAGGCCTATGGCAGCCGCAAGGTGGTCAAGGACGTGTCGCTCGCGGTCTTCAAGGGTGAGGTCGTCGGCCTTCTGGGGCCCAACGGCGCGGGCAAGACCACCTCGTTCTACATGCTGGTGGGCCTGCTGCGTTCGGACGCCGGAACGATCCTGCTCGATGGTCAGGCCATCCAGGACCTGCCCATCCACCGCCGCGCGCGCCTGGGCCTGGGCTACCTGCCGCAGGAGGCATCGATCTTTCGCAAGCTCAACGTGGCCGACAACGTGCGCGCCGTGCTGGAACTGCAGCAGGACGAGGCCGGCAAGGCGCTGAGCAAGGCCGCCATCGAGGCCCGCCTCGACGAGTTGCTCAAGGACCTGCACGTGGACCACCTGCGCGACTCGCCCGCGCCTGCCCTGTCGGGCGGTGAGCGCCGCCGGGTCGAGATCGCCCGGGCGCTCGCCACCAATCCGCGCTTCATCCTGCTCGACGAGCCCTTCGCCGGCATCGACCCGATCGCCGTGATCGAGATCCAGCGCATCATCGGTTTCCTCAAGTCGCGCGGCATCGGCGTGCTCATCACCGACCACAACGTGCGCGAGACCTTGGGTATCTGCGACCGCGCCTACATCATCAACGACGGCCACGTGCTCACCAGCGGCACGCCGGCCGAGATCGTTGAAAACGCCGACGTGCGCCGCGTGTACCTCGGCGAACATTTCAGGATGTGATGACCCCCACGCTCGTCACTTCGTGTACTTCGCTGCCCCCCGAGGGGGCTGATTCGCCTTGGGGCGGCCCGGCGGCGAATCGTCTCGCCGTTTGCTCACTGGCGTTTTCATGAAACAAGGCCTGTCACTCAGGGTTTCGCAGCACCTGGCGCTCACGCCCCAGTTGCAGCAATCCATCCGCCTGCTGCAACTCTCCACGCTGGAGATGGCGCAGGAGGTCGAGCAAATGCTCGACGAGAATCCGTTCCTCGAACGCTCCGAAGACCTGGCCGAGCGCGAAGCGTTTGGCCTGGAGCAGACCGACGCGCCGGTGAGCGTGGGCGAGCAGATCGCCGAGGCCGCCCTGCCCGAAGCGCCCGGACCGATGCTCTCCAGCACCGAATCGAGCAGCAGCACGAGCAGCGACAGCAGCGAAGGCGATGCCATCGAAGGCAAGCTCGACGGCGCCACGCCGGTGGAAGAGAGCTGGGAGGGCGACGGCACGGTGGAGATGGCGCCCGACGACAGCGAGTGGGGTGGCGACGCGCCCGCGCGCAACAACAATTCGTCGGGCGACGACGACACCGCGAGCGCTGCCGATCTGGCCCGAGCCCACATCAGCCTGCAGGACCACCTGCATGACCAGGCGCGCTGCCTGCGTCTCTCGGACGAAGACCGCGCCGCGCTGTACTTCCTGATCGAATCGCTCAGCGACGACGGCTACATCGAAGACAGCCTGGCCGAGCTGGCTGCGGCCTGGCAGGCCCTGTCGGGACGTGTGCAAACCGACGACCCCAACGAAGGTCTGGAAGAACGCGAGGCGCTGGAGCAGCGCCTGACCATGGCCCTGCAACTGCTGCAGCACATGGAGCCTTCCGGTGTGGGCGCGCGCAGCCTGGCCGAATGCCTGCGCCTGCAGATCCTGGAACTGCGCAACACGCCCGAGGCGCGCGCGGCCCTGGCCATCTGCGGGCAGTCCATGGAGTTGGTGGCCAAGCGCGATGTGAAGCGCCTGTGCAACCTGTGCGGCCTGGACGATGAAACCGTGCGCGCCGCACTCGGCCTCATTGCGCGGCTGGAACCCAAGCCGGGTCGCCGCTTCCTGGACCTGGAGCGCAACGTGGTCGTGCCCGACGTGCTGGTCACGCGCGCTGGCCGCGGCTTCAAGGTGCTGCTCAACCCCGAGGTGATGCCCCGCCTGCGCGTGCACGATGTGTACGCCAGCGCCATGCGCCAGAACCGCGGTGGACGCGACAACGGCGGCGAGGCCGGCCACGCCGCCATGCAGCAGCGCCTGCAGGAGGCGCGTTGGTTCATCAAGAACATCCAGCAGCGCTTCGACACCATCCTGCGCGTGTCCAGCGCCATCGTGGAACGCCAGCGCAATTTCTTCATGCACGGCGAACTCGCCATGCGCCCGCTGGTGCTGCGTGAGATCGCCGACGAGCTCGGCCTGCACGAATCCACCATCAGCCGCGTGACCACCGCCAAGTACATGGCCACGCCCTTCGGCACCTACGAGCTCAAGTACTTCTTCGGCTCGTCGCTGGGGACCGAGACCGGTGGCAACGCGTCGAGCACGGCCGTGCGCGCGCTGCTCAAGCAGTTCATCGCCGCCGAAGAAGCCGCCAAGCCGCTGTCGGACAACCAGCTCTCCGATCTGCTGCGCGAACAGGGCATCGAATGCGCGCGCCGCACCGTGGCGAAGTACCGCGAGGCGCTGCGAATCGCGCCCGCGAACCTCAGAAAATCGCTTTGAACCAGTTACAAGTTTTCCTGCCCTGCGCCGCCGGCGTTGAGGACATGCTCGCCGCTGAAGTGAAGCGCATCACCGGCGTGGACGCACCGCACAAGGCGCGCGGCGGTGTGGCGCTCAACGCTTCGTGGCGCGACGCCATGCGCCTGAACCTGCACAGCCGCCTCACGCAGCGCGTGCTGGTGCAGCTCTGGCACGGTGGCTACCGCTCTGAACAAGACCTGTACCACGCCGCCAGCGAGGTGGCATGGGAGATCTGGTTCACGCCGGCTCAGACCATCAAGGTCGAGATCACCGCGCAGCACAGCCCGCTGACTTCGCTGAACTTCGCCGCACTCAAGGTGAAAGACGCGATCTGCGACCGCTTCCGCGAGAAGCGCGGCGAGCGCCCCAGCGTCAACACCACCTGGCCCGACGTGCGCATCTACGTGCACCTGACCACCGAGACGGTGAGCCTGTACATCGACACCTCGGGTGAGCCGCTGTTCAAGCGCGGCTGGCGCGAGGACAAGGGCGACGCCCCGCTGAAGGAAACCCTGGCCGCGGCCATGATCGCCGCCACCGGCTGGGACGCCTGCGCCGACCAGCCGCTGGACGACATCGTGCCGCTGTACGACCCCTGCTGCGGCAGCGGCACGGTGGTGATCGAGGCCGCGCAGATCGCGCTCAACATCGCGCCGGGTTTTCTGCGCCGCTTCGCGTTCGAGAAGCTGTTGCCGTTCCAGCCGCATGTGTGGCAACCCATCCTGGACGATGCAGAGCGCCAGCAACGCGACTGGCCCGAAGGGCATCCACCCATCGTCTTCGGCAGCGACGTGTCGTTCCGCATGGTCGACTTCGCGCAGCGCAACGCCGAGCGCGCGGGCGTGGCCCACGCCATCGAGCTGCGCGGTGGTGATGCACTGCAGCGCATGCCGCCCAGCAACAAACCCGGCGTGATGCTGCTCAACCCGCCCTACGGCGAGCGCATCGCCGCCGCTGGTGTGGCGGGGCAAAGCTCGGAAGACCGCGCCAGTGCCCGCGCCCAGCGCATGGCGCCGCGCGAGCCGCGCACGTTCACCGTTGGCAAGGCCGCACCACCCGCGCCGGGCCTGGGCCGCGGGGAATCGGAGGTCTCGCGGCTGGGCCGCGAGAGTGCGCAGATGGCCGATGGCGGCGACGGCAGCGACTTCTTCAACCAGCTCGCCGCCCACTGGAAAAGCCACTACGCCGGCTGGACCGCCTGGCTGCTCACGCCCGACCTCAAGCTGCCCGGCAAGATGCGCTTCAAGGAGTCGCGCCGCGTGCCGCTGTGGAACGGGCCGATCGAATGCCGGTTGTTCCGCTTCGACCTGACGGCACGCAAGCCACGGCCCGAGCCCGACGCCGAGGACTGAGCATGGCCGAGGTGCCCGACACCACCGACGTGCTGGTGCTCGACACCAACATCGTGCTCGATATTTTCGTGTTTCAGGATCCCGTCACGGCGCCACTTCGTCAGGCGGTGGAGCGCATGCCGCGCGATTGGCTGGTCACCGCTGCCATGCGCGAAGAGCTCGTGCGGGTGCTCGACTACCCGCAGATCGCTCGCCGCCTGCAAGCCCAGGCCCGGCCGGCGCAAGACGTGCTCGACGCCTTCGACCGCTGCACTCGCCTGGTGCCTGAGTCGCCCAAGGCGGCCTACACCTGCAAGGACGCCGACGACCAGAAGTTCGTCGACCTCGCCGCCGAACACCGCGCCACACTGGTCAGCAAGGACGACGCGGTGCTCTGCATGGCCAAACGGCTGGCGCGTGTCGGTGTGCATGTGTGTCGTGAGTGGAATCTGAGCCATGTCGATTGAAGCGCGTTGGCCGTTGCTGGCCTTCGTTGCCGTGTTTTGCGCGAACGCCTGGGCGGTGCAGAACTGCGAACTCAACGGCGGCAGCGTGAGCCGCGACAACGGCAGCACCACCGCCGGCAAGAGCGGCCTGATGCGCTGCACCGACGACAGCGGCCAGGTGCGCCGCCTGGACCAGACGCTGCGCGATGGCAAGGCCGTGGGCCCGGTGCTCATGGTGCTGGCCGACGGCGAGCGGCGCGAATACAGCGTCAACGAACGCGGCAACCGCGACGGCGTGGCGCGAACCTTCGATGCCAGGGGCACGCTGCGCAAGGAGGAAAACCTTGAGGACGGCAGCGCCGTGGGCGTGCAGAAGGCCTTTGCCGAGGCCGGTCACCTGCAAGCGCTGCATTTCGCGGCCGGCCGGCGCACCGTGCTCACCATCGGCTACCTGGCCGACGGCAGCCTGACCGAGTTGCGATGCGCCGCCGTCACGCTGGTGCCGCAAGACCGTGAGCCGTGTGGCCACACCGGACGCGCCAGCGACGTCACGCTCTACCGGGAAGCGGGAAAGCCAGCGGGCACTGTGAGCTATTTGCAAGGCCAGATGCAGCGCCAGAGCGTGCTGGACCGCGAAGGCCGGCTCGTGCGCAACGAAGAACTCAAGGACGGCCGGCGCATCAAGCGTGTGTTCTACCCCTCGGGACAGGTGCGCTCGGAGACCGACTTCATCGAACGCGATCCCAACAGCGCCGAAGGCCGCGAAGGCGTGTCGCGCGAGTGGGCCGAGAGCGGCCAGCTCACGCAGGAGACCGCCTGGGCCGACGGTTACGAGCAGCGCATCCAGCAGTGGTACCTGAACGGCCGTCAGAAGGCACGCCAGCGCGTCCGCCGTGAGGGCCGTCTCCAGGAGCGCACCACCGAGAGCTTCTGGGACAGCGGCCTGCCCGCGGCCGTCAACATCGAGCGCAATGGCCGCCTGCAAGGCTGGCAGAAATACTTCAGCGAAGCGGGCGTGCTTGTGCGAGAAGACGAACACGGCGAGCGCGGCGTGTTGCTGCGCCGCAGGCACTACGGCGCACTGGGGGTGTTCGAGCGCGAGGAACGTTTTCTGGAAGACGGTTCGCGGATCTGATCAACAACGGGTGGGTTGCCACAACACGAGGAGAGCAGCATGGCCATTCGCGTGGTTCGGCTGGGCAGCGACAGGGTGGCGGGCGAAGGCACCCGCATCGGCACCGTGCGAAGGCCGCCGCGCGGCGTGCCCAAGGCCGCGTTCGCCTCGGGCAACTGGTACGACGTGTGGTTCCCCAATCTCGCGCCCAGCGTGGAGACCATGAAGCTCGGCCAGGCCGCTGACACGCCCGCGCAGTGGCAGGCCTTCACGCGCAAGTACCGCGCCGAAATGGCCACGCCCGACAACGGGCATGCCCTCGAGCTGCTCGCCAGGCTCTCGCACCAGGAGGATTTTTCGGTGGGGTGTTATTGCGAGCAAGAAGCGCGCTGCCACCGCTCGGTGCTGCGCGAACTGCTGTTGGACAAAGGCGCGAAGGTCGAGGCATGAGTCCGAGAGGCCTCACCATCCCGTGCACCGCCCCAAGCGCGGCGATGGTGTCGGTGGTCTGAACCATTTCAAGGCAGCCCGCGCGGCGCCAGAGAGTTCCCATGTCCTCCCAGCGGTGGTTTGCATTCCTCGGCGTCATTGGTGTCCATGCGGCGCTGGTCTGGCTCGGCGACAGGCTCCCCGAGTCGCTTGCGCCCGCGGTTGCCGGCACGGTGTACCTGCCGCTGTGGCCGATGCAGGCCCTGGGCCTGCCGGTCTTCGAGCGCGCCGCCTCGGGTGGGTGGCCCGGGCCCAGCCTCCTGGGCTGGATGCTGGTGGCAACAATCTGGGGCGTGTTGTGGTGGCTGGCGATCGCGATCGTGTCGCGGTTGCGAGCCCGGGCGGCCTGAGCCTCAGGCCAGCCCGAACCGGTCCGCGTGCGCCTGCGGCCAGTAGGTGGTGAACACCGCGTGCTGGCCGCTCAGGTCGTGCAGCAGGGCACCGGGCAGTGTTTCGGGCAGCAGGTTGGCGAGCA
Source organism: Hydrogenophaga sp. PBL-H3 (assembly GCF_010104355.1). Classification (NCBI taxonomy): domain Bacteria; kingdom Pseudomonadati; phylum Pseudomonadota; class Betaproteobacteria; order Burkholderiales; family Comamonadaceae; genus Hydrogenophaga; species Hydrogenophaga sp. PBL-H3. The sequence continues at coordinate 463,110 of NZ_CP044972.1, forward strand.
GGCGCACTTCGTTCTGGTTCACACGGCGCACCAGGTGGTGGGCGGTGATCTCGCCGGGGTGTTGCAGGCCAGCGGCCTGGATGAGTTCTTGCAGCGCCATGAGCGTGCGCTCGTGAAACTGGTGCACGCGCTCGGCCTTGTCGGGCACCACCAGCGCCTGTTGGCGCACCGGGTCTTGCGTGGTCACGCCCGTGGGGCACTGGCCGGTGTGGCAGCTCTGGGCCTGGATGCAGCCGAGCGCGAACATGAAGCCGCGCGCGCTGTTGCACCAGTCGGCGCCGATGGCCATGGCGCGCACGATGTCGAAGGCGCTGATCACCTTGCCCGCACAGCCCACTTTGATGCGGTCGCGCAGGTTCACGCCCACCAGCGTGTTGTGCACCAGGCGCAGGCCTTCCTGCAGCGGTGCGCCCACGTGGTCGGTGAATTCGAGCGGTGCCGCACCGGTGCCGCCCTCGGCGCCGTCGACCACGATGAAGTCGGGCGTGATGCCGGTGGCCAGCATGGCCTTGACGATGGCGAACCATTCCCACGGATGGCCGATGCACAGCTTGAAGCCGACCGGCTTGCCGCCCGAGAGTTCGCGCAGCCGCACGATGAAATGCATGAGCTCGATGGGGGTGGAAAACGCGCTGTGCGCGGCGGGTGAGACGCAGTCCTGCCCCACGATCACGCCGCGCGCTGCGGCGATCTCGGGCGTGACCTTCGGCCCCGGCAGCACCCCGCCGTGCCCCGGCTTGGCGCCCTGGCTGAGCTTGATCTCGACCATCTTCACCTGCGGGTCCATCGCGTTGGCTTTGAAGCGGTCGGGGCTGAAGTGGCCGTTCTCGTCGCGGCAGCCGAAGTAGCCTGAGCCGACTTCCCAGATCAGGTCGCCCCCGTGCAGCCGGTGGTAAGCCGAGATCGAGCCCTCGCCGGTGTCGTGCGCGAAGCCGCCGCGTTTCGCGCCGGCGTTCAGTGCCTGGATCGCGTTGGCCGAGAGCGCACCAAAACTCATGGCCGAAATGTTGAACACGCTGGCCTCGTATGGCTGGGTGCAGTCCGGCCCGCCGATGGTGAGGCGGAAGTCGTGCGAGGCGATCAGGCTGGGCGCCAAGGAGTGGTTGAGCCACTCGTGACCGGTGGCGCTCTGATCGATCTGCGTGCCAAACGGGCGCTTGTCGGTTTCGCCCTTGGCGCGCGCGTAGGCCAGGCTGCGCTGGCTGCGCGAGAACGGCGTGGCCTCAACGTCGCTCTCCAGAAAATACTGGCGGATTTCGGGGCGGATCTTCTCCAGCATGAAGCGCAGGTGACCGATGACGGGGTAGTTGCGCAGCACCGAGCTTTTGGTCTGCCGCAGGTCGAACACACCGAGCACCGACAGGCCGGTGAACACCAGAAACCAGAAGCCGCCGATGCCGAACGCGATCCAGGTGAACAGGCTCAGCAGCGCGATCACCACACACAGGCCAAGCGCGGTGTAGCGCACGGGGTAGAGGGCGTTGAGGCGGTCGAGCATGCGGGCTTTCGGCAGAGGGTGCGGAATACACTTCAACCCATCATAAAACCCGGGCCTGCGCAGGCCATTTGACCCCATGAACACCCCCGTGAACACCGACCAGACCCCAGCCGGCGCGCTGGACAACGAAGACTACGACACCCTTGACGCGATCCTGGACGACCTGCGCACGCGCGGCGAAGACGTGCCGCAGTGGGAGTTCTGCGAAGGTGCCATGGCCGCCCTGCTGTGCACGCGCCGCCCGGTGGAGCCGGCCGAGTGGTTGCCCATGCTGCTGGGCACCGGCCCCCTGCCCACCGCACCGCAGGAAGACGGCACACACTTCGCCAACACCGCGCAGTACGAGCAGTTCATGGCGTTGTGGACGCGCCGCAGCGCCGAGGTGTCGATCTCGCTGGCCTCACCGGTGGACACGCTGGAAGACGAGCGCAGCTACCACCCCGAGTTGATGGACGTGCGTGGTGCGGTGGCCGCTCTGCCCGATGCCGAACGCGCCGAGTTCAAAGACCAGGAGCTGCCGGCCTACGCGCAGGTGTGGGCGCTGGGCTTCATGTTCGTGGTGGAAAACTGGCCCGAGGACTGGGAGCCGCCACGCGACAAGGACACCGCCATCTGGATCGACGAAGCGCTCGACCACCTGGTGGCCCTGACCGAAGACGACACGGGCAAGCCGACGGTGAACATGCACGCCGAAGACGGCCCGCCGAGCGTGAGCGACGAGCGCCTCAATGCGTTCGGCGCGGCGATCTGGGCGGTGTACGACCTGGCCCAGATCGGCCGCAGCCTGGGGCCGCGTGTGGAGCCGATCCGCAAGGCCGAGACGCCGGGGCGGAATGACCCTTGCCCGTGCGGCAGTGGAAAAAAATACAAAAAATGCCACGGCGCATAGGGCATTCAGACAGCGCCTTCTGAGCCCCTGTCAGTTCGGCCTGAGCTCATATCCGTTCGGGCTGAGCCTGTCGAAGCCCTCGCCTGCTGCGCAGGCGGCTCACTTCAACTCAAACGGTCCACCCTGCACCAGCGCCCGCTGATAAGCCGGGCGCGCATGGATGCGGCGCAGCCAGTCCATGAGCTTGGGCCGGCTTTCGTTCAGCCCCGCTCGGGCCGCAGCGGCTTCCACCGGAAAACTCATCTGCACATCGGCCGCGCTGAACGAGCGCCCGGCGAACCAGTTGGAGCTGGCGAGTTCGCCTTCCAGAAAGTCCAGGTGCTGCTTGAGGTTGGGGGTGATGAAGCGCTTGTGCACCGTGGCCGAGATCGCCTTGGCGATCGGGCGCACCAGCAGCGGGGCTTTCTCCACCTCGTCGAACACCAGCTTCATCAGCAGCGGCGGCATCAGCGAGCCCTCGGCGTAGTGCAGCCAGTAGCGGTAGCGCAGATGCGAAGGCGTGCCGGGTTCGGGTGAGAACTTGCCTTCGCCGTAGCGCTCCACCAGGTACTCCATGATCGCGCCCGACTCGGCCAGCGTGGCCTGCCCGTCCGTGACCACCGGCGACTTGCCCAGCGGATGAACCTTCTTGAGCGCGGGCGGCGCCAGCATCGTCTTGGGGTCGCGCTGGTAGCGCTCGATCTGGTACGGCACGCCCAGCTCTTCGAGCAGCCAGAGCACGCGCTGCGAGCGCGAGTTGTTGAGGTGGTGGACGGTGAGCATGGGCGTCTTTCAGTCGGTGGTGGTCATGAAGCCGCGCAGGGCCGCTGCGGTGGCCTCGGGCAGTTCTTCGGGGATGAAATGGCCCGCCGGCATGGCGTGGCCGCTCACGGTGCCCGAACATTGCGCCTGCCACAGCGCCAGCGGGTCAAAGAACTTCTGCACCACACCTCGCGCGCCCCACAGCACGAGTGTGTCGCAGGCGATGCGCTGTCCACGCTCGCGGCTCTCGCGGTCGTGATCGAGGTCGATGCCGGCGCTCGCGCGGTAGTCCTCACACGCGCTGTGGATGGCCTCGGTGCGGCAAAAGCAGCGCTCGTACTCGGCCAACGCCTGCGGCTCGATGTGGGGCAGGCGCGCGCCGCCCTGCACCGAACCCCAGCCGCCCAGCTTGGCGTGCAGGTAGGCCAGTGCGTTGCCGCCGATCATCAGTTCGGGCAGCGGCGCGGGCTGGATCAGGTGGAACCAGTGGTAGTAGGCGCGCGCAAAGGCCATGTCGGTGCGGGCGTACATGTCGAGCGTGGGCGCGATGTCGATCACGCATAGCTTGCGCACGCGCGCCGGGTGGTCCACCGCCAGTCGGTGCGCCACGCGCCCGCCCCGGTCGTGGCCGCAGAGAAAGAAGCGGTCGATGCCCAGCGCGTCCACCACGTCGATCACGTCCTGTGCCATCGCGCGTTTGCTGTAGGTGCTGTGGTCACTATCACCGGGCGCGTGCGACGAATCGCCATAACCGCGCAGGTCGGGCAGCACCAGCCGGAAGTGAGGCGCCAGCTCGCGCGCCACGCGGTGCCACATGGTGTGTGTCTGCGGGAAACCGTGCAGCAGGACCAGGGCAGGGCCATCGAGCCGGCCGCCCACGCGCACGGCGGCATGCGCGCCCCGGGTCGGGATCTGTTGAAGCTCGAATCCGGCAAACCAGTCGGGGGTCATGTGCGTGTCTCCTGCCGCACGAGTGTAGGCGTGTGGGTGCTCAGGGCAGGAGATCGAACGCCGCTTCGGCCAGCGCCACGCCGTTCACCAGCACCTGGATGCGGTGCGTGCCGGGGTAGAGCGTGCGCGTGGTCACCGGCTTGAGGCTGTGGCGCTTCTCCAGCGTGCGCTCTTCGCCCGGCTCGAGCGTGAGCTTCCAGCCCTTGAACACCTTGGGTGAGGTGCTGCCGTTGGCGCGCACGTGGTGCACCGCGTAGTCCACCACCAGCAGCTGCGGCTTGCGCGCGCTGGAGCGCAGCACGGCGCGCAGGCCGATCTCGCCACCGACCGCCGCGCGCTTCGCGGACAGCGCCAGCGTTGCCTCCCCCTTGAGCCCGCTCGCCAGGCCCCAGGCCGCCAGCGTGGGTGCGTGGCCTGCCTTGATGAGGCTGCGGCTCGCGTGGCGCAGCAGCGCGCTGCGCGGGTCGGGTGCGTCGATCAGGTGGTCGTGCACCCAGCTCGCCACCAGGTCGGGGTGGTCCTTGGCGATGTCGTTGAGGTGGTTGGCCACACTGCGGCGCACATAGCTGCTGGGGTCGTCCTGCAGGCTGCGCAGCAGCGGCAGCGCGGGCGCCGGGTCGGCCACCAGCGCCTGCAGCCGCAGGCCCCAGGGCAGGCGGGGCCGGCTGCCTTCGCTGACCAGCCGGCGCACGTGCGCGCTCGGATCGTTCGCCCAGCGCGCGAGCACCGGCCACACGGCCTCGGGCCGCTGCTGGATGAAGGGCCGGATCGCGAACTCGGCGGTGGAGCGCTGGGTGAGGGCGTGCAGACAGGCGAGCGAGCGAGACACGTCGTGCTGGCCCTGCCGCGCCACAAATTCGCCCATCGACCAGATCACCCAGCCGCTCAGGCCGGTGGCGGCCTCGGCCGTGGACAGGCCAACGGGCTCGCCGGTTGCGTCCAGCGGCAGCGGGGGTGCCAGGCTGGTTTCCAGCACGGTGCAGGCGGCGTTGAAATCGGCGGGCAGCGTGGCGTGCATTGCCGTGGCCAGTTGCAGCATGCGCGCCTTGAGTTCGAGCGCATCCAGGCCGTGGTTGGCGAGCGCTTCGAAACGCGGGCGGTCAAAGCCGCTCCACGCGCGTTGCAGGTGCAGGCCGGCGTGGGCCACGGTGGTGGCGTTGATCAGGTTCTTGAACGGTTCCATGCGCCGCTCTCAGGGCAGGCGTTGCAGCAGGCCGGCCAGGGCGTGCCGCACCGTGGCCGCGCGCACGGCGGCGCGGTCGCCGGCAAAGCGCTGGTGTTCGGTGAAGGTGCCCGCCGGCGTGGCCCAGCCAAACCACACCGTGCCCACGGGCTTCTCGGCGCTGCCGCCGGTGGGGCCGGCCACACCCGTGACGGCCACCGCCAGCTGGGCCGGGGAATGGGCGAGAGCGCCCGCGGCCATGGCGCGAGCCACCGGCTCGCTCACGGCGCCGTGTTGCGCGATCAGTTCGGCGGGCACACCCAGCAACTCGGCCTTGGCGGCGTTGGAGTAGGTGACGAAACCGCGCTCGAACCAGTCGCTGGAGCCACTCAGCTCGGTGCAAGCACCCGCGATCAGGCCGCCGGTGCAGCTCTCTGCGGTGGCCATCATCAGGCCGCGCTCCTTGAGTTTGCGCGCGAGCGCCTCCACCAGTTCGGCTGCGTTCATGGTCAGAACCTCCAGATGGCGATCACCAGCAGCGTGCAAGCCGCGGCGGCGAAGTCGTCAAGCAGGATGCCGAAGCCCCCGCGCGGACCGAAGCCCTTGAAGCGCTGGTCGGCCCAGGCCATGGGGCCGAACTTCACGGCATCGAAAAAGCGGAACAGCGCAAACGCCACCAGCTGAGCGCCGAAGCCCGCGGGTGCGATCAGCCAGAGCACCAGCCAGAAGGCCACCACCTCGTCCCACACGATGTGGCCCGAGTCGGCCACCCCCATGTGGTGTGCGGTCACGGTGCAGGCCCACCAGCCCACCAGCGTGCCCGCGCCGATCAGCAGTGCCCAGGCTGGGGTCGACATCACCGGTTGCAGCAGCAGGAAAGCCGCCCACGCCCACAGCGTGCCCACGGTGCCCGGCGCCAGGCGGCTCAGGCCGGCACCAGCACCCAGCGCGATGAAGTGCGCCGGGTGGGACAACAGGAAGGCCCAGGTCGGGCGGGCCAGTGGGGCGTAGGCGGTCTCAGGCATGGGGCGGATTATCGGCGGCGCGGCCTTGTTTCACCGCGGGGCCGGCGCGATACTGGCGTGCACGAAGAAGGGAGCCAGCATGGAGATGAACACGGGTGCCATCCTCACCGCCATGGTGCTGGGCGTGATGCTCACGGGCGCCGCTTCCTGGGTGGTCTCGGGCCTGTACCGCCGCCGCATGCTGGCGCTCATGCGGCGCTCGCCGCCGCCCGATCCGTCGCAGCCTGTTGCCCACACCCGGTTGCCCGCGCAGGCCAAAACCACCGCCACGCTGGACCTCGCCGCCAACCAGCGCGCGAGTTGGCGCTACCTCTTTGCGGTGAGTGCGCTCAGCTTGCTGATCGGCCTGACCCAGTCGGTGCTGGCGCTGCTCTTCGTTTACGGCAGCGAGCTGCTCAGCGTCGGCCGGGCGCTCACCCTCGGTGTGGTCTACGCCTGGCCGATGGCGCTGACCTGGGGGCTGGTGCGGCGCTGGTCGTGGTTGCGCACGCTGGGCGCCATCGGCCTGTATTTGCTGGTCATGCTGGTGCTCACCCTGTGGCGCTCCATCTCGCCACAGCCGCTGGCCACCTCGCTGGGCTGGCTGGGGGGTCTGGTGCTCTTGCCGGTGGCTGTGACGCTGGTGATCGGGGCGAGCGGGCGCATCCGAGCGGTGGCGCCGTATCTGCTGCCCATCTTCATGCTGCTCGCGGGCTCGTCGGTGCTGGCCCTGCAGCTCATGGTGAGTGGCGTGCAGGACCCGCCGGGCTGGTTGATCGCGCTGGTGGGTGCGGTGGGCGCCTGGCCGGCCATCGTGCTGATGGCGCTGGCCCCCTGGCTGTTGCTGGCCTGGCCGGCCTGGGCCATCGCGCGTTGGCTGGCCCGGGCCTACCGGGACAAGCGCTTCTCCGATCTCTGGTACCTGCTCGCGGCCTACTGGCTGGTGGTGCTGGGGGCGTCGGCGCTGCCCGCCTTGCAGGGTGTGGGGCTGATCGCGCTGACCCAGTTCCTGCCGTGGCTGTGGATTCCGCTGGCGGCCTGGGCACTGCGCGGCTGGCTGGCGCCCCGGGGAGTGCCGCCCACGCTGCTGGTGTTGCGCGTATTCCAGCAAGACGTGGGCGTGCAGACCTTGTTTGACCGCGTGGTCGAGCGCTGGCGCCTCTCCGGCAACACGGTGCTGATCGCCGGCACCGACCTGCTCAGCCGCACGATCGACCCGGACGACGTGTTTACCTTTCTCAACGGCCGCCTGGCCGAGCGCTTCGTGGCCAACGAAGCGCAGGTGGCCGAGCGCCTGCGCGACTTCGACCTCGCGCCCGACCCCGACGGCCGCTACCGCGTGAACGAGTGCTACTGCTTCGACAGCACCTGGCAACAGGCGCTGGCCGCGCTGGTGGCGCAGGCCGATGTGGTGCTGATGGACCTGCGTGGATTTCAGGCGCGCAACCAGGGCTGCCGCCACGAGCTCGGCGTGCTCGCCACCGCACCGCACCTGCAGCGCGTGGTGCTGCTGTTCGACGGCAGCACCGACCGCCAGACCGCGCAGGCCGACCTGGCGGGCGCGCCTGCGGGGCGCGTGGTGTGGGTGGACGCCGGGCGGCTGGAGCAGAAGCGCGTGGCGCAGATCGTGGGCGCGTTGCTGGGCGCGGGTGCGCCGGGCGGCTCAGGCGAAATGGTCGAAGCCGCGCGCTGACACCGCCACCGGGTGGCCCGAGGCGTCGAGCACGCGCAAGCCCGGAGCCGCACTGATGCGGCCAATGCGCTGCACCGGGGTGTGGCTGGCCAGCGCGGCCGCTTCCACCGCAGCGCGTGCGATCGGCGCGGCGGTGAACAGCAGCTCGTAATCGTCACCGCCGTTGAGGATGCAGTCCAGACGCTCGGCCAGCGCCAGCCGTTGCAATGCCGGTGCCACCGGCAGGGCGGGCAGGGCGATCTCGGCACCCACGCCGCTGGCCCGCAGGATGTGCCCAAGGTCGCCGGCCAGCCCGTCGCTCACGTCGATGGCCGCGTGCACCGCGCTGCCCAGCACCGCCAGCAACGTGCCCAGCGCCAGGCGCGGTGTGGGGCGTTCCAGCCGCTGGCGCAGCTCGGGGTGATGCGCCAGCGCTTGCGGGCCACAGGCCGATGTGGCCCAGGCCGCCTCGCGCATCAGCTCCAGCGCCAGCCGCGCCTCGCCGGTGCGCCCGGTGAGGTAGAGGTCGTCGCCCACCTGTGCCTGGCTGCGCTGCATCGCCGGGCCGGGCCGCACTTCGCCCATCACCGTGATGCAGATGTTGAGCGGGCCGCGTGTGGTGTCGCCACCCACCAGCGGGCAGGCATGCCGGTCGGCCAGTGCGAACAGGCCACGCGCAAAGGCGGAGAGCCAGGCCTCGTGCGCCTCGGGCAGGGCCAGCGCCAGGGTGAAGCCCAGCGGGTGGGCACCCATGGCGGCCAGGTCGCTCAGGTTCACCGCCAGGGCCTTGTGCCCCAGCGCTTCGGGGTCGACACCTTTGAAGAAGTGCCTGCCTTCGACCAGCATGTCGGTGGAGACCGCCAGCAGATGGCCGGGCCGGGGCTGAAGCAGTGCGCAGTCATCGCCAATGCCCAGCATCACAGGCGATCGGGCCACCTGGCCTTCGCGCTGGAAGTGGCGCCGGATCAGCTCGAACTCACCCATGGGGCGCAGCGGTGCCGTCGCCGGTACCGGGTTTGACGCGTGGCGGGATCAGGAACGTCAGCGGTGCCACGCGGATCCGGCGCTTGATCGCGGTGCGGATCAGCTGACGGTTGACCTCGCTGATGTTCTGCGCCTGCAGGGCCAGGCGGAACGCCAGATAGAAGCTCACGCCCAGGTTGAGCGGACCGATCGCCGCAATGCCGGCCACGGCCCACCAGAAAGAGGGCTCCCGCAACACGCCCAGGCCCAGCGCAAACGCCGCAGCGGCCACCTGACCAGCCGACAGGGTGACATGGCGCACGTCCAGCCCTACGCCGAAGAACTGGAGGAAAGCCGGTGTGAGGCCGAGCATGAAGCCCAGCGAAATGTTGGCCGCCAGGCCCGAGATGTTGGCGCGGGCGAAATTGGCCCAGCGCGCGGCGCGCTCGCGGCCCAGCAGGCTGGTGAAGCGCGGGTTGTGCTCCATGGCCGAGTGCAGCTTGTGAAACACGAACCAGTTCTCAACCCAGCCCGCCACGATGCTGGAGGCAAACAGCAGCACGCCGGTGAACGCGGCAAACAGCAGCGTGGGGCCAAGCAGGCTGATGTCTTGCAGGGTGTGACGCGCTTTGTCGACGTCGATCATGGCGCTGCCGGTGGTGAACTTCAGCACCGCGCTGATCAGCAGCACCACCGGGATCACCAAGCCGATGTTGCCCACGATGGCCGCCACCTGCGAGCGGAACAGGTTGGCCACCTCGTCCACAAAACGTTTGACCGCGCCCAGCTCCTTGATGTCCTTGAGCTTGGCCACCATGGCCGGCGCGGTGACAGCGGGCTGTTTGGTGGCCACCGTGAGGTGCAGCAACATGATGAGCACGAACGAGGCCGCGTAGTTCATGCCCGCCGCAAAGCCGCTCCAGAAAGCCGAGAGGCCCAGGCCGTACAGCGCGAACTTCACCCAGGTGGTCAGGCCGATCACCGCGCCGCCGCCCGCGGCCTTGCCCAGCATGTCCTTGTATTCCGCGGCGTTGCGGGTGATGTAGTGCTCGCCGCTCTCGGCGTTGCGCTCGGCCACCTTGGCCGCAGTGAGCTGCGAGCTGGCGGCCACCAGTGCGCGGATGCTGCGGTTGTCCAGCCCGACCTGGGCCAGGTCGGCCAGCAGCGCCACCGTGGCACGCTCGGGCTGATCGGACTGCAGGCAGTCAAGCAGCTCCTTCACCCGCACCACCCGCTCGCGCAACTGGCGCAGGCGGAACACGATGCCCACCGACACGCCGTGCTCCTCCAGGTGCGAATACACCGTATACGCGGCGTGGCGGCAGGCGTCGAGCTGGTTGCGCAGCCGGGTGGCGGCCTCCAGTGCCTCGGGGCTTTGCGCGCCGTGCACCCGCACCGCTCGGCGCAGCGATTCCAGGTCGCTGGGCAGCTGGTGAAACGGTTTTTGCTCCTGGGCCTCGGGCGACATGCGCACCCGGATCTCGGAGGCAAAGCCGGTCGCGCTGACCTGGCTCACGCAGGAAATCATGGCGTCCATCAGGGCCACCTGCCAGTAGTCATCGGTGCTGGCGTCGGTGTCGGCGCCGGGTGCTTCGCCCGTGCCGATCAGCAGCTTGCGCAGGCGCAGCAGGGTGGCGCTGTCCAGTGCCTTGAGCCAGCGCACGTCAAAGCGCGTGGGCAGCAGCAGATCGAACAGCTCGGCCAGGTCGGTGGTCTCGGGCGTGTGGGGCAAGGCCTTCTTGCGCAGGCGGTTGCCGAACTCGCTCAGGAAGGCGGTGCGCGGCGCAAAGCCGTGGTCGGCCAGCAGCGGGGTGATGTCCACCGTTTCCACGAAGCGCTGCCACCACCGCCGCCAGCGCAGTTGCAGCTCGGGGTTCGCCTGCACGCTGTCGAGGAACTCGCTCACGCGCGCCACGCTGGCCTGCACGTTTTCCTCGTCGCCGCGCACCCAGCGCATGGCCTCGACCAGCCACAGGTGGCGCTGCGCCATGGGCGCATCGGCGTTCAGGCGTTCGATGAGGGAGGTGGCCTGCATGCGCTCAGCGGGGGAGAGGGCGCCGGCTGAAACCGAGGGGCTGCGCTTCAGTGCAGAACCCGCGAGGGGGCGTCACCCGCGCCCGCAGCCCGCAGCATGAACTCGGGCACCTCGGCCTCGAAGCGTTCACCGTCTTCGGCCACGCAGAAGAAACTGCCCCGCATGCTTCCCGTGGGCGTTTTCAGACGGGTGCCGCTGGTGTACTGAAACGATTCCCCGGGCCTGAGCAGTGGCTGGTGCCCCACCACGCCCAAGCCCTTGACCTGTTCGGTATGACCCTGCTCGTCGTCGATGATCCAGTGCCGCGCGATCAGCTGCGCGGTCGCTTCACCGGTGTTGGTGATGGTGATCGTGTAGGCGAAGGCGTATTGGTCTTCCTCGGGCGAAGACTGTTCGCTGAGGTACTGGGGCTCGACCTCGCAGGTGAACAGGTATTTGGGCATGGCCGGCATGTTACCCCGGGCCTGCATGACCCCGCGCGGCCTGCCAAAATGCACCCGGTCGTCCCCCTTACCACCCGATCACAGGTTGCCCATGTCCCACAACCCCAGCGCCGCATTCATCGCCCCGTCCATCCTGTCCGCCGACTTTGCCCGTCTGGGGGAAGAGGTGAAAAACGTCATCGCCGCCGGCGCCGACTGGATCCATTTCGACGTGATGGACAACCACTACGTGCCCAACCTGACCTTCGGGCCCATGGTCTGCCAGGCACTCAAGCCCCACGCGAAGAAGCCCGATGGCACCCCGGTGCCGATCGACGTGCACCTGATGATCCAGCCGGTGGACGCGCTGGCCGGTGCCTTCATCGACGCCGGTGCCGATCTGGTGAGCTTTCACCCCGATGCGAGCGCCCACGTGCACCGCAGCGTGCAGGCCATCAAGGCCAAGGGCGCCAAGGCAGGCCTCACCTTCAACCCGGGCCAGCCGCTGGATGTGCTGGACTGGTTGATCGACGACATCGACCTGATCCTGATCATGAGCGTGAACCCGGGTTTTGGCGGCCAGAGCTTCATCGACTCGGCGCTGCGCAAGATCGAGGACGCGCGCCGCCGCATCGAAGCCAGTGGCAAGAACATCCGCCTGGAAGTGGACGGCGGCATCAAACCCGACAACATCCGCCGCGTGGCCGACGCCGGCGCCGACACCTTCGTGGCTGGCAGCGCAATCTTTGGCAAGCCGGACTACAAGGCGGTGATCGACCAGATGCGTGCGGCGCTGGCGTGATCGCTGGCATTCGAGCTGTCATCGTTGACCTGGATGGAACCATGGTCGACACACTGGGCGACTTCGACGTCGCCCTGAACGAAACCCTGAAGGACCTGGACCGCCCGGCCGTCACCCGCGCCGACATCGAGCGCATGGTGGGCAAGGGCTCGGCGCACCTGATCCGTTCGGCGCTGCTGCACGGCGGGCTGCAGGCCGATGAGGCAGCGGCATTGCAGGGCGATGCCTGGACGCGCTACCAGGCGCATTACCTCGCCATCAACGGCGCGCACAGCGCGGTGTACCCAGGCGTGTTTGAAGGCCTCACGGCGCTGCGCGAGCGTGGCCTGCCGCTGGCCTGCCTGACCAACAAGCCCCATGCCTTTGCCGTGCCGCTGCTGCAGGCCAAGGGACTGCTGGGCTTCTTTGCCCACGTGTTCGGTGGCGACAGTTTCGAGCGCACCAAGCCCGACCCGCTGCCGCTGATCAAGACCTGCGAGGCTTTGGGTATGCCACCGGCCCGCACGCTGATGGTGGGCGACTCGCAGAACGACGGCATCGCCGCGCGTGCGGCAGGCTGCCCGGTGGTGCTGGTGACCTATGGCTACAACCACGGCGACCCGATTTCGCAGGCGCCGCACGACCGCTTGATCGGCTCGCTGGCCGAACTGAGCTGACGATCCGCCGCCGGGCCGCTCCAAGGCGGATCAGCCCCCTCGGGGGGGGGCAGCGGACCACGCGCAGCGGGGGAGCGTGGGGGCCTATTTCTTCTTGCCCAGCAGCGCGTCTTTCAGCATCCAGTCCGCCGGCTTGGGGCCCAGCCAGATGCGCATCAGTGCATTGAAAAACTCGGGCTCCTTGAACGGCTCGCCTTCCACAGCCCCTTTGATGGTGAGCACCGTGCCGGTGCCGGGAATCCAGTCGATCAGGAAGGTCTCACCCTCCTTGAGCTTTTTGTGATCGCTGAAGATCTGGCTCATGCGCATCACGCCGGGAATGAGCTTGGAAAAGGCGGCGCGGTCCATGTTGTCTTCCATGCCGCGCGAGAACAGTTTGCCCAGCTCGGCCGAATCGATGTCGCGCAGCATGGTGATGGTCATGCGCCTGGGGCCGGTGGCGGCCAGCACCTCCTCGGGGGTGTCGGCCTTCTGGCCCAGGTAGAGCCCGGCGGTGTAGACCTTGAACACCGCCTTGTAGCGGATGCCCGCGCCGTTGAGCAGCAGGGGCTGGCCTGCCACCGTCAAGCGGTCCTCCAGCTTCACGCCTCCGATGTCCACGGTGGCCGCTTGGGCCAGGGCGGGCAGGAGCAGGGCGGTGCACAGGGCTGTCGCGCCCAGGATCGATGAGGGAAGAAAGTTGCGGTTCATGGTGCTCCAGGTCGAAAAAAGAACAGTCGTTCTATTTTTCGATTGTCCCATCGGTGCGAAACCGCCTTCAGAGGGTTTGGCCGTAAAACCAAAGCATGTCGGCCCGGATGCCATCGAGCGGACCACGCCGCACCACAAGCCTTTGCTACACTCGCGCCACCATGTTCAACCCATGCACAACCCCCTCAGGTGTTCTGCCGAGCCGCAACGGCCGGGGAGCCTGGCCCTGGCGCAAGCCAGCGTAAACGTGCACTCTCCCCGGGGTTGGCACAGCGACCACCGGGCCCCGCGCCCGCCGCTGTCTCACCCCACCCAAGCCCGGCAGCGCCCCTGACCGGATGGCATGGAACCCAGCGCTCCACCCGATGTGTCAATGACTCCGGGTGTGGCCGACGGAAAGAACGAACATGATCACCGAACTGGAATTCAAGAGCCTGGCCCAGCAGGGCTACAACCGCATCCCGCTGATGGCCGAGGCTTTCGCGGATCTCGAAACCCCGCTCTCGCTCTACCTCAAGCTCGCGCATGGGCGCGGCGACGGCAAGCACAGCTTCCTCCTCGAATCGGTGGTGGGCGGCGAGCGCTTCGGGCGCTACAGCTTCATCGGCCTGCCCGCGCGCACGCTGCTGCGTGCGACCGGCTTCGGCGCCGAGGCCAAAACGGAGGTGGTGCGGGACGGCGTGGTGGTGGAGACGAACCACGGGAACCCACTCGATTTCATTGCGGCCTACCAGCAGCGTTTCAAAGTCGCGCTGCGCCCGGGTCTGCCGCGTTTCTGTGGCGGCCTGGCCGGCTACTTCGGTTACGACGCGGTGCGTCACATCGAAAAGAAGCTCGAAAAGAGTTGCCCACCCGATACCCTGGGCTGCCCCGACATCCTGCTGCTGCAGTGCGAAGAACTCGCCGTCATCGACAACCTGTCGGGCAAGCTGTATTTGATCGTCTACGCCGACCCTGCACAGCCCGAGGCCTATGCCAACGGCAAGAAGCGCCTGCGTGAGTTGCGCGAGGCGCTGAAGTACTCGGTGAGCGCGCCGGTGGTCAAACCCAGCCAGGGCTACCCGGCCGAGCGCGACTTCGCCAAGGCCGACTACCTCAAGGCCGTGGACCGCGCCAAGGAGCTGATCGCCGCCGGCGACTTCATGCAGGTGCAGGTGGGCCAGCGCATCAAGAAGCGCTACACCGAGTCGCCGCTGAGCCTCTACCGCGCGCTGCGCTCGCTCAATCCATCGCCCTACATGTACTACTACCACTTCGGGGATTTCCACGTGGTGGGGGCCTCGCCCGAGATCCTGGTGCGGCAGGAGAACACGGCCGAGGGCACCAAGGTGACGATCCGCCCGCTGGCCGGCACCCGCCCGCGCGGCGCCACGCCCGAGCAGGACAAGGCGACCGAAACCGAGCTGATCACCGACCCGAAGGAGCGCGCCGAACACGTGATGCTGATCGACCTGGCGCGCAACGACATCGGCCGCATCGCGAAGATCGGCACCGTCAAGGTCACCGAAGCGTTCGCGGTGGAGCGCTACAGCCACGTGATGCACATCGTGAGCAACGTCGAAGGCATGCTGGTGGACGGCATGACCAGCATGGACGTGCTGAAAGCCACGTTCCCGGCCGGCACGCTGACCGGCGCGCCCAAGGTGCACGCCATGGAGCTGATCGACCAGCTGGAGCCGACCAAACGCGGCATCTACGGCGGTGCCTGCGGCTACTTGAGCTACGCGGGCGACATGGACGTGGCGATCGCCATCCGCACCGGGATCATCAAGGACCAGACACTCTACGTGCAGGCCGCGGCTGGCGTGGTGGCCGACTCGGTGCCCGAGATGGAATGGAGGGAAACCGAGCACAAGGCGCGTGCGCTGCTGCGCGCGGCCGAACTGGTTGAGGAGGGTCTGGAATGAACGCGCCAATTCAAGTGCTTATGGTGGACAACTACGACTCGTTCACCTTCAACATCGTGCAGTACCTTGGTGAGTTGGGGGCCGAGGTGACCGTGGTGCGCAACGACGAGATCACGGTCGACGAAATCGATCAACGACTGGCGGCTGGAAAGATCGACCGCCTGGTGATTTCCCCGGGTCCGTGCTCCCCCGCCGAAGCCGGCATCTCGGTCGCGGCCATCCAGCACTTCGCCGGCAAGCTGCCCATCCTGGGTGTTTGCCTGGGCCACCAGGCCATCGGTGCAGCGCTGGGTGGCACGGTGGTGCGCGCGCAGGAACTCATGCACGGCAAGACCAGTGTGATCACCACCACGCAGCAAGGCGTGTTTGCGGGGCTGCCGCAGAAGTTCACCGTGAACCGCTACCACTCGCTGGCCATCCGCCGCAGCGACTGCCCGCCCGAGCTCGAAGTGACCGCCTGGACCGACGACGGCGAGATCATGGGTGTGAAGCACAGGACGCTCGCCATTGAAGGCGTGCAGTTCCACCCCGAGAGCATCCTCACCGAACACGGGCACGCGATGCTCAAGAACTTTCTGGAGCAGGCATGACAACGGTTGATTTGCGAAGCGACACGGTCACACAACCCACCGCCGCCATGCGCGAGGCCATGATGGCCGCGCCTCTGGGGGACGACGTCTTCGGCGACGACCCATCGGTGCAGGCGCTGCAGGAGCGCGTTGCCGCCATCACTGGCAAGGAAGCCGCGCTCTTCATGCCCAGTGGCACGCAGAGCAACCTCTGCGCCATGCTGGCGCACTGCGAGCGCGGCGACGAGTACATCGTGGGCCAGAACGCCCACACCTACCGCTACGAAGGCGGTGGCGCGGCCGTGCTGGGCAGCATCCAGCCGCAGCCGCTGGCGCAGAACGCCACTGGTCAGATGCTTCTGGCCGACATCGCCGCCGCCATCAAGCCGGATGACCCGCACTTCGCGCGCACGCGCCTGCTGTGCCTGGAGAACACCTGGAACGGTCACCCCATGCCGGCGGAGTACCTCGACCAGGCGACCGCGCTGGCGCGTGAACACGGTTTGGCGGTGCACTTGGACGGCGCGCGTGTGTTCAACGCGGCGGTGGCGGCAGGTGGTGATCCCTGCGCCGCCGTGCGCGACATCGTGGACCGCTTCGACAGCGTTTCGGTGTGTTTCAGCAAGGGCCTGGGCGCGCCCGTGGGCTCCGCGCTGTGCGGCTCGAAAGACCTGATCCGCCGCGCGCTGCGCTGGCGCAAGATGCTCGGCGGCGGCTTGCGCCAGTCGGGCCTGCTCGCAGCGGCTGCGCACCACGCGCTGGACCACCACATCCACCGCCTGGCCGACGACCACGCGCTCGCGCAACGCCTGGCAAAAGGGCTGGCCGGTATCGACGGGCTGAGTGTGCGCTCGGCGCAGACCAACATCGTGTTCGTCGACGTGGCGAACGGGCGCGGCCCCGATCTGCTCGCGCACCTTGCGCGCGACGGCGTGCTCGCCACCGGATTGATCGGCCTGCGCTTCGTGACCCACCTCGACGTGGACGCGGCCGGCATCGACCGCGCGATCGCCAGCACCCGCGCGTTTTTTGCGCAGGGCGCCACGGCCGCCAGCGCCCGGCCAGCCGGCTCGGCCGTTTACTGAACGCAGGCGCACGGCCATGCCCGATCTGCCGCAACTCCTGCTCTTCATCGCGGCCGGTTGGCTGCTCAACCTCACGCCCGGCCCGGACGTGCTCTACATCGTCACGAACGCGCTCAAGAGCGGCGTGCGCGCCGGCATCGTGGCTGCGCTGGGCATCGTCAGCGGCTGTTTCGTGCATGTGTTCGCCGCCGCCATCGGCGTGAGCGCGCTGCTGGTCACGTCCGCCACTGCGTTCACCGTGCTCAAGTGGATCGGCGCGGCCTACCTGCTGTGGATGGGTATTCGTTTGCTGATGTCCAAAGCCACGCCGCTGGACCTGAGCGCGGGTGCGATCGAGGTGAACCTGTGGGGTGTGTACCGCCGCGGTTTTCTCACCAATGTGCTCAACCCCAAGGTGGCGATTTTTTTCCTCGCCTTCGTGCCGCAGTTCATCGCGCCCGAGGCGCCGAACAAGGCGCTGGCGTTTTTGCTGCTGGGGTTGATCTTCAACCTCAACTCGTTGCCGATCAACTTCGGCTACGCCTGGCTCGCCGCCTGGGCTGCGCGCCGGGTGCAGACAGTGCAGCGCGCCATGCACTGGATGGACCGCGCTGCGGGCGTGCTCTTCGTGGGTTTTGGCCTGCGCCTGGCCTTGGCCGACAATCCCGCTCAGTAAACAAGAAGCCTTGGAGACACGCATGCCGAACAGCCACAAGATCACGCCACAAGAGGCGCTGCAGCGCACCATCGAACACCGCGAGATCTTTCACGACGAGATGCTGCACCTCATGCGCCTGATCATGAGCGGCGAGATGTCGCCCGTGATGATGGCGGCCTTCATCACCGGCCTGCGCGTGAAGAAGGAAACGATTGGCGAGATCACCGCCGCCGCGCAGGTGATGCGCGAGTTCTCCACCAAGGTGCATGTGGCCGACAAGACGCACCTGGTCGACATCGTGGGCACCGGTGGCGACGGCTCGCACACCTTCAACATCTCCACCTGCAGCATGTTTGTCGCCGCCGCGGCCGGCGCGCGCGTGAGCAAGCATGGCGGGCGCAGTGTCTCCAGCAAGAGCGGCAGCGCCGACGTGCTGGAGAGCCTGGGCATCAACATCAACCTCTCCCCCGAGGCCATCGCGCGCTGCATCGAGCAGGTCGGCGTTGGCTTCATGTTCGCGCCCAACCACCACCCCGCCATGAAGAACGTGGCCCCGGTGCGGCGTGAGCTCGGCATCAAGACCATCTTCAACATCCTGGGTCCGCTGACCAACCCGGCCTCCGCGCCCAACATCCTCATGGGCGTGTTCCACCCCGACCTGGTGGGTATCCAGGTGCGCGCGTTGCAGCGCCTGGGCGCCGAACACGCGGTGGTGGTGTACGGCCGCGACGGCATGGACGAGGTCTCGCTCGGCGCGGCCACGCTGGTGGGTGAACTCAAGAACGGCGAGATCACCGAATACGAGATCCACCCCGAAGATTTCGGCATGACCATGGCCAGCAGCCGCGCGCTGCGCGTGGAAACACCCGAGGCCTCGCGCCAGATGCTGATGGGCGTGCTGGAGGGCCGCGACGACCCGACCTTCAAGGCCGCCAGCGAGATCGTGGCGCTCAACGCCGGCGTGGCGCTGTACGCGGCCAATGTGGTGACTGACATGGGCGCGGGCATCGCACTCGCCCGGCGCACGCTGGCCTCGGGCGCGGCCCTGGCCAAACTCGAACAACTCAAGGCCTTCGCGGCCTGACCCGGAACACCCCATGAGCGACATCCTGCAGAAGATCGTGACCGTGAAGCACGAAGAAATCGCCGCCGCCCAACGCAAGAAGCCGCTCGACGTGGTGCGCTTCGACGCTGAGAGCCGCGTGCTCACGCGCGATTTCGAAGGCGCGCTACGCCGCAAGATTGCCGCCGGCCAGGCTGCGGTGATTGCCGAGGTCAAGAAGGCCAGCCCGAGCAAGGGCGTGCTGCGCGAAGATTTCATCCCGGCCGACATTGCCCAGAGCTACGCCGAGGGCGATGGCGTTGTGAGCGCGGCCTGCCTGTCGGTGCTGACCGACAAACAGTTTTTCCATGGCAGCACCGACTACCTGAAGCAAGCCCGCGCCAGCTGCGACCTGCCCGTGCTCCGCAAGGACTTCATGGTCGATCCCTACCAGGTCTACGAGGCCCGAGCGATGGGTGCCGACGCGATCCTGCTGATCGCCGCCTGCCTGGACGACGCGCAGATGGCCGATCTTGAAGCCTTGGCGCTGGGCCTGAACATGGCGGTGCTGGTGGAGGTGCACGACCGGGGCGAGCTGCACCGCGCGCTCAAACTCAGGACCCCGCTGGTCGGCATCAACAACCGCAACCTGCGCACCTTCGAAGTCACGTTGCAGACCACGCTCGACCTCATGGCTGACGTGCCAGCCGATCGCCTGCTGATCACCGAATCCGGCATCCTGGGTCGCGAGGACGTGCAGACCATGCGCGCCGCTGGCGTGCACGCCTTCCTGGTGGGCGAGGCCTTCATGCGGGCGCCCGAGCCCGGCCTGGCGCTGGCCGAATTGTTTGCCTGATCGTCTCGTGGTGCAGGAAACGCAGGCTTGGGCCGACCTGACGGCCGCGTTCTGGTCCTCGTCCGACGGCTCGGCGTTGCGATCCTTTCTGGATGCGCGCCACGCTCAAGGCGCCACCGTCTACCCCCCCGAGCCTTTGCGGGCGCTGCAACTCACCGCGCCAGACGATGTGCGGGTGGTCCTGTTGGGCCAGGACCCGTACCACGGACCCGGGCAGGCCGAGGGATTGGCGTTTTCTGTGGCGCCCGGCGTGAAACCTCCGCCCAGCCTGCGCAACATCTTTCAAGAGCTTCAGCGCGACCTGGGGTTGCCGCCGCCGGGCGACGGCTCGCTGGTGCGCTGGGCGCGCCAGGGCGTGTTGCTGCTCAACACCTGCCTGACGGTGGAAGACGGCCAGCCCGCCAGCCACGCCAAGCGAGGCTGGGAGTCGCTCACCGACCGTCTCATCGAGCGCTGCAGCGTTTCTGGCTCCCCCAAGGTATTCCTGCTTTGGGGCGCACACGCCCAGAAAAAAGCGGCCCTGATCGATCCACATCGACACCTGCTGCTGTATGCCAACCACCCGTCGCCGCTGTCGGCCCGTCGTGGCCCCTTGCCGTTCATCGGATGTGGGCATTTCAGCCAAGCCAACGCCTGGCTGGTTCGGCAAGGCGGCCCCGCCATCGCCTGGTGAGCAGCCGGCTTGCAAGGTGCCTGGCACGTTAGCCGAAAACCGTGGCATAATCGCGGGCTGCGCTATGGAGGGGTGGCCGAGTGGTTAAAGGCAGCAGACTGTAAATCTGCCCGCTTACGCGTACGCTGGTTCGAATCCAGCCTCCTCCACCAGTGATCGATGTGTGACATGTAAGCGATGGGACTTTGCGTCCGGCGGGCAGGCTTCTTGATGGGGCCGCCCGGGCGGATGGGGTGAATGAATTGGCGGGAGTAGTTCAATGGTAGAACCCCAGCCTTCCAAGCTGATGACGCGGGTTCGATTCCCGTCTCCCGCTCCATGTCCTGTCGACGGTTGTTTTGAATGTTCCAGGATGGTCGGCTTGCCGGCTTCCTTGGCCCTTGTGGCTCAGTGGTAGAGCACTCCCTTGGTAAGGGAGAGGTCGCGGGTCCGATTCCCGCCAAGGGCACCAGTTATTTGCAGATCTGTATTCGCAGGTCTTTTTTGGTTGTTTCGGCAGTTTTGATTTGGAGCTGAAAAATGGCAAAAGAGAAATTTGAGCGGACCAAGCCGCACGTGAACGTGGGCACGATTGGTCACGTTGACCACGGCAAGACCACGCTGACGGCGGCGATCACGACCGTGCTGGCGGCCAAGTTTGGCGGTGCAGCCAAGGCCTACGACCAGATCGATGCGGCGCCCGAAGAGAAGGCTCGCGGCATCACGATCAACACCGCACACGTGGAATACGAGACGGCCAACCGCCACTACGCCCACGTTGACTGCCCCGGCCACGCCGACTACGTGAAGAACATGATCACCGGTGCTGCCCAGATGGACGGCGCCGTGCTGGTGTGCTCGGCCGCTGACGGCCCGATGCCCCAGACCCGCGAGCACATCCTGCTGGCGCGCCAGGTCGGCGTGCCTTACATCATCGTGTTCCTGAACAAGTGCGACATGGTCGACGACGCCGAGCTGCTCGAGCTGGTCGAGATGGAAGTGCGCGAGCTCCTGGACAAGTACGACTTCCCCGGTGACGCCACCCCCATCATCCACGGCTCGGCCAAGCTCGCCCTGGAAGGCGACAAGGGCCCGCTGGGTGAAGAGGCCATCATGAAGCTGGCCGAAGCACTGGACACCTACATTCCGCTGCCAGAGCGTGCCGTTGATGGCGCGTTCCTGATGCCCGTGGAAGACGTGTTCTCCATCTCGGGTCGCGGCACCGTGGTGACCGGCCGTATCGAGCGCGGCATCATCAAGGTCGGCGAAGAAATCGAGATCGTCGGCATCTCCGACACCCAGAAGACCACCTGCACCGGCGTGGAGATGTTCCGCAAGCTGCTGGACCAGGGCCAGGCGGGCGACAACGTCGGTATCTTGCTGCGCGGCACCAAGCGCGAAGACGTGCAGCGCGGCCAAGTGCTGTGCAAGCCCGGTTCGATCAAGCCGCACACGCACTTCACCGGCGAGATCTACGTGCTGTCCAAAGACGAAGGTGGCCGTCACACGCCGTTCTTCAACAACTACCGCCCGCAGTTTTACTTCCGCACGACCGACGTGACTGGCTCGATCGAGCTGCCCGAAGGCAAGGAAATGGTCATGCCGGGTGACAACGTGTCGATCACGGTGAAGCTGATCAACCCCATCGCCATGGAAGAAGGCCTGCGCTTCGCCATCCGCGAAGGTGGCCGCACCGTCGGTGCCGGCGTCGTTGCGAAAATCATTGCTTAAACGCCCTCAGGGGTATCGCCAGTAGGGGTATAGCTCAATTGGCAGAGCGTCGGTCTCCAAAACCGAAGGTTGTAGGTTCGATTCCTACTGCCCCTGCCACCCGACAGGATGTTTCCGGAGAGTGATCCGGTTCTGTTGAGTGGTTACAAGCCCACCGAAGTCGTCAAGGCCTCTGGTGGGCTTGCGTGTCTCAAGCTTTCGGGATTTTGAGCACGTTTTTTGAAAAGTTTTGTCTGGATTTTCATGGCCACCTCCGAAGTACAAACTGTCCACACTGGCGCCGACAAGGCCAAGCTGGCGGCCGCCATCGTGCTGTTGTTGGGTTCGTTTGTCGCGTTCTACCTGCTGTCTTCCCGCGGCGCACTGGCCCAGTGGGCGGCCTTGATCGTTGGAGTGGTGGCGGCGGTGGTGGTGTTTGGTGTGTCCGAGTCCGGCAGGCAACTGGTTGCTTTTGGCCGTGACTCCTGGCGCGAAGTGAAGAAGGTCGTCTGGCCTGCCCGCAAGGAGGCGATCCAGATGACGGCTTATGTGTTCGCCTTCGTGCTGGTGATGTCGCTCTTTTTGTGGCTCACCGACAAGACGGTCGAATGGCTGTTCTACGACCTGATCCTGGGCTGGAGAAAATAATGACCGAGCAAAACAGTCCCGTGACCGACGGCGTGGCCGCTGAAGGCATGCGCTGGTACGTGGTCCACGCCTACTCGGGCATGGAAAAAGCCGCGGAGCGCAACATCGTCGAGCGCATCAACCGCGCCGGCATGCAAGACAAGTTCGGCCGCATCCTCGTGCCCACCGAAGAGGTGGTCGAGATGAAGAATGGCCAGCGTCGCACCACCGAGCGCAAGTTCTTCCCCGGCTACGTGCTGGTGGAGATGGTGATGGACGACGACACCTGGCATCTTGTGAAGCACACCAACAAGGTCACCGGCTTTGTGGGTGGAGCCAAAAACCGCCCGGCACCGATCTCCGAGGAAGACGTTCAGAAGATCGTCAACCAGATGCAGGAAGGCACAGACAAGCCCCGCCACAAGGTGGAGTTCGTCGTGGGCGAGTACGTGCGTGTGAAGGAGGGGCCCTTCACCGACTTCAACGGCACGGTCGAAGAAGTCAACTACGAGAAGAACAAGATGCGCGTGTCGGTGACCATCTTCGGTCGCGCCACACCGGTCGAACTCGAGTTCAGCCAGGTCGAAAAAACCTGACGTTTCCAGGTGCTGGCGGGTCGGCCCGACGCCAGCGCTGTTGAAATTTTCCGGGTCCTCAACCGCGAGGAGGTTGTCCACTGTGGCAACCGTCTGCACTCGCAGGAGCTAAAAAATGGCGAAAAAAATCGTCGGCTTCGTCAAGCTGCAAGTCCCAGCTGGCAAGGCCAACCCTTCCCCTCCGATCGGCCCGGCACTGGGTCAGCGCGGCCTGAACATCATGGAGTTCTGCAAGGCGTTCAACGCCCAGACCCAGGGCGTTGAGCCAGGTCTGCCGCTGCCCGTGGTGATCACGGCGTACGCGGACAAGAGCTTCACCTTCATCATCAAGACGCCTCCGGCGACCACCTTGATCAAGAAGGCGATCAAGCTCGACAAGGGCTCTTCGGTGCCCAACAAGAACAAGGTCGGCAAGATCACGCGCGCACAGCTCGAAGAGATCGCCAAGACCAAGATGAAAGACATGACCGCCGCCGATGTGGATGCCGCCGTGCGCACCATCGCCGGTTCGGCCCGCTCGATGGGCGTGATTGTGGAGGGCGTGTAAATGGCCAAGCTGACCAAAAAACAGAAAGCCTTTGAAGGCAAGGTCGACAGCAACAAGCTGTACGCACTGACCGAAGCCATCGCCATCATCAAGGAATGCGCGAACGCCAAGTTTGACGAATCCATCGACGTGGCGATCCAGCTCGGCGTGGACGCCAAGAAGTCCGACCAGGTGGTGCGTGGCGCCGTCGTGATGCCCAACGGCACCGGCAAGACCAAGCGCGTGGCCGTGTTCGCACAGGGCGCCAAGGCCGAAGAAGCCAAGGCCGCTGGCGCCGACATCGTCGGCATGGACGACCTGGCTGCCGACATCAAGGCCGGCAACATGAACTTCGACGTGGTGATCGCCTCGCCAGACGCCATGCGCGTCGTGGGTACCCTGGGTCAGATCCTGGGTCCACGCGGTCTGATGCCCAACCCGAAGGTCGGCACCGTGACGCCCGATGTGGCCCAGGCTGTGCGCAACGCCAAAGCGGGTCAGGTCCAGTTCCGCGTTGACAAGGCCGGTATCGTGCACGGCACGATCGGTCGCCGTTCGTTCGAAGCCGACAAGCTCCAGGGCAACCTGGTGGCGCTGCTCGATGCGCTCACCAAGGCCAAGCCCGCCACCAGCAAGGGTGTGTACCTGCGCAAGGTGGCGGTGTCGTCGACCATGGGTGTCGGCGTTCGTGTGGACATGCAATCCATCTCGGCGTAATCGCGAGAAAGAATTCGGGCGATGCAGGTCGCCCGGGTGTGGTGGGCCCAGGGGCTGGTTGTGATGACCGACCCTCGGGGCCATCCAAGACCGTTGGTGTCGAATCAAGTTCTTCGGAATGCGGTCCGACTTAATTGTGACAAGCCAACGCAGATGGCGATCCCGCTGCAGATGGAATTCGTTCCGAAACAGTTGATCGCTGCAATGAGGCGTGTCTCAGGTCGTTGGACCGAAGGCACATTTAAGGAGTAGACCTTGAGTCTGAATCGCAGTGAGAAAGAAGCGGTCATTTCCGAAGTGACCAGCCTCGCCGCAAAAGCTCAAACGCTCGTGATGGCGGAATACCGTGGCATCACGGTCGCGAACATGGACAAACTGCGCGTCACAGCCCGCAGCAACGGTGTGAGCCTGAGCGTGTTGAAAAACACCCTGGCCCGCCGTGCGGTGGCTGGTAGCGCATTTGAAGTGGCCGCCGACCAGATGACCGGTCCGCTGATCTATGGCTTCTCCGTCGACGCCGTGGCCGCCGCAAAAGTGGTGGCCGAGTTCGCGAAAACCAACGACAAGTTGGTCATCCGCGCCGGTGTGTACGGCGGCAAAGTCCTGGACGTCAATGGCGTGAAGCAGCTCGCAAGCATTCCTTCGAAAGAAGTGCTGCTGGCCCAGCTGTGTGGCTTGCTGATGTCGCCCATGTCGCGTACGGCCGTTGTGCTGGGCGCGCTGGCGGCGAAAAAAGGCGAAGGCGCTGCCCCTGTGGCAGCCGAGGAAGCGGCTGCCGCCTGAGTGGCGTGCACCGTTCGTTCAACCAATTGTTAGGAAATCAAAATGGCATTCGATAAAGACGCATTTTTGACCGCGCTGGACAGCATGACGGTCATGGAACTCAACGACCTGGTGAAAGCCATCGAAGAGAAGTTTGGCGTGAGCGCAGCCGCCATGGCCGCCCCCGCAGCCGGTGGTGGCGGTGCTGCTGCCGTGGCTGAAGAGAAGACCGAATTCAACGTTGTGCTGCTCGAAGCCGGCGCCAACAAGGTCTCGGTCATCAAGGCCGTTCGCGAAATCACCGGTCTGGGCCTGAAAGAAGCCAAAGATCTGGTCGACGGCGCACCGAAGAACGTGAAAGAAGGCATTGCCAAGGCCGACGCCGAAGCCGCCATGAAGAAGCTGGTGGAAGCCGGCGCCAAGGCCGAGCTGAAGTAATTCGCTCGTTCCCCAAGGCTGGAGTGCTCGAAAGGGCCTCCAGCCTTCTGTGCTTTCAGAGCACACCCACAAGCCCGGTCGCCGACCCTGCTTATGAGTGTCTTCTGACCCCGACTGCAGAAGACGACTTGGTTCGGGCCTGTGTGCAATGCACAGGCCGTCCGCCAATGGTTGGTAGAGGCCAGCCACCAAGCAAGTCACCAGGAATCCGTCCTCCTGGTAGGCAAGACAGTCGCCGCAGACCTCAAGCCCGGAGATCTCATGGCCCCAGCATCGAAATACTCATACACCGAACGCAAACGCATCCGCAAGAGCTTTGGTACCCGCGAAAACGTTCTCGCGATTCCTTACCTGCTGCAGATGCAGAAAGACGCCTACACGGCGTTCCTGCAAGCCGACAACGCGCCGAAAAAGCGCACCAACGAGGGCCTGCAGGCGGCGTTTGAAGCCGCTTTCCCCATCGTCTCCCACAACGGTTTTGTGGAGATGAAGTTCGTTGAGTACAACCTGGCCAAGCCCGCTTTTGACGTGCGTGAATGCCAGACCCGTGGTCTGACCTTCGCCTCGGCTGTGCGCGCCCGCGTGCAGCTGATCATCTATGACCGCGAGTCCTCGACGGCGCAGTCCAAGGTGATCAAGGAAGTGAAAGAGCAGGAGGTCTACATGGGCGAAGTGCCCCTGATGACCGAGAAGGGCTCCTTCATCATCAACGGCACCGAGCGTGTCATCGTGTCGCAGCTGCACCGCTCGCCCGGTGTGTTCTTCGAACACGACAAGGGCAAGACGCACAGCTCGGGCAAGCTGCTGTTTTCCGCTCGCATCATTCCCTACCGCGGCTCCTGGCTCGACTTTGAATTCGACCCCAAGGACGTGTTGTTCTTCCGTGTCGACCGCCGTCGCAAGATGCCGGTCACCATCCTGCTCAAGGCCATCGGCCTGACGCCGGAAACGATCCTGGCCAACTTCTTCGTCAACGACCACTTCCGCGTGATGGACAGCGGCGCGCAGATGGCCTTCGTGCCCGAGCGCCTGCGCGGTGAAGTCGCCCGTTTCGACATCACCGACAAGGCCGGCAAGGTCGTCGTGGCCAAGGACAAGCGCATCACCGTGCGCCACACCCGCGAGCTGGAGCAGTCGGGTACCACGCACATCAGCGTGCCCGAAGACTTCATGATCGGCCGTGTGGTGGCGCGCAACATCGTGGACGAGGACACCGGCGAGATCATCGCCAAGGCCAACGAAGAGTTGACCGAAGTGCTGCTGAAGAAACTGCGCACCGCTGGCGTGCAAGACCTGCAGTGCCTCTACACCAACGAACTTGACCAGGGCGCGTACATCTCGCAGACCCTGCGCATCGACGAGACCGCCGACGAGTTCGCCGCGCGCGTGGCCATCTACCGCATGATGCGCCCCGGCGAGCCGCCGACCGAAGACGCCGTGCAGGCCCTGTTCCACCGCCTGTTCTACAACCCCGATACGTACGACCTGTCGCGCGTGGGCCGCATGAAGTTCAACGCCCGCGTGGGCCGTGACGAATCCACCGGCCCGATGGTGCTGTCCAACGAAGACATCCTGGCCGTGGTCAAGATTCTCGTGGACCTGCGCAACGGTCGCGGCGAAGTCGATGACATCGACCACCTGGGCAACCGCCGTGTGCGCTGCGTCGGCGAACTCGCCGAGAACCAGTACCGCACCGGTCTGGCGCGTATCGAGAAAGCCGTGAAAGAGCGTCTGGGCCAGGCCGAGCAAGAGCCGCTGATGCCGCACGACCTGATCAACTCCAAGCCGATTTCCGCGGCTTTGAAGGAGTTCTTCGGTGCGTCGCAGCTGTCGCAGTTCATGGACCAGACCAACCCGTTGGCCGAGATCACCCACAAGCGCCGCGTGTCGGCCCTGGGCCCGGGCGGTCTGACCCGCGAGCGCGCCGGCTTCGAGGTGCGCGACGTGCACGTGACCCACTACGGTCGCGTTTGCCCTATCGAGACGCCTGAAGGTCCCAACATCGGCCTGATCAACTCGCTGGCTTTGTATGCCCGCCTGAATGAGTACGGCTTCATCGAGACGCCGTACCGCCGCGTGATCGAAGGCAAGGTCACGAACCAGATCGATTACCTCTCGGCGATCGAAGAAGGCAAGTACGTCATCGCGCAGGCCAACGCCACGCTCGACGGCGAAGGCCGCCTGACCGGTGACCTGATCTCCGCCCGTGAAAAGGGCGAATCGATCCTGACCCCCTCCGACACCATCCAGTACATGGACGTGTCGCCGGCGCAGATCGTCTCGGTGGCGGCTTCGCTGGTGCCGTTCCTGGAGCACGACGATGCCAACCGCGCGCTGATGGGCGCCAACATGTCGCGCCAGGCCGTGCCTGTGCTGCGTCCTGAAAAGCCACTGGTGGGTACGGGTATCGAGCGCGTGGCCGCGGTCGACTCCGGCACCGTGGTGACCGCCAACCGGGGTGGCAAGGTCGACTACGTGGATGCGACCCGCATCGTGGTGCGCGTGAACGACGCCGAAGCGGTGGCCGGTGAAGTGGGTGTGGACATCTACAACCTCATCAAGTACCAGCGTTCCAACCAGAACACCAACATCCACCAGCGTCCCATCGTGAAGAAGGGCGACATGCTGGCCAAGGGCGACGTGATCGCCGACGGCGCTTCGACCGACCTGGGCGAGATCTCGATCGGCCAGAACATGCTGATCGCCTTCATGCCCTGGAACGGCTACAACTTCGAAGATTCGATCCTGATCTCCGAGAAGGTTGTGTCCGAAGACCGCTACACCTCGATCCACATCGAGGAACTGGTGGTGATGGCGCGCGACACCAAGCTGGGCGCGGAAGAAATCACCCGCGACATCCCCAACCTGGCCGAGCAGCAGCTCAACCGCCTGGACGACTCCGGCATCATTTACGTGGGCGCCGAAGTGCTGCCCGGCGACGTGCTGGTCGGCAAGGTCACGCCCAAGGGCGAGACCACGCTCACGCCTGAAGAGAAGCTGCTGCGCGCCATCTTCGGTGAGAAGGCGTCCGACGTGAAGGACACCTCGCTGCGCGTGGACCAGGGTTCACAAGGCACCGTGATCGACGTGCAGGTCTTCACCCGCGAAGGCATCACGCGCGACAAGCGCGCCCAGCAGATCATCGACGACGAGCTCAAGCGTTTCCGCCTGGACCTGAACGACCAGCTGCGCATCGTGGAAGCCGATGCGTTTGACCGTATCGAGAAGCTGCTGATCGGCAAGCTGGCCAACGGTGGCCCGAAGAAGCTGTCCAAGGGCACGACCATCGACAAGGCCTACCTGGACGACGTCGAGAAGTA
Organism: Hydrogenophaga sp. PBL-H3; assembly: GCF_010104355.1. Lineage (NCBI taxonomy): Bacteria > Pseudomonadati > Pseudomonadota > Betaproteobacteria > Burkholderiales > Comamonadaceae > Hydrogenophaga > Hydrogenophaga sp. PBL-H3. The sequence continues at coordinate 492,039 of NZ_CP044972.1, forward strand.
CCACTGGTTCGACATCCGCCCGGCCGATGAGACCGTGGCGGCCCAACTGGAATCGATCAAGAACTCCATGGAGCAGACGCGCCACAGCTTCGACCTCGCGTTCGAAGAAAAGCGCAAGAAGCTCACGCAGGGCGACGAGCTGCCCGCGGGCGTGCTCAAGATGGTCAAGGTCTACCTGGCCGTCAAGCGCCGCCTGCAACCGGGTGACAAGATGGCCGGCCGCCACGGCAACAAGGGTGTGGTTTCCAAGATCGTGCCAGTGGAAGACATGCCTTACATGGCCGACGGCACACCCGCCGACATCGTGCTCAACCCGCTGGGCGTGCCTTCGCGCATGAACGTGGGTCAGGTGCTTGAAGTGCACCTGGGCTGGGCCGCCAAGGGTCTGGGTCAGCGCATCGGCGACATGCTGCAAGCCGAAGCCAAGGTGTCCGAGCTGCGTGGTTTCCTCGACACCATCTACAACCAGGCCGGCAAGAAAGAGTCGCTCGGCGACATGAGCGATGCCGAAGTGGTCGAGATGGCCGAGAACCTCACCACCGGTGTGCCGTTTGCCACCCCGGTCTTCGACGGTGCCTCGGAAGACGAGATCCGCACCATGCTCAAGCTGGCGTATCCCGACGACATCGCCGAGATCAAGGGCCTGACGGCCACCCGCACCCAGGCGCAACTGTACGACGGCCGCACGGGTGACGCTTTCGAGCGCAAGACCACCGTGGGCTACATGCACTTCCTGAAGCTGCACCACCTGGTCGACGACAAGATGCATGCCCGCTCGACCGGCCCTTACTCGCTCGTCACTCAGCAGCCGCTGGGCGGCAAGGCGCAGTTCGGTGGCCAGCGTTTCGGCGAAATGGAAGTGTGGGCACTGGAAGCCTACGGAGCTTCGTACATCCTGCAGGAAATGCTCACCGTCAAGTCGGACGACGTGCAGGGTCGCACCAAGGTCTACGAGAGCATCGTCAAGGGCGAGCACACGATCGACGCCGGCATGCCCGAGTCGTTCAACGTGCTGGTCAAGGAAATCCGTTCGCTCGGTATCGATATCGAACTGGAACGTTCCTAATTCACCGAAAAGGAAAGAGTCACATGAAATCTTTGCTCGACCTGTTCAAACAGTTCACGCCCGACGAACACTTCGATGCGATCCGCATCGGTCTGGCCTCGCCGGAAAAAATCCGCTCGTGGTCCTTCGGTGAAGTCAAAAAGCCCGAGACCATCAACTACCGCACGTTCAAGCCCGAACGCGACGGCCTGTTCTGCGCCAAGATCTTCGGCCCCATCAAGGACTATGAATGCCTGTGCGGCAAGTACAAGCGTTTGAAGCACCGTGGTGTCATCTGCGAGAAGTGCGGCGTTGAAGTCACGCAGACCAAGGTGCGCCGCGAGCGCATGGGTCACATCGATCTGGCCGCACCTTGTGCCCACATCTGGTTCCTGAAATCGCTGCCATCGCGCCTGGGCCTGATCCTGGACATGACGCTTCGCGACATCGAACGCGTGCTGTATTTCGAAGCCTACGTGGTGACCGACCCCGGCATGACCCCGCTGAAGAAGTTCGGCATCATGTCCGAGGACGACTTTGACGCCAAGCGCAAGGAATTCGGCGACGAATTCGTGGCCAAGATGGGCGCCGAAGGCATCAAGGAACTGCTGCAAGCCATCGACCTCGACATCGAGATCGAAAAGCTGCGCAACGACCTGACCGGCTCCGAGCTCAAGATCAAGAAGAACGCCAAGCGCCTGAAGGTGCTCGAGGCCTTCAAGAAGTCGGGCATCAAGCCCGAGTGGATGGTGCTCGATGTGCTGCCCGTGCTGCCGCCGGACCTGCGTCCGCTGGTGCCGTTGGACGGTGGCCGTTTCGCCACCTCCGACCTGAACGACCTGTACCGCCGCGTCATCAACCGCAACTCGCGTCTGCGCCGCCTGTTGGAGCTGAAGGCGCCCGAGATCATCGCGCGCAACGAGAAGCGCATGCTGCAGGAAGCGGTGGACTCGCTGCTGGACAACGGCCGCCGTGGCAAAGCCATGACGGGCGCCAACAAGCGCGCGCTCAAGTCGCTGGCCGACATGATCAAGGGCAAGAGCGGCCGTTTCCGCCAGAACTTGCTGGGCAAGCGCGTCGACTACTCGGGCCGTTCGGTCATCGTGGTCGGCCCAACGCTCAAGCTGCACCAGTGCGGCCTGCCCAAGCTGATGGCCCTGGAGCTGTTCAAGCCCTTCATCTTCTCGCGCCTGGAAGCCATGGGCATCGCGACCACCATCAAGGCCGCCAAGAAGGAAGTGGAAGCCGGCACGCCAGTGGTGTGGGACATCCTGGAAGAGGTGATCAAAGAGCACCCGGTGATGCTCAACCGCGCACCGACGCTGCACCGCCTGGGCATCCAGGCGTTTGAGCCCATCCTGATCGAAGGCAAGGCGATCCAGCTGCACCCCTTGGTCTGCGCTGCGTTCAACGCCGACTTCGACGGTGACCAGATGGCCGTTCACGTGCCGCTGTCGGTGGAGGCGCAGATCGAAGCGCGCACCCTGATGCTGGCCTCGAACAACATCCTGTTCCCGGCCAACGGCGAGCCTTCCATCGTCCCGTCGCAAGACGTGGTGCTGGGTCTGTACTACGCCACCCGCGATCGCATCAACGCCAAGGGCGAGGGCATGATCTTTGCCGATCTGTCCGAGCTGCAACGCGCCCTGGACAACGGCGTGGTGGAAATCACCGCCAAGATCAGCGTGCGCCTGACCCAGCAGACGCTGGACAAGGCCACGGGCGAATGGACGCCGTCGACCTCGCTGGTGGACACCACCGTGGGTCGTGCGCTGCTCTCCGAGATCCTGCCGCGTGGCCTGCCTTTCGACGTGCTGAACAAGCCGCTGAAGAAGAAGGAAATCTCGCGCCTGATCAACACCTCGTTCCGCAAGTGCGGCCTGAAGGAAACCGTGGTGTTCGCCGACAAGCTGCTGCAAAACGGCTTCCGTCTGGCCACGCGCGCCGGTATCTCGATCGCTGTGGACGACATGCTGGTGCCCAAGGAGAAGCCGGCCATCATCGACCGTGCCGAAAACGAGGTGAAGGAAATCGCCCAGCAGTACGCCTCTGGTCTGGTGACCGCGGGTGAGCGCTACAACAAGGTGGTGGACATCTGGGGCAAGGCCGGCGACGAGATCTCCAAGGTCATGATGGCCCAGCTGGCCAAGCAGCGGACCACGGATCGCCACGGCAAGGAAGTGGACCAGGAGTCGTTCAACTCCATCTACATGATGGCCGACTCGGGTGCTCGCGGTTCTGCTGCGCAGATCCGCCAGCTCGCCGGCATGCGCGGCCTGATGGCCAAGCCTGACGGCTCCATCATCGAGACCCCCATCACGGCGAACTTCCGTGAAGGCCTCAACGTGTTGCAGTACTTCATCTCGACCCACGGCGCTCGTAAAGGCCTGGCCGACACGGCACTGAAAACGGCCAACTCGGGCTACCTCACGCGCCGCCTGGTGGACGTCACGCAGGACTTGGTGGTCAACACCCAGGACTGCGGCACCACCAACGGCACGCTGATGCGCGCCATCGTTGAAGGCGGTGAAGTCATCGAATCGTTGCGCGACCGCATCCTGGGCCGCACCACGGCCGAGGAAGTGACGCACCCCGAAACGCGCGAACTGCTGGTGCCCGCCGGCGAGATGCTCGACGAAGACATGCTCGACATGCTGGAAGCCGCTGCGGTCGACGAGGTGAAAGTGCGCACCGCACTGACCTGTGAAACCCGCTTCGGCATCTGCGCCAAGTGCTACGGCCGCGATCTGGGCCGTGGTGGTCTGGTGAACATCGGTGAAGCGGTCGGCGTGATCGCCGCGCAGTCCATCGGTGAACCCGGCACGCAGCTGACCATGCGCACCTTCCACATCGGTGGTGCGGCGTCGCGTGCGGCCGTGGCCTCCAGCGTGGAAGCCAAGTCCAGTGGTGTGATCGGCTTCAACGCCACGATGCGCTACGTGACCAACACCAAGGGCGAACTGGTGGTGATCTCGCGTTCCGGCGAAATCATCATCCACGACGAACACGGTCGCGAGCGCGAGCGCCACAAGGTGCCGTACGGTGCGATTCTGTCGATCAAGGCCGACCAGAGCATCAAGGCCGGCGCCATCCTGGCGAACTGGGACCCGCTCACCCGCCCGATCATCACGGAATTCGCCGGTCAGGTGCGTTTCGAGAACGTCGAGGAAGGCCTCACCGTGGCCAAGCAGGTGGACGACGTCACCGGCTTGTCGACCCTGGTGGTGATCGATCCGAAACGCCGCGGCGTGGCCAAGGTGGTGCGTCCACAGGTCAAGCTGATCGACGGGCAGGGCAACGAAGTGAAGATCCCGGGCACCGACCACTCGGTGACCATCGGCTTCCAGATCGGCTCGCTGATCCAGGTGCGCGACGGCATGGACGTGGGCCCTGGCGAAGTGCTGGCCCGTATTCCTGTGGAAGGTCAGAAGACGCGCGACATCACCGGCGGTCTGCCGCGTGTGGCCGAGCTGTTCGAAGCCCGCAGCCCGAAAGACAAGGGCATGCTGGCCGAGATGACCGGCACCGTGTCGTTCGGCAAGGAGACCAAGGGCAAGGTTCGCCTGCAGATCACCGACCCCGAAGGCAAGGTGTGGGACGACCTCATCCCCAAGGAGAAGAACATCCTGGTGCACGAAGGCCAGGTGGTCAACAAGGGCGAGAGCGTGGTGGACGGCCCGGCCGATCCACAAGACATCCTGCGCCTGCTGGGCATGGAAGAGCTGGCCCGCTACATCGTCGACGAGGTGCAGGACGTCTACCGCCTGCAGGGCGTGAAGATCAACGACAAGCACATCGAGGTGATCGTTCGCCAGATGCTGCGCCGCGTGGTCGTGGACAGCGTGGGTGATTCGAGCTACATCGCCGGTGAGCAGGTCGAGCGTTCGGAGATCCTCAACACCAACGACGCGCTGCGCGCCGAAGGCAAGCTGCCGGCGGTGTTCAGCAACATCCTGCTGGGTATCACCAAGGCGTCGCTGTCGACCGACTCGTTCATCTCGGCGGCTTCCTTCCAGGAAACCACCCGGGTGCTGACCGAGGCGGCCATCATGGGCAAGCGCGACGAGCTGCGTGGTCTGAAGGAAAACGTGATCGTGGGTCGTCTGATCCCGGCCGGTACCGGCATGGCCTACCACGAGGCGCGCAAGGTCAAGGAGAAGATGGACGACGAAGAGCGCCGTGCCATCGCCGAGGCCGACGCCGTGTCGCTGGCAGCCGATCAGGCCGAGCAGGCCGACGCATCGAGCACCAACGAGTCCGCGGAGTAAGGTCCTCCCCCCGCTGGCTTACAAAAGGCCCCCAGCCATCCGGCTGGGGGCCTTTTTCATGGTGCCGTCCTGCGCGTGGATGGTGGCCGCAGGTATATTGGCTCGGCCTGCCGGGGGGCGGGGTCGCCAACAAGGAGTGCTGAAGATGTCCGTTTCGCTGGGGGTGTTGCTGGGTCTGGGTCTGGCGGTGTTCTTCTGGGGCGTGGGTGCCTACAACCGCCTGGTGCGGCTGAAGAACGGCATCGCCAACGCGTTTGGCCAGATCGACGTGCAGCTCAAACGGCGCTACGACCTGATTCCCAACCTGGTGGAAGTGGCGCGCAAGTACCTGGCCCACGAGTCGCAGACGCTGGAGGCCGTGATCGCCGCGCGCAACCAGGCCCGCACGGTTGAACAGGCGGCGGCCTCCAGCCCACTCAACGCGGGCGCGCTGGGCGCCCTCGCGGGTGCCGAGCAGTTGCTCGGTGGCGCGCTGGGCCGGCTGTTCGCCGTGGCCGAGGCCTACCCCGATCTCAAGGCCGACCAGACCATGCGCGATCTGAGCGAAGAACTCGCCAGCACCGAGAACCGCATCGGGTTTGCGCGCCAGGCCTACAACGACAACGTGCTGGAATTCAACGACGCTGCCGCACAGTTCCCCGCGCTGATCGTGGCGCGCCTGTTTGGCTTTCTGCCCCAAGCCATGCTGGAGTCCACCGCCAGCGAGGCGGAGCGCCAAGCCCTGCGCATCGAGATCTGACCCTCCATCCTGAGCGCGGTCCAGCCATGCGCTTCTTTGAGTTCCAGCGCCAAGCCCGGGGCGAGACCACGCGCCTGTTGCTGGCCTTTGGCCTGACTGTGGTGCTGCTGGTGGTGGCGGTCAACGCCGCGCTGGCACTGGCCTGGGGCCTGACCTGGGGTTTCTGGATGCCGGGCGCGCTGACCTACCCGCGCCATTTCTTCGCGGTCAACACCGCTGTCACGCTGCTCTTCGTGCTGGGTGGTTGGTGGGTGGAGACCTCGCGACTGAGCGCGGGAGGCGGTGTGCGGCTGGCCGAGCAATTGGGTGCGCGGCTGGCCCAGCCCTCGGGCAACTTCGATGAACAACGTTTCTGCAACATCGTCGACGAGATGGCGATCGCCTCCAACGTGTCGAAGCCACAGGCCATGGTGGTGGCCCGGGACCAGGGTATCAATGCTTTTGCCGCCGGCTGGGACGAGGACGATGCGGTGGTCGCGGTCACCCAGGGCGCGCTGGAGCACCTCACGCGCGACGAACTGCAGGGTTTGGTCGCTCACGAGTTCAGCCACATCGGCGAGGGCGACACGCGGCTGAACATGCGGCTGGTCGGCATGGTGTTCGGGTTGGAAATGCTCTTTCGCATGGGGCAGGCGCTGTTCGAGCCCGACACCCGAGACCGGCGCATGGCGGCTGCGCTCATCGGCCTGGCCATCATGGGAGCCGGCTGGCTGGGCTGGGTGGCGGGACACGCCTTGCAGGCGGCCGTTTCCCGCCAGCGTGAGCACCTGGCCGATGCGCGCGCGGTGCAGTGGACGCGCAGCCGCGACGGCCTGGGCGGTGTGTTGCGAAAGATCCTGACCCAGCAGAACGAGGGCGTGGAGACGCGCGCCGTGGGCTCGATGGCGCAGCACATGCTGCTGGTGGCCAACGAGTCGGGCAAGGTGGCCGGCTGGTTCGACTCGCATCCGCCACTCACCGAGAGGATTCGCCGCATCTACGGCCGCAACCTGGGCCCGCTGCCTCTGCAGCGCGAAGCCGAGCCCAGTGCCGCCCCGGGCGCAGCTGCCCCCGACGCCCCGGGTTGGACGCTGGTCTGAGGTGGCGTCGTCGTCGGGCCGTGCTGGTACCCTCGCGGGTCCCACACACCTTTGCCCGGAATCCGATTGACCGCCTCGGCCGCCCCTTCCCCATCTGCCCCGCGCCCATCCGGCGCACCGCTGGGCCCCAGCCTGGCCACCCAGTTGCGCCACACCGCGCGTTGTGTGCGCGCCGTGGAGCAAGGGCACTCGCTCAGCGATGTGTTGCCGCAGGTGGCGTCCGAGCTGCGCCCAGGTGTTCAGGCACTCACTTTCCATGTGTTGCGCCATCTGGGCACGGCGCGCGAGCTGGTTGAGCAGCTGGTGCAGCGCAAGCCCGACGCTGCGGTGCAGGCCCTGCTGTGCAGTGCCTTGAGTCTGATGCTGGAAGACGCCGAAGCCGGGTCGTCCAGTGGCCTGCATTACGCAGCCCACACAGTGGTCAACCAGGCCGTGGACGCGGCGCGGCAAGACCGCGGCACCACCCGCCAGGCGGCGTTCATCAACGCGTGTTTGCGCCGCTTTCTGCGCGAGCGCCCGGTGTTGATGGCTGCGGCGATGCGCCAGCCGGTGGCGCGCTGGAACCACCCGCTGTGGTGGATCGAGCGGCTGCAGCGCGACCATCCCGATCATTGGCAAGCCATCCTGGAGGCCAACAACCAGCCCGGACCCATGACGCTGCGCATCAACCGCCGCCAGGTCGGGCGGGCGGCCTACCAGCAGGCGTTGCTGGCGATCGGCGTGGCCTCCACCCCGGTGGGTGACGATGGGCTGGTGCTCGACGCACCGCAACCGGTGGAGCGCCTGCCCGGCTTTGCGCAAGGCCATTGTTCGGTGCAGGACGCTGCGGCCCAGATGGCTGCGACGCTGCTGCTCGGCGAGCGCCACTGGAGTCCGGCCGACCGCGTGCTCGACGCCTGCGCCGCACCCGGTGGCAAGACCGCCCATTTGCTGGAGTGCGCCGACGTGAACCTGCTGGCGCTGGACGTAGATGCGCGCCGCTGCGAACGGGTCGACGACACCCTGAAGCGCCTGGGGCTGAAGGCCGAGGTGCGCTGCGCTGATGCGGCCAAGCCCGCCGCCTGGTGGGACGGCCAGCCGTTCGACGCCATCCTGCTCGACGCCCCCTGCACCGCCTCGGGCATCGTTCGCCGCCACCCCGACGTGCGCTGGCTGCGCCGCGCCAGCGACGTCAACCAGCTGGTGGCCGTGCAGCGCGGTTTGCTGGAAGCGCTCTGGCCATTGCTCAAACCGGGCGGGCGCTTGGTGTACGCCACCTGCTCCGTGTTCCGCGCGGAGGGTGCCGATCAGGTGCAAGCGTTCCTTGAGCGCCACACCAACGCGGTGCATCGCCCCTCTCCAGGCCATTTGCTGCCCGGTTCAGCCGCCCCGCAGGGGCAGTTCAACGACAATCCGTTGGGTGGATATGACGGATTTTTTTACACATGCATCGACAAGGCGACGCCTTGATCCGCCGCCGCGCCAGACGCGGTGGAGCGGTGGCATGACCCGTTGGCGACTGGCTTCCTGGGCGTCCCGGCTTGTCAGCCTTTGGGTACTGGCTTTGGGCATGATGGGTCCGGCCCAGGCCCAGAAGCCGCAGGTGTTCCAGCTCAACCTGCAGCGCACACCCGAGGCGTTGTACCTCTCGGGGCGCATGGAGTTGTCCCCCGAGCAGGTGGTGGAGGAGGTGCTGCTCAAGGCGGTGCCGCTGTACTTTGTCTGGCAGGCCGACGTCTACCGCGAGCGCTGGTACTGGGCTGATCGGCGCATCGCCAGCGTCACCCGCACCTTGCGCCTGGCCTACCAGCCCCTCACGCGCCGCTGGCGTGTGAGCCTGGCCAACGACGCCGGCGCCAGCGCCGGTGGGGCGGGGTTGCAGTACGCCCTGCACCAGAACTACGACACACTGGCCGATGCCCTGGCCGGCGTGGCCCGCGTCACGCGCTGGAAAATCATCGACGCAGCGCGCCTGCCCGCCGACGAGAACCACTACGTCGAGTTTGCATTTCGCCTGGATCTTTCCCTGTTGCCACGACCGTTCCAGATCGGTGTGGGCAACCAGCGCGAATGGAACATCGAAGTCCGCGACAGGATCAACGTCCCCCATCGGGCCGAGCCCGATCGACCGCAGGTGCCCGCCGCTCCGGGTATCGACAGCGTGGAAGTTCCGGCCAGCGCCAGGGCCGAAGCGGAAACAACGACCCCGGTCCGCTGACGTCCCCCGTGCGCCATCGCGCCCGCCCCCAACCACCGTGAACCCAGTCCACACCACTCCCACACCCCGCAAGCGGCCAGGGGCCGTGCGTTGGGCCATCGGTGCCGGCCTGGTGTTCATGACCGGCGTGGGTATGGTGCTGCTGTTCCTGCTCACCCTCGCCACACGCAACCGTGCGCTCTATGAGCAGAACTTCGGCTGGCTGGTGGCCATCAACGTTGCCGTGGCGGGTTTCCTGCTCCTGGTCATCTTATGGCTGGGCGTGCGCCTGGCCATGCGCTTCAGGCGAGGCAAGTTCGGCAGCCGCCTGCTGATCAAGCTGGCCGCCATTATCGGCCTGGTCGGCGTGCTACCCGGCTTGTTGATCTACACCGTCTCATACCAGTTCGTCTCGCGCTCCATTGAGAGCTGGTTCGACGTGCGCGTGGAGTCCGCGCTGGCCGCGGGCCTCAACCTCGGACGCACCACGCTGGACACGCTCACCGCCGACCTCAGCAGCAAGACCCGGGTGGCCGCCGAAGGCTTGGGGCGCGCGCCCAACTCGTCGGCGGTGCTCGCGCTGGAGCGCTTGCGCGAGCAACTCGGCGTGGCCGATCTCATTCTCTGGAGCGCCTCGGGTCAGGCGCTGGGCAGCTCCGGACTGTCGCGCTTCGAACTCAGCCCCGAGCGCCCCAGTGCTGCCCAGTTGCGCAGCGTGCGGAGTTCGCGGGTCGTGGCGCAGATCGAGGGACTGGACGAAGGCGCAGACGGAGAGATGGAAGCGGTGATCGCCGCCGGACAGGCGCGCATCAAGGTGCTGGCGCTGGTCAGTCCGCCCAGCTTTGGCTTCAACACCGAACCGCGCTACCTGCAGGTGGTGGCACCCTTGCCAGCCGCGCTGGTGGCCGACGCACTGGCCGTGCAAGTGGCCAACCGCGAATACCAGGAGCGCGCACTGGCCCGCGAGGGGTTGCGGCGCATGTACATCGGCACGCTCACCCTTGCCTTGTTCCTGGCGGTGTTCGGCGCGGTGCTGCTCGCGGTGCTGCTGGGCAACCAGCTCATCCGTCCGCTGCTGGTGCTGGCCGAAGGCATGCGCGAGGTGGCCACGGGCGATCTCTCGCCCAAAAAATCGCTCACCTCACGCGACGAGCTCGCCGGACTCACCCGCACCTTCGCCCTCATGACGCAGGACCTGGCGGACGCGCGGGCCGCTGTGCAGCAAAGCATGGAGCAGGTGGACGCCGCGCGCGACAACCTGCAGACCATCCTGGACAACCTCACCGCCGGCGTGGTGGTGCTCGACAGGCAAGGCCGCCTGCAAAGCGTCAACCCCGGCGCGGCTCGCATCCTGCGTACGCCCCTGGCCGTTCACATGGGCGAGCCCTTGGCCGAAGTGCCCGGTCTGGAGGCCTTTTCCACCGGCGTGCTGCAGCAGTTTGAGCGGTTCCTGTCCGACCAGACGCCGCACGAAGGCGGGTACTGGCAGCAGTCGTTCGAACTCAGCGCCAATGGCACCACACCGTTCGACGAAGGCATCACCCTGATCGCGCGCGGCGCGCTCCTGCCCAACAACGAGCGCCTGCTCGTGTTTGACGACGTGTCCGAAATGGTCTCGGCCCAGCGCGCCAAGGCCTGGGGCGAAGTGGCGCGGCGCCTGGCGCATGAAATCAAGAACCCGCTCACGCCGATCCAGCTCTCGGCCGAGCGCCTGGCCATGAAACTCGACGGCAAGGTGCAGCCCGCAGAGCAGGCCATCCTCAACAAATCGGTGCGCACCATCGTGGACCAGGTCGACGCCATGAAGCGCCTGGTCAACGAGTTTCGTGACTACGCCCGCCTGCCCGCCGCGCAGTTGCAGCCCGTCGATCTGAACGCATTGGCGCGCGACATCCTTTCGCTCTACGACAACGCCGCCGTGCCCGTGCGCCTGGAAGCTGCAGACGATCTGCCCATGGCTCAGGCCGACCCGCAGCAGGTGCGCCAGATCCTGCACAACCTGGTGCAAAACGCCCAGGACGCCATGGCCGGCGTGCCCGATGCCCAGGTGCTGCTGCGCACCCGCCGCTCCGACTCCGGCCAGTGGGTGCGCCTGTCCGTGCTCGACCAGGGCCCCGGTTTTGCCGAACACATTCTCAAGCGTGCCTTCGAGCCTTACGTCACCACCAAGGTCAAGGGGACCGGCCTGGGGCTGGCCGTGGTGAAGAAGATCATGGACGAGCACGGCGGCCGTGTGGACCTGAGCAACCGCGTGACCGAAGGCAAGGTGATCGGCGCACAAGTGTCGTTATCATTCGCAGTTGCCAATTGACAACAAGTACCGAGGGAAACACACCGCGCCATGGCAACAATTCTGGTTGTAGACGATGAACTGGGCATCCGGGACTTGCTTTCCGAAATCCTGAACGACGAAGGCCACACGGTCGAACTGGCCGAGAACGCGGCCCAGGCCCGCGCCGTGCGCGCCCAGTTGCGCCCCGACCTCGTGTTGCTTGACATCTGGATGCCCGACACCGACGGTGTGACCTTGCTCAAGGAGTGGGCCAGCACGGGCCTGTTGTCGATGCCGGTGATCATGATGAGTGGCCACGCCACCATCGATACCGCTGTGGAAGCCACGCGCATCGGCGCGACCGCATTCCTGGAAAAACCCATCACCCTGGCCAAGCTGCTCAAGGCCGTGGACCACGGCCTGAACAAGACACCGCCCAAGACCAGTGCCACCGCAGCACCCATTCGCCTGACCGCTGGCCTGTCGATGGAACTCACGGTTGAAGCCGCCATGACCGGCAGCACACTGCCCGAACCCTTGATGGACATGGGACCTCAGTCGTCGCAGTCCTTCAATCTCGAAGGCCCGCTGCGCGAAACCCGTGACGAGTTCGAGAAGGCCTACTTCGAATACCACCTGGCCAAAGAGGCCGGCTCCATGACCCGCGTGGCCGAGAAGACCGGCCTGGAGCGCACCCACCTCTACCGCAAACTCAAGCAGCTTGGCGTCGACCTGGCCCGCAGCAAACGCAACGCACTCTGAGTCCCGCGCGGCTCGAATTTGCCGTCCCGGAAGCTGCTACAATCTCGCTTCTCTCGAAGGCCCGGTAGCTCAGTTGGTAGAGCAGCGGATTGAAAATCCGCGTGTCGATGGTTCGATTCCGTCCCAGGCCACCAAACTTCTCGCAAAAGCCCATCCACCGCGATGGGCTTTTTCGTTTTCGGGTCGACCGCACGGACTCGACCCCGGGGCTTGCCCCCTTTGCCGACTGGACTCCCATGAACGCCACCCACCCGATCGCCGGACGCGACGAACTGTTCGCCCGGTTCATGCAGGTGCTCAGCACCCGAACCCTGCGCCATGTGGCCGAAGAAGCGCGGCTCGATGGTGAAAGTCTGAAGGAGGCGGTGGAGCGCTACGAGATCGACTACGCCTGGCAGGTGCTGGGGTCGCAGCGGCTGCAGGACGCGTGTCTTGTGGTTCTCGGCGCCCGCCTGGAAAGCCGGGTCAGCGATGCGCAGCGGGCATGTCTGGTGGATGTGCTGCAATCCGCCGCGACCGCGCAGCCCACCGACGCGCTGATGAGTTTCGACAACGATGTGCCCGAGCACCTGACCACGCTGTTGTGTGCGTGGTTCGACCAGCAGTCGGCGCTGGCGACCGAAGCGGCCTGAGGGCGCTCACGCGCCGCATGGGCTGCGACAGAATGTGGCGTTCGGGCACACCATGCCCGCCATCACCGAAGGAGCGGGCTGTGAAGTTTTGCAAGGCATTTCGGATCGCGTTGCCGGTGCTGGCGTTGTTGACGCTCACCGCCTGTGGCGTGGAGACCGTGGGTGCCGCCGCGACGGCGGGTGCGATCAAGCAGCAGGAGATCGAACAAGGCCGCGCGGTGCAGCAGCAGGTGCAGCAGCAACTGCAACACTCCATGGACCAGACGCAGCAGCAGCGCGCCGAGCAACTGGACCAGGCCACGCGCTGAACGCGCCGCCTGGGCTCAGCGCCAGCCCGGGGCCTTCTTGAGCACGAAGTTCATCACCGGCTCGCCCGCCAGGCGGCCTTCGGCGGGTCGGCGAATGCCGCGCAATTCCTGGCCGCAGCCGCTGGCGGTCACGTTGCCTTCCCACACCGCGTCCATGGTCACGCCATCGGCGGATTCGTCGAGGTTGAATTCGCCGCTGGTCACGTCGCCGGAGACCAGGGCCTGGCGGTCGTTGCCAGCGGTGGAGCGCTTGAGGTTGCCACGCACGCTGCCCGGGTACTCGGGGTGGCGCTCGAACAGGAGCGCGCCGGTGGAGGTGGGCGTGGCTTCGCTGCCGCTGGTCTGTGGCCACAGCACAAGCTGCCACAGGCCATAGAGCTGGGCGGGCGCCATGTCGGCGGGCGGTGTGCAGCCCACCGCAGGGGCCTGGGCGGCTGCCGGCGCCATGACGACGAAGGTGATCAGAGCCGCTGACAGCCAGCGCGATGGAAGCATGTTCATGGGGCGATGTCGGTGGCCTTTTGCGCGGCCTGGTCGGTGGCGCGCTGGGCGAACTCGGCGCGCAGCGCACGCAGTTTCTCGCGCGGGTCTTCTTTCACGGTGTTCTGGTCGAGCGCCATCTCCTTGATGAAACGGCTGGCCTGGCCGGGGATGCTTTCGCGGCCCTTCTTGCGCCGTTTGAGCCAGCTCACGGCGAGCGTGCGCTGCGCGCGCGTGATGCCCACGTACATCAGCCGGCGCTCTTCCTGCAGGCGCTGCGCCATGTTCTCGGCGGCGGCGTCGCTCTGGCCGGGCTCCTCGTCCATCTTGAACGGCAGCAGGCCTTCGTTCACGCCGACCAGCATCACGTGGGGCCACTCCAGGCCTTTCGATGCGTGCAGGGTGGAGAGCGTCACCACGTTCTGGTCTTTCTCGCGTTCACTCAAGGTGGAGAGCAGGGCGATGGTCTGCACCACCTCCATGAGGCTCTTGCGCTCCGCCTCCACCTGCACGCCGGCCTCATCCTCGATCTGGCCGCCGCAGCGCCCGGCGACCCAGTCGCAGAAGTCCATCACGTTGGTCCAGCGCGCGGCCGCCACCTTTTCGTTGTCTTCGCTGTCGTACAGGTGTTTCTCGTACGCGATGTCCTTGAGCCATTCGGTGAGAAAGGCGCGCGCGGCTTCATGGCCCACGGTGTGTTTGGCGCGGTACTCCAGCTCATTCACGCTGCGACCGAATTCATGCAGCGTGGCCACGGCGCGCGCGGGCAGGGCGCTGCTGAGCGAGTTCGAGAACAGCGCCTCGAACAGGCTGATCTTGTACTGCGTGGCGAAGCTGCCCAGCGCTTGCAGTGTGGTGTGGCCGATGCCGCGCTTGGGCGTGGTGGCAGAGCGCAGAAACGCCGGGTCGTCGTCGTTGTTGACCAGCAGGCGCAACCAGGCACAGAGGTCGCGGATCTCAGCCTTGTCAAAGAAGCTCTGCCCGCCCGAGACCTTGTAGGGAATCTGCGCGCGGCGCAGCGACTGCTCGAACGAGCGCGCCATGTGGTTGGCGCGGTAGAGGATGGCGAAGTCGCGAAACTCCTTGTGCTGCGAGTTAGAGCGCAGGCTCTGGATGCGGGCCACGGCGCGTTCGGCCTCGTGGTCTTCGTTGTCGGCGTCCACCACGCGCACCGGTTCACCTTCGCCGAGGTCGCTCCACAGCGTCTTGGGAAACAGCTTGGGGTTGGGCCCGATCACGTTGTTGGCCGCGCGCAGGATCGCGCTGGTCGAGCGGTAGTTCTGCTCCAGCTTGATGACCTTGAGCTCGGGGTAGTCCTGGGGCAGGCGCTTGAGGTTGTCCAGCGTGGCGCCGCGCCAGCCGTAGATCGACTGGTCGTCGTCACCCACGGCGGTGAAGCGTGCGCGCTCGCCCACCAGCAGTTTCAGCAGCTCGTATTGTGTGGCGTTGGTGTCCTGGTATTCGTCCACCAGCACATGCCCCATCTTCTTCTGCCAGCGCGCGCGCACCTCTTCGTGCTCGGTCAGCAGT
Organism: Hydrogenophaga sp. PBL-H3; assembly: GCF_010104355.1. Lineage (NCBI taxonomy): Bacteria > Pseudomonadati > Pseudomonadota > Betaproteobacteria > Burkholderiales > Comamonadaceae > Hydrogenophaga > Hydrogenophaga sp. PBL-H3. Next base: position 507,330 of record NZ_CP044972.1, read on the forward strand.
TTGAGGGGCAGCGAGATCAGGTCGTCGAAGTCCACGCTCTGGTAGGCGGTCAGTCGCTCCTCATAGCGGCCCATGATGGTCGCGGTCACGCGCTCGTTCTCGTCCCTGGCTTGCGCCAGCGCCTGGGCCGAATTCAGGCCCGCGCTCTTCAAGGCGCTGATGGCCCACTGCCAGCCGCGCGCGGTGGCGGCGTCGGTCGTGCCGCCGCAGTCCTTGAGCAGGCTGGTGATGTCGTCGGTGTCGAGGATGGAGAACTGTTTCTTCAGGCCGAGTGCCGCGCCGTCTTCGCGCAGCAGGCGCACGCCCAGCGCGTGGAAGGTGCAGATCAGCACCTTCTTCGCGTCGCGCCCCACCAGTTGCTTGGCGCGTTCGCGCATCTCGGCGGCGGCCTTGTTGGTGAAGGTGATGGCGGCGATGCGGTCGGCCGCCAGGCCGGCCTGGATGAGCCGGCCGATCTTGTGGGTGATCACGCGCGTCTTGCCCGAGCCGGCGCCCGCGAGCACCAGGCAAGGCCCCCCCAGGTGGTTCACGGCTTCAAGCTGGGCCAGGTTCAAGCCGTTGGACATGGGAAAAAAGGGGACGGTGAGCGCATCGAAAACAGAGCGTTGGATCATACCGGCAGGGGGTAGGCGCGGCGGGTGGTTGCCGCGCCTGAGACAATCACCCCGTGCTCAACATCCTGCTCGTCACCTTCCCGTTTTTTGCGCTTGTGCTGGCGGGCTTTGTGGCTGCCAGGCGCAACATGCTGCCGCTGGAGGCGATTCCCGGGCTCAACGGTTTCGTGCTGTTTTTTGCCTTGCCCTGTTTGCTCTACCGCTTCGGCTCCACCACGCCGATCACCGAACTGCTCGATGCGTCGGTGATGGGGGTGTACCTGCTGTGCGGCCTGGTGATGGTGGCGTTCGCGGTGGTCATGAGCCTGAACGCACGCATTCGCTGGAACGACGCCTCGATCGGTGCCCTGGTGGCGGCGTTCCCCAACACCGGTTTCATGGGCGTGCCCTTGCTGGCCGCGCTGCTGGGCCCGCAAGTGGCGGGCACGGCGATCCTCACGATCCTGGTCGACATGGTGGTCACCAGTTCGCTGTGCATCGCGCTTTCAAGACTGGACGAAGCCGAAGGCCAGGGTGGGCGTGCCATGCTGGACGCGGGCAAGAAGGCGTTGCGCGGCGTGCTGGCCAATCCCATGCCCTGGTCCATCATCCTGGGTGCGGTGGCTTCCGCGTACGCGGTCTCCTTGCCCAAACCGGTGGAGCAGACCGTGTGGTTGCTGGCCGATGCAGCCTCCCCGGTGGCGTTGTTCACCATCGGCGCGGTGCTGGCGCGTGCGCAGATGCGGTCGAACCACCCGATGCCGCTGTCGGACTATGTGCCGGTGGTGCTGATGAAGCTGCTGTTGCACCCGCTGCTGGTGCTGGCGGTGGGCTCGGTGGCGATCCGGCTCGGCGCACCGCTCTCGTCCATGGCCCTCACGGTGATGGTGCTGGTGGCGGCCTTGCCCAGCGCGAGCAACGTCTCTCTGCTGGCCGAGCGTTTCGGCGCGGACAACGGGCGCATCGCCCGCATCATCCTGGTGTCGACCGCCGCGGCCTTCTTCACGTTTTCAGCCGCAGTGACCTTGATGACCTGACCGCACGCCCGGCCCCATGGCAGCGGCTCCCGCCAGTGCTCAGATCGCCAGCGGGTCCACGTCCACCGCAAAGCGGATCAGGCCACGCGCCTCGGGCCGGCTGCGGCTCTCCAGCAGCACCGGCTGCCATGCCGACAAAAAGCGCTGCAGCGCGCTGCGCGAGGCGGCTTCCACCAACAGCTGTGCGCGCTCCACGTTGGCCACGCGCTGGATGGTGAGTGGTACCGCGGGGTACAGGGTCACGTCATCGAAGTGCGGCAAACCCACCGCCGCCTGCGCCGCCGCGTTCAGGTAAGCCTGCGCCGCCTGCTGGGTGCGGGCGTCGGCGCGCAGCAACGCCTGGTGGCCATAGGGCGGCATGCCTGCGCTCAGGCGCTCGGCCAGTTGCGTGAGTGCAAACGCCGGGAAATCGTGCTGTTTGAGCGAGGCAAACAACGGGTGCTGAGGGTACCAGGTCTGCACCCACATTTCGCTGGCAGCGCTCTGGGCTGCGTCGCGCCCGGCGCGCCCGGCCGCCTGCATGAGCAACGCAAACAGCCGCTCGGGCGCGCGGTAGTCGCTGGCGAACAGCCCCGAGTCGGCATTGATGCTGGCCACCAGCGTGATGCGGCGGAAGTCGTGGCCCTTGGCGATCATCTGCGTGCCCACCAGCACATCGACCTCACCGCTGTGCATCGTGGCCAGCTGCACCTCCAGGCTGCCCTTGAGGCGGGTCGAGTCGGCGTCCATGCGCGCCACGCGCGCCGGCCCGCCGTCGGGGCGGCGCGCATCGGCCAGCAGGGCCGCGAGCTGTTCTTCCACCTGCTCGGTGCCGCGGCCCACGGGCGCGATGTCAAGGTTGCCGCAGTCGGGGCAGGCGCGTGGCACGCGCTCGGTGAAGCCGCAGTGGTGGCAGCGCAGCGTGCGGTCGAGCTTGTGGAACACGCGGTAGGCGCTGCAATGCGGGCAGGCGCTCTTCCAGCCACAGTCGTGGCAGGCCAGAACCGGGGCGTAGCCGCGCCGGTTCAGCAGCACCAGGCACTGCTCGCCGCGCCCGATGCGCTCGGTCATGGCGGCAATCAAGGGGGGGGCAAGCACCGCGCCCTTGGGCTGGTGGTTCATGTCCACCAGGCGCAGGCGCGGCAGCGCACCGCCCCCGATGCGCGCCGGCATGGCCAGCCGCAGGTAGCGGCCCTGGTCGGCCGCGTGCCAGCTCTCCAGCGAGGGCGTGGCCGAGCCCAGCACCACTTGGCAACGCTCGCCCGCCGCCATGGCATCGCTCTCCACCTTGCCCCGGTACACCGCCAGATCGCGCGCCGAGTAACGAGCGCCTTCCTGGCTCTTGTAGCTGGGGTCGTGCTCCTCGTCGACCACGATCAGGCGCAGTCCGGGCAGGCTGGCCAGCACGGCCATGCGCGTGCCCAGCACGATGCGCGCCTGCCCGGTGTGGGCCGAGAGCCAGCTGGAGAGGCGCTGGGCTGGCGTCATGCCGCTGTGCAGGCAGACCACCGCACCCGCGCCACACAGGGGCTCGAAACGCTCGCGAAAACGGGTCTCCAGCTGCGGCGTGAGGTTGATCTCCGGCACCATCACCAGCACCTGCGCGTCGGCATGGGCTTGCAGCGCGCGTTGTGTGGCCTGCAGGTACACCTCGGTCTTGCCGCTGCCGGTGGCGCCGAACAGCAGCACCGGAGCCTTCGCATCGGCCAGCGCATCCAGCGCCTGGCTTTGTTCGTCGCTGAGGTCGTGGCCAACCGCCACATCACCAGCCGCCACATCAGCCGCCGGCACCGGCCCGTCCACGCCGGCTGCTCGGCGCCGCTTGAGTCGGCGCGCCAGTTGCACGTTGCTGAGGTCGCGCAGTTGCGGCGGCAGCGCGGCCAGGGCCACCTCGCCCAGACTGCGTTGGTAATACTGAGCGGCAAATTTGACCAGCTGGCGCCAGCGATCGTTGAGCGGCGGCAGGCCGTCGAGCACGCCGGTCACCGGTTTGGTTTTCGCTTCGGTCAGGCCTTCGGGGGGTACGGCCGGGCAGTCCCACACCACACCCAGCACCTCGCGCGCGCCCAGCGGTACCCGCACCAGCGTGCCAGACGCGAGCGACAACTCACTTCGGTAGGTCAGGTGGGCACCCACCCCGCTGTGGGCGGGGGTGGCCACCACGACGCTGGGCCAGAAAGCCATGGTTAGCGGGTCTTCCTCAGTCGAACTGTCGGAAAGCGGCGTAAGTCGTTGATTTGGCTCAGCATCGGGACATATCCAGATTTTCTGTGGATAACTTTGTTGATAGATTCGGTTTCCGGTGCCGCAGCCCTTGAAAATCAAGGCTTTGCTTAAACTGCCTGCAAAAAAAGCAGATTACAAAACCTATATGAATCAACAACTTGTGGCGGAATCCCGTGGGAGGCATGGCTTGCAGGGGTGTTCGGACATCATGGCGCACCGCAGCACAAATTTTGTGCATAAGTGACGCCTGTCAAGTGTGTTTTTCGGCATTTTTTGTGTTAGCGGCGGGCGCTACCCCAGGGTCATGACGGTTTCATGACGCCTTTCGTCTTACTGAAACGCCTGGGGCGCTTGCCGCAGCCCGCGCCCAAACTGCGGTGCAAGCTCCAAAAACGGGAGCGCTTCTTCCGCTCCCGAAGGGCTCAACCGGCAGCGCGCAGGCGCTTCGAGTGGGTGTGCACCGCGTTCACCAGGGCCGACACATGCTCCGGCGGCGTGAACTGGCTGATGCCGTGGCCCAGGTTGAAGATGTGGGTGGCGCCCGTGCCCGGGCCCTGGTGGGGTTTGCCGAAACTCTCCAGCACGCGCGCCACTTCGGCGTCGATCTGCGCGGGCTGTGCGAACAGCACGTTGGGGTCGATGTTGCCTTGCAGGGCCTTGCCGTCCGGCCCTTCGCCCACCTGGGCGCGGGCCTTGGCCAGATTCACGGTCCAGTCCAGGCCGAGGGCATTGCAGTCCAGCGTTTTCATGTCGTCCAGCCACAGGCCGCCGCCCTTGGTGAAGACGATGCGCGGGATCACCACGCCCTCGTGTTCGCGTTTGAGCTGGGCCAGCACGCGCCTGGTGTAAGCCAGGCTGAAGTCCTGGAAGTTGCCGTCGGCCAGCACACCGCCCCAGCTGTCGAACACCATCACGGCCTGCGCGCCGGCGTCGATCTGGGCGTTGAGGTAGGCGGCCACCGAGTCGGCGTTGATGGCCAGGATGCGGTGCATCAGGTCCGGGCGGCTGTACATGAGCGTCTTGACCGCGCGGTAGTCGTCCGAGCCGCCGCCCTCGACCATGTAGCAGGCCAGCGTCCAGGGGCTGCCCGAGAAGCCGATCAGGGGCACACGGCCATTCAAGGCCTTGCGGATGGAGGTGACCGCGTCGAACACGTAGCGCAGCTTGTCCATGTCGGGCACGGCCAGCGCGGCCACGTCGGCTTCGGTGCGCACGGTCTTCGCAAACTTCGGGCCTTCGCCCAGCGCGAACGACAGGCCCAGGCCCATGGCGTCGGGCACGGTGAGGATGTCGCTGAACAGGATGGAGGCGTCCAGCGCGTAACGCTCCAGCGGCTGCAGGGTCACCTCGGTGGCGTAGTCCACGTTGGTGGCCAGTCCCATGAAGCTGCCGGCCTTGGCGCGCGTGGCGCAGTACTCGGGCAGATAGCGACCCGCCTGGCGCATGAGCCACACCGGCGTGTGGTCGGTGGACTGGCGCAGGCAGGCGCGCAGGAAGGTGTCGTTCTTCAGGGGAGCAAAGGGCATGGGGCGTCCGGCGGGTTGTCTGCGATGCAGGTCATTATCCGGGCTGCACCGCGGTGCGCTGAACGTGGGTGACAAGGCCCTTGCGCAGCGGGAATCCGTTCAGGCGGGCTGGTACTTGACCGAGCAACCGTAAGCCCGGCTGTTCGCCACGCTCACCGGCTTGCCCGCCTGGATTTCCGCCATGGCCTGGCGCACGTAGTTGGTGGCCTTGGGGATGTCGTCCGCACGGGCCGAGGCGATGCTGTCGATGCCGCCGGCGTACACCAGCACGCCCTGCGCGTTGACGATGAACATGTGGGGCGTCACGCGCGCCGCATACGCCTGACCGACCTTGCCGTCTTCGTCCAGCAGGGCGGCGGTGGGACTGGCTCTCTGTTCGGTCATCCAGCGGCCGAGCTGGGCGGGCGCCATGTGGTCGACGCTGTCGTCGCGCGTGGAGTTGATCGCCAGCCAGATGGCGCCCTGGGCCGTGACCTCTTTTTGCAAGGCCTGCATGTTGCCCTGGTAGTGTTTCTTCACGAACGGGCAGCCCGGGTTGTTCCATTCCAGCACCACCGGCTTGCCCTTGAACTGCGACAGCTTCACGGGTTTGCCCGCCGTGTCCATCAGGGTGAAGTCGGGCGCGGGCTGGCCCACGCTGGCAGCCTGGGCGGTGCCGGGCAGCAGCAGGCTGGCGAAGGGTGAGAGGGTGGCCAGGGCGATGATGGGGCGGCGTTGCATGGTGATGACTCCTGACAGCGGATCCACAACGAACAAAGCGACGACCGCGCAGGCTCAAAGCCTGGACAGCGCCGCGCGGACCTCCTCCACACTCAACACTTCGGACAGCACCTGCGGTGCCTGTCCGGTCTTGTAGATCGCGTACACCGGCACGCCGTTGCGGCCCAGCGTGGTCAGCGCGGCGGTCACGGCCGGGTCGCGGCGCGTCCAGTCGGCGCGCAGCAGCGCCACGTTCTTGCCGGCAATGTCACCCAGCACGGCCGCATCGGCCAGCGTGGTGCGCTTGTTGTACTGGCAGGTCACGCACCAGGCGGCGGTGAAATCCACAAACACCGGGCGGCCTTCGGCCACCAGGCTGGCCTGCGTTTCGGGGCTCCAGGCCTGCCAGCTCACGCCCTGCACGGCGGTGGCCACCGCCTGGCCGGGTGTGGTTTCCTGCAGGCGCGTCACATGGGGGCCCACCGCCCAGCCCAGCCAGGCCAGGCCGGCGAGCGACAGGCCCGCCAGGGCCGTGCGGCTTCTCCCGCGCAGGCCGAGCGACCAGACCAGCAAGGCCAGCACGACCAGCAGCATGAGCAAGCCGGCCGCGCCGTCGATGCCGCTTTGCTGGCCGAGCACCCACAGGAGCCAGACCACGGTGGCGAACATCGGGAAGGCCATGCCGCGGCGGAAGGTGTCCATCCACGCGCCGGGGCGGGGCAGGGCGCGCGCCACGGCCGGGATCCAGCTGGCGGCCAGGTACGGCAGGGCCATGCCCAGGCCCAGCACCGCAAACACGGCCAGCGCCTGCGCAGCCGGCAGGCCGATTGCCAAGCCTAGCGAGGCGCCCATGAACGGCGCGGTGCAGGGCGAAGCGATGGCCGTGGCCAGCACGCCGGTGAGGAAGGCATCCACCGTCGGGTTCCTGGCCTGCAGGCTGGCCAGGCGGCTGGGCAGCACGCTGCCAAACTCGAACAGGCCGGCCAGGTTCAGGCCGATCAGTGTGAACAGCACGGCCAGCCCCGCCACCACGGCCGGACTCTGCAGCTGGAAGCCCCAGCCGAGCTGCTCGCCCGCGGCGCGCAGGCCCAGCAGCAAACCGCCGAGCGCAGCAAACGACAGCACCACGCCAGCGCTGTAGGCCAGGCCGTTGGCGCGGTGGGCCGCGCGGTCGTTGGCGTGTTTGGCAAACGCCATGACCTTGATGGCCAGCACCGGGAACACGCAGGGCATGAGGTTGAGGATCAGGCCGCCAAGCAGTGCGCCCAGCAGGGCTGCGCCCAGGGAAAGCGAAGTCGCGTTGTTCGCCGGTGCGGCGGCGCGCGCGGTGTTGGCGTCCAGGGCGGCCTGCAATGCATCGGGCACGGCGGCCGGCAAGGGCGCCACCGCTGGCCAGGCGCCTTGCACCGGCACATCGAGCCGCGCACCGGGCGAGCCGGGCCCGTGGCCGGGCGGGTTGGCCTCGGCCACCACCAGCGCGAGCTGCGCAGGGCTTTCGCTGCGGTGCGGCGAGAGCGGCACACGCGCGGTCCAGCGCGCACCGTCCCAGGCCTGGGTCCAGGGTGCGCCGGGCTCGATCAGGCCGGTGGTCTCGGGGTAGAACTCCAGCGCCTTTCCACGCCAGGCAGCGGGCAGGTTGGCCAGCGACACCTTGAGAAATCCCTCGTCGGGCTGCAGGCGGCTGTCGGCCACGGGCTGGTCTTTGGGCGCGGCCCGCAAGCTGGCCTCGAAGGCAGCACCAAAGCTGCCGGTGGAGCCCTGCACCGGAATGCTCAGTGTGAAGTTGCCCTCTTCCGGAATGCACTCCTTGCGGCAGACCAGCCAGGCCGCGTAAAGCTTCACGTCGATCGAGTCGCCCTTGAAGTCGGGGCTCACGGTCAGGGGCACCGGCAGCACCACGGTGCCGTCAAAGCCGTAGTTGGCCAGGGTGCCGATGGGGAACTTGCGCGGCGTGGGCCAGGCGATGTCGCCAGCCGTCACACCGGGCGGCAGGGTCCAGCGCAGCTCGGTGGGCAGGCCGGAGTCGCCAGCGTTCTTCCAGTAGGTGTGCCATTCGGGTGCGTGGGTGAGCTGCAGGCCGACCCAGATCTTCTGGCCCGGCCCGGCGCCGTCGGGCGCATGAGCCACGATCTCGGCGCGCGCCTGGTCGCTCTGCACCACGGTCACGCTGGCCGGGGTTCCGCCCAGCAGGCCCTGCGCGGCCACGCCCAGGGGCACAGCGGCGGCAAGCAGCCACGCGCCCAGCAGGCGAAGGACGGCGAAAGCTCTGAATTCGGTGGGAGAGGGCATCGGGATCGGGCGTGGAATGGGGTGGCGCAAGGTGTGAGCGGCTCGGCCCGCCCAAGTTCCTTCGGCGGTCGAGGGCGGTGGCTTTTGAATGTAAGTCACCGCTGTTTTTCTGTCTTGCAGCGCCTGGGCGGGCGGCGCTCCCTTCACAGTCCCGCCTCGATTGGGTACAACCGGGTTCAGGGAACAGGTCTGCCCCGCATGGAGGTGTGCATGGGATCGATCGTGGAGCGCGCCCTGTTGCCCTGGGCGCAACGCATGAAAACCCGGGTGAACCTGCCGGTTCGCCTGAGCTGGGGCGAGCGCGGCGCCTCTTCGCTGGCGCTGGGAGACTTCGAGCAGCCGCAGGTGGAGATCCACGTGCGCGACGCTTCGGCCCTGCCGCTGTTGATCGACCCCGGGCTGGACACGCTGGGCCAGGCCTATGTGGAGGGGCTGATCGATGTGGAGGGCTCGGTGCCCGACATCCTGGCCGTGGCGCACGGGCTGGCGGCCAACGCCCAACCCGAGGGTGGCCTGCTCGGTCGCCTGCGCCGGCGCTTCGGCCACACGCGCGAGAGCGACAGCGAAGCCATCCAGTACCACTACGACGTGTCCAACGACTTCTACGCCCGGTGGCTGGGCGAAGGCATGGTGTATTCGTGCGGCTACTTCGAGCGGGGCGATGAAACGCTGGACGAGGCGCAGACGAAGAAGATCGACCACATCCTGACCAAGATCCGCCTGCGGCCGGGCCAGCGCCTGCTCGACATTGGCTGTGGCTGGGGCGCGCTGGTGTTGCGCGCGGCCCAGCGTTTTGGCGCGCAGTGCGTGGGCGTGACGCTGTCACAAAACCAGTTCGATCTGGCGCGCGAACGCGTGCGGGCTGCGGGGCTGCAAGACCGCATCGAGATCCGCCTGCAGGACTACCGTGACGTGAGCGACGGCCCGTTCGACCGGATCACCAGCGTGGGCATGTTCGAACACGTGGGGCTGGACCATCTGATGGCTTACTTCACGCACATCCGCGCGCTGCTCAAGCCCGACGGCTGGGCCATGAACCACGGCATCACCAGCACCGACGCGTATGACGGCGAAACGCGCCACGGCGGCGGCCATTTCATCGACCGCTACGTGTTCCCGCAGGGCGAAGTGCCGCACATCAGCACGGTCTTGCGCACCTTGCAGGAGGGCGGGCTCGAAGCCTTCGACGTGGAAAACCTGCGCCGCCACTACATGCGCACCACGCAGCTCTGGAGCGACGCCTTCGAGGCGCACACGGCACAGATCAAGCCGCTGGTGGACGAAAAACGCTGGCGCATCTGGCGCATCTACCTCGCGGGCTGTGCCTGGGCGTTCGAGCACGACGAGGTGGCGATCTACCAGGTGCTGTGCCGCGTGGCCGGGCAGAACGCCAGCGGCTTGCCCTGGTCGCGTCACTGGATGTACGCCGACCGTAAGATCGGCACATGACACGCTCCACCCGCTTCTGGTCCGACCTCACCACCGCCGACTTCGACTCGCTGGACCGGGTCCGCGCCATCGCCGTGCTGCCCGTGGCCGCCACCGAACAACACGGCCCGCACCTGCCGCTGTCGGTGGACACCGACATCGCCAACGGCGTGGTGGCCGCGAGCATGCCCCACATCGCGGCGGACCTGCCCGCGTTCTTTCTGCCCACGCAGGCGGTGGGGTTCTCGCCCGAGCACACGCGCTTTGCCGGCACGCTCACGCACCGGGCCGAGACCGTGCTGCGCCTGTGGACCGAGATCGGCGAGAGCGTGGCCGCCAGCGGTGTGAAGAAACTGGTGCTGTTCAACGCCCACGGTGGGCAGGTGGGCCTGATGGACCTGGTGGCGCGCGACCTGCGGGCGCGGCTGGGCATGCTGGTCTACAGCGTGAACTGGTTCAACCTGCCGCTGCTGGACGCCAGCGGGGCCGATGTGAATGCGATGTTCAGTGCGCAAGAACACCGCTTCGGCATTCATGCGGGCGAGATTGAAACCTCGGTGATGCTGGCGCTGAGCCCCGAGCGGGTGCGCATGGAACACGCTGCCGACTTCCACTCCACCTCGCAAGACCGCGCCGCGCGCTTTGCGATTCTGGGCAACGGCAAGAGCGCCAAGCTGGGCTGGCAAATGCAGGACTACAACGCGTGTGGCGCGGTGGGCAATGCGGCTGCAGCCTCGGCCGAGAAGGGCCGCGTGGTGCTTGATGCCGCTGGCCGTGCGCTGGCGCGTCTGTTGAGCGAGATCGATCAGCTGCCTGCCGACACGCTGTCTGACATCACGGCGTTCAACGCAAAGTTGTGAAAAACCGGCTCAAGCGTAAGTCACCCAACGCTTGAAGGCGGGGTGGTCCAGGTGCGGCAGCGTGTTGTAGGTCAGCAGCGTGTGCCGTTTGGGGTTGAACTGGAACTCGGTCACCGCGCTGTTGCGGATGCGCAGGTTCAGCTCAATGGTGGCCTCCGGGCTCAGGCCCAGCACATGGCCCACCGCGGTGGAGATCGGCCCGCCGCTGGAGACCAGCAGCACATTTTCCCCGTGGTGCTTCGCCCTCACATGGTCCAGCGCGCTGGTGACGCCGTGCACGAACTCGGTGTAGCTCGGCATGCCCTGTGGGCTCACGGTGCCGGCCATCCATTGGGTCAGTCCATCACGCAGCAGGCGGAAGTGGTGTCGGTAGAGTTCGGGCGCTTCTTCGGCCGAGCGCGGCTTCTCCAGCGGGTGCGGGTGGATCGCGCGGATCACGGCCTCGCTGTCGTACTCGTTGAGTCCAGGCCAGGCCAGCGGCTCGTGGTGCAGCTTCGCACCCTCGGCAATGCCGGCCCAGGTCTGGGCGTGGCGCTTGAGGGTGCCGGTGATGACGGCGTCGAACACCACGCCGCGTTCGGCCCAGTGCTCGCCCAGCCGGCGGCTCTGGCGTTGACCCATCTCGCTGAGCTGGTCGTAGTCGTCCGCACCAAACGAGGCCTGGCCGTGGCGCACAAGGTAGAGCGTTCCCATGAGCGGCATTCTGGGTCCGCGCCACGGTGTCACTTTGTCCCCGCAGCGACTGCGCAGTGCCCGGGGAGTCGCAGAGGCGTCTAACCTGATCGTCGAGTGCTCGCCGCCCGGGCGCGTTGAATGGAACACCCCTGCCTTTGTGGCGCTTTTCGGCCCGATGGCGCAGGCCGGCTGTGCTTCAATGATTCGATATGTTGGCCATGTTCCCTTTCCATGCTGTTTGACCTGCCGACCCTGCTGGCCCTGCGGGTGGGCGTTGACGTCCTGATCGCGCTGGCCTTCTGGGCGCAGATGCGCCGCTACCCCGCCATCGGAGGGCCAGGCTGGTGGTCGCTGTCCGCCGTGCTGGGCATCCTGGGCTCGGTGATGCTGTGGTCGCGTGGCAGCTTGCCGGATGCCCTGACCTTCCCCACCGGCAACACCGCACTCGCGCTCAGCGCCCTGTTTGCGTGGCTGGGCTTTCGCAGCTACACGAGCCGCCCAACGCCACGCGTGCCCATCGTGGTGGGCGCACTCCTGTTCTTCTGCATCACGCTTCTCTTCCTGATCGAGTGGGATCTGCCCCCCGTGCGCCAGGCCCTGTTCAACGGAGCGGTGATCGCGATGACGGTGGGGTCTTTCGTCGACATCCGACGCGCTGATCCGCAGGGTCGTGTGCCCGAAATGCAGGCGCTCAAGGTGCTCACGGCGATCGAGTTCTGCGGCATGGTGGCCTTTGCCGTCGCCTTGCAGGTGCTCAACCTGTCGCAGGAGACCGTGACACCGCCTTTCATCTTCTTCTTCCTGCTCAGCAAGATGCTGCGGGTGGTCCTGTACGGCGCACTGGTGTCTTACCGCCTGCGCCTGGACGGCGACAAGGCTCGCCTGGGCCTGCAGCTGCGCGAAGCCGATTCGCGCGCCCTGATCGACAACCTCAGCGCAGGTGTGATGGTGTTCCGGCCCGACCACACCTTGTCCAGCATCAACACCGCCGCCCGGCGCTTTCTGGGGTGGGGCGAGGGGGGGGCCAACCCCGCCTTGCCCGAGCCCTCGGTGGACGGCTGGCGGATGCTGCGCGAGGACGGCCAGCCCATGCGCCGGCACGAAATGCCCTTCGAGCGCGTGCTCGCCACCGGTCAGCCGGTGCGCAGCGTGGTGATCGGCATGCCGCAGGGGGACGGCGAGGGCGTGCACTGGGGTCTGTGCAATGCCTACCCCGAGAACAACACGCAAGGCGGCTTGCGCCACGTGGTGCTGACCTTCATCGACATCACCTCGCTCAAGAACGCGCAGTCCCAGCAGAAGCACCTGCAGGCGCAGCTCGCGCAGTCCCAGAAAATGGAGGCGCTGGGCACCCTGGCCGGTGGCGTGGCGCACGACTTCAACAACATCCTGGCGGCCATCCTGGGCAACGCCGATCTGGCGCGGCAGGACCTGCCGCCCCAGGCCGCCTCGCGCGAGAGCCTGCACGAGATCAGCACCGCCGCGCGCCGCGGGCGCGAACTGGTGCGCCAGATCCTGGCGTTCAGTCGCCAGCAGCCGGTGGAGCGCACGCGGGTCAACGTGTGCACCATCCTGGCCGAGTCCTGCACCCTGCTGCGTGGCGCCCTGCCGCCCCAGGTGGAACTGGTGCAGTCGTGCGCGCCCAACACCTTGTCCATCGAGGCCGACGCCACCCAGATCGGGCAGGTGATCGTCAACCTGTGCACCAACGCCATCCACGCGCTGGACGGCGGGCCCGGGCGCATCGAATGCCGCATCGACAGCCTGGCGAACACCTCGTCGTTGTTGCCTCCGGAGCTTGCCCAGACCTGCGCCCAGCTCGATGTGGGCGCCGTGCGCCTGCGCGTCAGCGACAACGGCTGCGGCATGGTCGAGGCCGTGCGCAGCCGGATCTTCGAGCCCTTTTTCACCACCAAGGCGGTGGGGCGGGGAACGGGCCTGGGGCTGCCGGTGGTGCTGGGCATCGTGCAGGTTCATGGCGGTGCGATCGAGGTCGACACCGAACCCGGCGCAGGCACCATGTTCACCCTGTTTTTCCCCGCCGCCCCCATCGATCCCGCCTGGGATGGCGAGGAAACCCCTGCCCTGGTTTCGCGCGAACCCGTCACAATGGGTTTCGTTTCGCCCGTACCCCCACCCGTTTCAAGCTCCACACCCGACCAAGCCATGGCCGACGAACCTTCTGCGGTGCCGCCCCACATCCTCTACCTCGACGACGACGACACCTTGGTGTTTCTGGTGCGACGCTTGCTGGAGCGACGCGGCTACCGCGTCACGGCGGTCACGTCCCAGGCCCAGGCCATCGACGCGGTGAAGGCATCGCCCACGGGTTTCCAGTTGCTGCTGACCGACTTCAACATGCCCGGCATGTCGGGACTGGAGGTGGCCAAGGCGGTGCTGGACATCAATCCCCGCCTGCCGGTGGCCGTGGCCTCGGGCTACATCACCGACGAACTGCAGGCCGAGGCCAAAGCCGCGGGTGTGCGTGAGGTGGTGTTCAAGACCGATGCGGTCGAGGCCTTCTGCGAGGTGGTCGCCAGGCTGGTTCGCTCGGAACCCGACTGAACGCTGCGTCAGACGCCGCGCGCCCTGTCCTCTTTGAACCGCGCCCGGAACGCGCCGAAACTGCCCGCGTCCAGCGCCTCGCGCACCTCGCGCATGAGGTTCAGGTAGTAATGCAGGTTGTGGATGGTGGCCAGCATGGGGCCGAGCATCTCGCCGCAGCGGTCCAGGTGGTGCAGGTAGGCGCGGCTGAAGCCCTCGCGCCCGCCCTGGTCCCAGCTCACGCCGCTCTTGCCTGCGCAGGCGTGGCAGGTGCAGGTGGTGTCCAGCGGCTGGTGGTCGGTCTTGTGGCGCGCGTTGCGGATCTTCAGGTCGCCAAAACGCGTGAACAGCGTGCCGTTGCGCGCGTTGCGCGTGGGCATGACGCAGTCGAACATGTCCACGCCATCGGCCACGCCCTGCACCAGGTCTTCGGGCGTGCCCACGCCCATGAGGTAGCGCGGCTTGTGCGCCGGCAGGCGGTGCGGCGTGTGCGCCATGATCTGCAGCATCTGCTCTTTGGGCTCACCCACGCTCACGCCGCCGATGGCGTAGCCGGGGAAGTTCATGTCGACCAGCGCGTCCAGCGATTCCTGGCGCAGATGCTCGAACATGCCGCCCTGCACGATGCCGAACAGCGCGTTCGGGTTCTCCAGCCGGGCGAACTCGTCTTGCGAGCGTTTGGCCCAGCGCAGACTCATCTCCATGCTCTTGCGCGCCTCGGCCTCGGTGGTCAGGTGACCGTTGGTTTCATATGGCGTGCACTCGTCGAGCTGCATCACGATGTCGCTGTTCAGCCCGGTCTGGATGTCCATGCTGACCTCGGGCGACATGAAGAGCTTGTCGCCGTTGACGGGGCTGGCGAAGGTCACGCCTTCTTCGGTGATCTTGCGCATGGCGCCCAGGCTCCACACCTGGAAACCACCCGAGTCGGTGAGGATGGGCTTGTGCCATTGCTCGAAGGCGTGCAGGCCGCCAAAGCTGTTCATCACCTCGCGGCCCGGGCGCATCCAGAGGTGGAAGGTGTTGCCCAGGATGATCTGCGCGCCCATGTCGTGCAGGCTTTGCGGCATGACGCCCTTGACCGTGCCGTAGGTGCCCACCGGCATGAAGATGGGGGTCTGCACCACGCCGTGGTTGAGCGTGAGGCGGGCGCGGCGCGCGTGGCTCGTGGGGTCGGTGGTCAGCAGTTCGAATTGCAGCATGGGGGTGTTCCTGGGAAGGCGGGATTGTACGAAGGGGGTCGCGCGCCATTGAGCAACCTCAATCGGTGCGATCCGGGTGCGACCTAGGATGAATCACGGTTGGCACGGAGCACCTCGCTGCTGGCCGCGAACCTCGCCATCCACCACAGGAGTCACACCATGAAAATGAAAATCCTCCAGAGAGGACTTCTCGCTCTCGTCATCGCCTGCAGCTGGGGTGCCGCGTCGGCCCAGCCCGCTGTGTTCGATCCGGGCAAGCAGGAGTTTGCGGACAACTGCGCCAGCTGCCATGGCACCGATGGCAAGGGCAACGGGCCACTGGGCGAGTTGCTGCGCAAGAGCCCGCCCGACCTGACCCAGCTGGCAAAGAAAAACCAGGGTGTGCTGCCGATCAACCGGCTTTACGCCGTGATCGATGGCGCGGGTGTGCCCAGCCACGGTTCGCGCGACATGCCGGTGTGGGGCCGCGAGTACCAGATCGACCAGGCACAGCAGATGCGTGAGGCGCGCGGCCATTACGACTCGGCCGGTCTCGTGCGCGCCCGCATCCTGGTGCTGCTGGAGTACATCAGCCGCATTCAGACACCTTGAGCCGGTGAGCGTTGCAGCAGCATGGCGTCGCCATAGCTGAAGAAGCGGTAGCGCTGTTCGATCGCGTGCGCGTACAGCGCCTTGATGTGATCGAAGCCCGCGAAGGCGCTGACCAGCATCATCAGCGTGGACTGGGGCAGGTGGAAGTTGGTCACCATCGCATCGACCACCTGGAACGCAAAGCCCGGTGTGATGAAGATGTTGGTGTCGCCCTCGGTCTCGCCCGAATGCGCCCAGCTCTCCAGCGTGCGCACGGTGGTGGTGCCCACGGCCACCACGCGCCCGCCGCGCGCGCGGCACTCGGCGATGGCGCGCAGCGTGTCTGGCGGGATCGCATAACGCTCGTGGTGCATCACGTGGTCTTCGATGCGGCCGGCCTTCATGGGCGCGAAGGTGCCCGCACCCACGTGCAGCGTGACGCTGGCGCGCCGCACGCCGCGCGCATCGAGCGCGGCCAGCACCGCGTCATCAAAGTGCAGCGCGGCCGTGGGCGCGGCCACCGCACCGGGCACGCGCGCAAACACGGTCTGGTAGCGGCGCTCGTCGTCGGCCTCGTCTGTGTGGGTGATGTAGGGCGGCAGCGGCACATGGCCATGTTGCGCCATCAGCTCGTAGGGGGTTTCGCCGGCCGGGCCGTGCAGGCGAAAGCGGAACAGCTGGCCCTGCTCGTCCGGCCAGCGGCCGATGAAGACGGCATCAAACCCGCCCCGGCCCAGGCCGCCGCCCATGTGCAGCCGCCCGCCGACCTGCGGTTTCTTGCTCACGCGCAGATGGGCCACCACCTCGTGCGCCGAGCCGTCGCTGGCCTCATGCGGCAGCAGCACGCGCTCGATCAACATCTCCAGCTGCCCGCCGCTGGCCTTCTGGCCAAACAGCCGGGCCTTCACCACCTGCGTGTCGTTGAACACGAGCAGGTCGCCGTCCCGGAGCAGGGAGGGCAGGTCGCGAAAGATGCGGTCCACCGGCGCGGCACCGGTGCCGTCGAGCAGGCGCGAGGCGCTGCGCTCGGGCGCGGGGTGCTGGGCGATCAGCTCGGTGGGCAGGTGGAAATCGAAGTCCGCCACCGTGAAGGCGCGCGCGACAGACGCAGAAGAAAAGGTCATGCTGCTTGAGGGCTGGACGAAGCCCGTGCCAAGTGAAAAAGAAGGGTGAGGGGAAGCGGGCAGAATTGTCCCATGCCCGACGCCACCCCCGCCCGCAAGCCACTCTCTGCCCCGCAGAAGGCCTTGCACCGGCTCGGGCTGGTGCGCGACATCGACCTGGCGCTGCACCTGCCGCTGCGCTACGAGGACGAGACCCGCATCGTCACGCTGCGGGGCGCCCGCGACGGGCAACTGGCGCAGATCGAAGGCACGGTCACCCACAGCGAGATCACCCAGCGCCCGCGCCGCCAGCTGCTGGTGACGCTGGACGACGGCACCGACACCTGCACGCTGCGCTTCTTCACCTTCTACCCGGCGCACCAGAAGACGCTGGCCGTGGGCGAGCGGGTGCGCGTGCGCGGGGAGTTGCGCGGCGGCTTTCTGGGCTGGACCATGGTGCACCCGGCGTTTCACGCGGCGGGCGATGAACTGCCCGACGCGCTCACGCCGGTCTACCCCACCAGCGCGCAGCTGCCGCAGGCCTATTTGCGCAAGGTGGTGGCCAGCGGCTTGCGGCGTGCCGATCTGGGCGAGTCTTTGCCGCCCGCGCTGCTGGGCGGCCTGCAGGCCGTGGTGCGCGGCGCCTGGACCTTGCGCAACGCCTTGCAGTACCTGCACCATCCGGGTCCGGACGTGTCGCTCGACGCGCTCGAAGACCGCAGCCACCCGGCCTGGCAGCGCCTGAAGGCCGAGGAGCTGCTGGCGCAGCAGCTCTCTCAATTCACCGCGCGGCAGGAACGCGCCGCGCTGAGCGCGCCGGCCCTGCGCGCTGCGCCGGGCGGCCTGCACGAACAACTGCTCGGCGTGTTGCCGTTTGCGCTCACCACCGCGCAGCGCCGCGTGGGTGAAGAGATCGCGCGCGATCTCGTGCGGCAGATTCCCATGCACCGCCTGCTGCAGGGCGACGTGGGCTCTGGCAAGACGGTGGTGGCCGCACTCGCTGCGGCGATTGCCATCGACGCGGGCTGGCAGTGCGCGCTGATGGCACCCACCGAAATCCTGGCCGAGCAGCATTTCGCCAAGCTCATCGGCTGGCTGGAGCCCTTGCTCGCGCCGCTGGGCAAACGCGTGGCCTGGCTCACCGGCAGCCAGAAAAAAAAGCAACGCGGCGAGATGCTCGCGCTGATTGCGAGTGGCGAGGCGGCGTTGGTGGTGGGCACGCACGCGGTCATTCAGGACCAGGTGGTGTTCAAGAACCTCGCGCTGGCGATCATCGACGAGCAGCACCGGTTTGGCGTGGCGCAGCGGCTGGCGCTGCGGGGGAAGATGCAGGTGCCGGCGGGGGCTTCGACAGGCTCAGCCCGAACGGGGATGGATACCGTGCAAACAGCAACAACTTCCGTTCAGGCTGAGCCTGTCGAAGCCCCCGCCCAGGAGCCCCACCTCCTCATGATGACGGCCACGCCCATTCCAAGAACGCTGGCCATGAGCTACTACGCCGACCTCGACGTCTCCACCATCGACGAACTCCCCCCCGGACGCACGCCCATCGTCACCAAGGTGGTGGCCGACAGCCGCCGCGACGAGGTGATCGAGCGCATCCGCGGCCAGCTCGCGCAAGGCCGGCAGGTGTACTGGGTGTGTCCGCTGATTGAAGAGAGCGAGGCACTGGACTTGTCGAATGCCACCGCCACGCACGCCGAGCTGTCGGCTTCGCTGCCTGGCGTGCTGGTCGGTCTGCTGCATTCGCGCATGCCGGTGGCCGAGAAGAAGGCGGTGATGTCGCTGTTCACCGGCGGGCAGATGGGCGTGCTGGTCTCCACCACGGTGATCGAGGTGGGGGTGGACGTGCCCAACGCTTCGCTGATGGTGATCGAACACGCCGAGCGCTTCGGCCTCTCGCAGCTGCACCAGTTGCGCGGGCGCGTGGGCCGCGGCGCGGCGGCCTCGGCCTGCGTGCTGCTCTACACACCGCCCGACGGCGGGCGCCTCGGCGAGACCGCGCGCGAACGCCTGAAAGCCATGGCCGAGACCAGCGACGGTTTCGAGATCGCGCGGCGCGACCTGGAGATCCGCGGCCCGGGCGAATTTCTGGGTGCGCGCCAGTCGGGCGCACCACTGCTGCGTTTTGCGGACCTGGCCACCGACACCCACCTGCTCGAATGGGCCCGCGCTGCCGCACCGGTGATGCTGGCCGAGTACCCACTGCTGGCCGAAAAACACATCGCCCGCTGGTTGGGTGGCAAAGCGGAATTCCTCAAAGCGTGAAGTCCATCTGAGCGCGTGCCTTCATCAAGCACAGGCCGTGGAACCGGCTTTGCTGGGCCACTGGCGTGGTCCCCAGGGGGGAAGACGCGAAGCGGCGCAGGGGGGGCACAATAGCTTTATGACCCTGACCGAACTCAAATACATCGTGGCCGTGGCGCGCGAAAAGCACTTTGGCAAGGCAGCCGAGGCTTGCTTCGTTTCACAGCCCACCTTGTCGGTGGCCATCAAGAAACTCGAAGAGGAGCTGGAGCTCAAGATCTTCGAGCGCAACGCCAACGAGATCAGCGTGACGCCGCTGGGCGAAGAGATCGTGCGCCAGGCGCAGACCGTGCTGGAGCAGGCTGCGGCCATCAAGGAGATCGCCAAGCGTGGCAAGGACCCGCTGGCCGGGCCGCTCAAGCTGGGTGTGATCTACACCATCGGCCCCTACCTGCTGCCCGACCTGGTGCGCCACGTGATCGACCGCACGCCGCAGATGCCGCTGATGCTGCAGGAGAACTTCACGGTCAAGTTGCTGGAGCAGCTGCGCCTGGGCGAGATCGACTGCGCCATCCTGGCCGAGCCGTTTCCCGACACCAACCTGGCCATTGCACCGCTGTACGACGAGCCATTTCTGGCCGCCGTGCCACACACCCACCCGCTGGCGCAGCAGACCCACATCACCAACGAGGAACTCAAGCGCGAGACCATGCTGCTGCTGGGCACCGGCCACTGCTTCCGCGACCACGTGCTGGAGGTCTGCCCGGAGTTCGCGCGTTTCTCCAACGACGCGGAGGGCATCCGCAAGAGCTTCGAGGGCTCGTCGCTGGAAACCATCAAGCACATGGTGGCCGCCGGCATGGGCGTGACGCTGGTGCCGCGCCTGTCGGTGCCTTCGTCGGCGCTGCAAGGCTCGACCACGCCGGGGCAGGACTTCGGCGATTCGTCCTACGTGCGCTACCTGCCGTTCGAGGGCGAGGCGCCCACGCGGCGTGTGGTGCTGGCCTGGCGGCGCAGCTTCACGCGTTATGAAGCCATCGCCGAGCTGCGCAACGCCATCTACGCCTGCGAATTGCCGGGCGTCAAGAGGCTCTCGTGAGTGCTGCGATGCCCGCCCCGGGCGCGCCTTCCCGCTGGGCGCTCTACCTCAACCTGATCCGCTGGAACCGCCCTGCTGGCTGGCTCTTGCTGCTCTGGCCGTCGCTGTCTGCCTTGTGGGTGGCGGCGGGTGGATTCCCCGGCTGGCACCTGCTGGCGGTGTTCGTGCTGGGCACCATCCTCATGCGCAGCGCCGGCTGCTGCGTGAACGACGTGGCCGACCGCGAGTTCGACAAGCATGTGAAGCGCACGGCGCAGCGCCCGGTGACCTCGGGCCTGGTCTCGGTCCGCGAGGCATTGGCGGTGGGTGCGGTGCTGGCGCTGGCGGCGTTTGCGCTGGTGCTCACCACCAACACCCTCACGGTGCTGATGTCGTTCGCCGCGCTGGCCATCACCCTGGCCTACCCGTACGCCAAGCGCTATGTGTCCATGCCGCAGGCCGTGCTGGGCGTGGCCTTCAGCTTCGGCGTGCCCATGGCGTTTGCCGCCGTTCAATCCCAGGTGCCGCCGCTGGCCTGGGTGCTGCTGGTGGGCAACCTGTTCTGGGTGCTGGCCTACGACACCGAGTACGCCATGGTCGACCGCGACGACGACCTGCGCATCGGCATGAAGACCTCGGCCATCACGCTGGGCAAGGCCGACGTGCCTGCGGTCACTGCGTTCTACGTGGTGTTCCTCGCGGTCTGGACGGTGGCGCTGTGGACCGTGGTGAACCCCTGGGTTTGGGGCGCCATGCTGGTGGTGGCGCTGGCCCAGGTGGGGTGGCATTTCAGCTTGATCAAGGACCGCAGCCGCGACGGCTGCTTCAAGGCCTTCCGGCTCAACCACTGGCTGGGGTTCACGGTGTTCTTGGGCGTTGTGCTCGGGTTCGTTTGAGTTCGCGGCGTTTCGGACGTCCTGGCTCTGCAATGGCCAAACCATCAAGGAGCCCGCCATGCGAGTCACCGCAACTGAAGCCAAGAATCGATTTGGCAGCCTCTGCGCACAAGCCAAGCGCGAACCGGTGTTCGTGGAGAAGGCTGGCCTCATCGACACCGTGATCCTCTCGGCTGAACAGTACGTGGCCCTGCAGGCCAGCAGCGGCAAGACCACCCGGGCTGCACGCAAGAAGGCGTTTGAAGCCGAGTTCGGTGACTGGATTGAAGCCCAGAACGCCCGCTTCGATGCGCTCGGCATTCCAGGTGAAGATCTGCGTCCGTGGTGAACAGCCGATGCCGCAGTACGACGTCTACGCCAATCCCAGCCGCAGCGCGGCCGAGGGCATTCCCTACGTGGTCGTGATCCAGAGCGATCTGCTCGATGCCCTGGCCACGCGACTGACCATGCCGCTCCCCTGCCCGCCAAAGATTTGCGCCGACCTGTGGACAACGTGGCCGCGCAGGCCAGCGCCCTGGTGTCGGCCATGAACGTCGTGCTGTCGGGCATTTAGTTTGCGCCGGGGACAGCCGCGGAGCAGAGCGCACCGCGTCCGCGAGCCGAGTGAAGCTTACTTGCCGAACTCCCGCCCCAACTCCTCCGCGCGTTTCTGCGCAGCAAACAAAGCCGCCTCGAACGAAGTCTTCACGCCCGCAGCCTCCATCGACGTGAGCGCCGCGTATGTCGTGCCACCCTTGGAGGTCACGCGCTCGCGCAGCGTCTGTGGCGGGTCTTCCGAACGCTGGGCCAGCGTGGCGGCACCGATGAAGGTGCCCACCGCGAGCTGGTAGGCCACCTCGGGCGGCAGGCCCATGCGGGTGCCTGCGTCGCGCATGGCTTCGAGGAAATAGAACACGTAGGCCGGGCCTGAGCCCGAGAGCGCGGTGACTGCGTCCAGCTGCTGTTCAGAGCTCACCCACACCAGCTCTCCGGTGGTCTTCACCACGGCCTCCACCAGCGCGCGGTCGGCGGCGCTGGCACCGTCGCGGGCGAACAGGCCTGTCATGCCCAGGCCGACCAGGGCCGGGGTGTTGGGCATGGCGCGCACGATGCGTTGCGACTGCAGCCAGGCGACCATGCTCTCGCTGGTGATGCCGGCGGCCACGCTCAGGTGCAGTGCAATGCCAAGGAAAGGCTGGCTGGCGAGTGCGGCTTCCTTGAAGGTTTGCGGTTTCACGGCCCAGACCACGAGGTCCGAGGGCCGCAAATCTGAACTGGCGACAGCGAGCAACAAAACACCGGGGAACTGCTGAGCGAGCTTCACGCGCTGTTCGTCCCAGGGCTCGACGATCTGCAGGGCACTGGCCGGGTGGCCCTGCCGGATGAGGCCGCCGACGATGGCGCTGGCCATGTTGCCGCCGCCGATGAAGGTGATGGTGGGGTGGGTGGGGGTGTTCATTGCGCCATTGTCGCGCGCCGCCACCCCGGGTTTCAGACCGCCACTGTTTGCCTCACGGCGTGTTCCCACTGCGCCATTTTTTCGGCCGCGCGTTCGCGCGAGAGCGTGGGGTGGAAGGTGCGTTCGGCGCGCCACTGTTTCGTGAGTTCGTCCAGCCCGCCGTACAGGCCGGTGTGCAGGCCAGCGAGATACGCCGCGCCCAGGGCGGTGGTTTCGATCACCGCTGGCCGCACCACCGGGATGCCCAGCAGGTCGGCCTGGATCTGCATCAGCAGGTCGTTCACGCAGGCACCGCCGTCCACCCGCAGCTCGCTCACTGGCACGCCACCAGCGGCCACCGCGTCGCGGCTCATGGCGTCGAGCAGGGCCGCGCTCTGGAAGGCGATGCTCTCCAGAGCGGCGCGCGCGATGTGCGCGATGGTGGTGCCGCGCGTGAGGCCAGTGATGCTGCCGCGTGTGTCGGGCTGCCAGTAGGGTGCGCCCAGGCCGGTGAAGGCGGGCACCAGCACCACGCCACCGGCATCGGGCACGCTCTCGGCGAGCGCCTGGACCTGGCTGCTGGAATCGATAGCGCGCAGACCATCGCGCAGCCACTGCACCACCGCGCCGCCAATGAACACACTGCCTTCGAGTGCGTACTGCTGTGGTCCGGGCGGCTGCGCTGCTGCCGTGGTGATGAGACCGTTCTGGCTGACCTGGAAACGTTCGCCGGTGTGCATGAGCATGAAGCAGCCGGTGCCATAGGTGTTCTTGGCCATGCCAGCGGTGAAGCAGGCCTGGCCGAACAGGGCGCTTTGCTGGTCGCCCGCCACACCGCCGATCTCCAGCGGCGCGCCCAGCCACTCGGCCTTCATCTGACCAAAGTGCGCGCTCGACGGCAAGGCCTCGGGCATCAGGCTGTTCGGTATGTCGAGCAGCGCGAGCAGTTCGTCGTCCCACTGGCGGGTGTGCACGTTGAACAGCATGGTGCGCGCGGCATTGCTCACGTCGGTCACATGCCGCGCACCGCCCGTGAGTTGCCAGATCAGCCAGCTGTCCACCGTGCCGAAAGCGAGTTCGCCGCGTTCGGCCTGCGCGCGCGCGCCGCTCACGTTGTCCAGGATCCACTTGAGCTTGGTGCCGGAGAAGTAGGCGTCGATGCGCAGGCCGGTCTTGTGCAACACGGTGTCGGCGAGGCCGCGTTCGCGCAGTTCGGCGCAGGTGGCCTCTGCCCGGCGGTCTTGCCAGACGATGGCGTTGTAGACCGGCTCGCCGGTCCGGCGGTTCCACACCACGGTGGTCTCGCGCTGGTTGGTGATGCCCACGGCCTGGATCTGCCCGGCGCTCAGGCCGGCCTGTTTCAGCGCCTCACGCGCCGTCTCCAGCTGGGTCTGCCAGAGATCGCGCGGGTCGTGCTCGACCCAGCCCGGCTGCGGGTAGATCTGGCGGAACTCGCGCTGCGCCATGGTCACGACGCGGCCGGCGTGGTCGAACACGATGCTGCGCGAACTGGAGGTGCCCTGGTCCAGGGCAAGCAGGTAGGTCATCTCGGCTTTCGTGTGAGGGTCAGGCGATGGCCGCGTCGTTGTGGGTGTCGCTGCCCGCGAGCACGCATTCCACGTTGCCCGCGGCGAGCAGGTCGGCGAAGGGCGGTGGTGGTGGCAGGTCGGTGAACACCACGTCGAGGTCGTCCAGCCGCGCGAGTTCGACCATGGCGGGCCGGTTGAACTTGCTGTGGTCGGCGGCGAGCCAGACCTCGCGCGACTGCTCGACGATGGCGCGCGCGACCTTGACCTCGCGGTAGTCGAAGTCGCGCAGCGTGCCGTCGGCCTCGATGCCGCTGATGCCGATCAGGCCGATGTCGACCTTGAACTGGCGCATGAAGTCCACCGTGGCCTCGCCCACGATGCCCTGGTCGGCCCCGCGCACCAGGCCGCCAGCGACGATCACCTCGCAGTCGGGGTTGGTGCTCATCAGCGAGGCGATGTGCAGGTTGTTGGTGATCACGCGCAGGCCGCGGTGGTGCTGCAGTTCGCGCGCCACCGCCTCGATGGTGGTGCCGATGTTCATGATCAGCGAACAGCCGTTGGGCACGCGCCGCGCCACGGAGCGCGCGATGCGGGTCTTGGCGTCGGACTGCATGGCCTGGCGCTGGCGGTAGGCAATGTTCTCGGTGGTCGAGCCAGGCAGGCGCACGCCACCGTGAAAGCGCGAGAGAAACCCGGCCTCGGCCAGGCGCTGCACATCGCGGCGCACCGTTTGCAGCGTGACGCCGAAACGTTCGGCCAGGGCCTCGATGGTCTGCGGGCCGTGGGCGCGCACTTCGTCGAGCAGTTCGGTGTGGCGTGGATTCAGGTTCATCGGTGGTCGCGCAAAAACGGGGCCACCCGAACATAACGGAATTCTTTTTGACCCCGATCAGGGTAAATACCGAATAAAAACGAACATAAACGAACAATAGAATCCGGCAAACGAAATGCCATCCGATCATGGATGTGCGGTTTTTCACACTGGGATTCGAATGCAGCTGTCACTGGAGCACGTGGGCAAGACCGTCGGGCCTGCCGTCCACCTCTACCCACAAAGCCTGAGCCTGGCCCCCGGCGCGGTCACGGTGCTCCTGGGCGCCACGCAGGCCGGCAAAACCAGCCTGATGCGGGTGATGGCCGGGCTGGACGTGGCCAGCGCCGGGCGCGTGGTGGTGGACGGTGTGGACGTGACGCGCATGTCGGTGCGCCAGCGCAACGTGGCCATGGTCTACCAGCAGTTCGTCAACTACCCCTCGATGACGGTGGCACAAAACATCGCCTCGCCTATGCGCCTGCGCGGCGACCGCGATGTGGAGCAGCGCGTGCGCGACATCGCCGCCCGCCTGCACATCGACATGTTTCTGGACCGACTGCCGGCCGAACTATCGGGCGGCCAGCAGCAGCGCGTGGCGCTGGCGCGCGCGCTGGCCAAGCAGGCGCCGCTGATGCTGTTCGACGAACCCCTCGTGAACCTGGACTACAAGCTGCGCGAAGAGCTGCGCGAAGAACTCACCCACCTGTTTGCCACCGGTGACTCCACCGTGGTCTACGCCACCACCGAGCCGGGTGAGGCGCTGCTGCTGGGTGGGTACACCGCGGTGATGGACGCTGGCGAGTTGTTGCAGTACGGCCCCACCGCCGAGGTGTTCCACGCGCCCAAGAGCATCCGCGTGGCGCGGGCTTTCAGCGATCCGCCGATGAACCTGCTGGCCGCCGAAGCGGTGGCCGGCGGCGTGCGGGTGCAGGGCGGGGAGGTCTGGCCCCTGACGCTGCCGCCTGACGCACCGAAGCGCCTCACGCTGGGCCTGCGCGCCGGCGGCCTGCGCGTGGTGGCGCGCCCGGGCGACGTGGCCCTGCCCGGTCGCGTGGAACTGGCCGAGATCGCGGGCTCCGACACCTTCGTGCATGTGCACACGCTGGTGGGTGAGCTGGTGGCCCAGCTCACTGGTGTGCATGTGTGTCCGCTGGGCGATCCGATCACGCTGTACCTGCAGCCCGACAGCCTGTTTGTGTTTGATGCCGAGGGCCCGCTGGTGCGCTCTCCGGCACGCACGGCGAGGGTTCACTGATGGCTCGCATCGAACTCGACCTGGCGCACGCGTACAAGGCGCATCCGACGAAGGATGAAGACTACGCGTTGCTGCCCCTGAAGATGACATTCAACGACGGCGGTGCCTATGCGCTGCTCGGCCCCTCGGGCTGTGGCAAGACCACCATGCTCAACATCATCTCGGGCTTGCTGGTGCCGTCACAGGGCACGGTGAAGTTCGACGGGCGCGACGTCACCCGCCAGAGCCCGCAGCAGCGCAACATCGCGCAGGTGTTCCAGTTCCCGGTGATCTACGACACCATGACGGTGGCGCAGAACCTGGCGTTTCCGCTGAAGAACCGCAAGGTGCCCGAGGCCGAAATCAAGGCGCAGGTGGGGCGCATTGCCGAGATGCTGGAGATGAGCCACCAGCTCGACATGCGCGCCGCGGGCCTGAGCGCCGACCAGAAGCAGAAGATTTCGCTCGGCCGCGGCCTGGTGCGCTCGGATGTGTCGGCCGTGCTGTTTGACGAACCCCTGACCGTGATCGACCCGCACCTCAAATGGCAGCTGCGGCGAAAGCTCAAGCAGATCCACCACGAGCTCAAGCTCACGCTGATCTACGTGACGCACGATCAGGTGGAGGCGCTGACCTTCGCCGACGAGGTGGTGGTGATGACGCGCGGGCGCGCCGTGCAGGTGGGCGCGGCCGAGGCGCTGTTCGAGCGGCCGGCGCACACCTTCGTGGGTCACTTCATCGGCTCGCCGGGCATGAACTTTCTGCCCGCGTCCAGCGTGCGCGGTGGCCTGGTGGTGCTGGATCACCCGTTCGCGCTGACCAAGGGCCAGACCCTGCCCGAGGGGGCGCTGAAACTCGGCATCCGCCCCGAGTACCTGGCGCTCGGTCAGGCGGGTGAGCCCAACACGCTGCCCGCCCACGTGACGCGTGTGCAGGACATTGGCACCTACGTGATGGTGACCTGCGAGGCCGGCGAACACCGCCTCAAATGCCGTCTCGCCCCCGAAGCCGCGGCGCCGGTGGCGGGCGACACGGTGCACCTGCGGGTGCTGGGTGAGCACACCTGCTTCTACCAGGACGAGGCACTGATCGGATGAGCAATACAACGAAACCCGTGAACCAGAAAGCCTGGTTCCTCGTGCTGCCGGTCATCGTCTGCGTGGCTTTCTCGGCCATCCTGCCGCTGATGACGGTGGTCAACTACTCGGTGCAGGACGTGCTCTCGCCCGATCGCCGTGTCTTTGTCGGCACCGAATGGTTCGCCGCCGTCATGCGCGACGAGGAACTGCACCTCGCCCTGTGGCGGCAGATCCAGTTTTCGCTGGCGGTGCTGCTGGTGGAGATCCCGCTGGGCATCGCGCTGGCGCTGTCCATGCCGGCGCAGGGCTGGAAGTCGTCGGCGGTGCTGGTGCTCGTGGCGCTGTCGTTGCTGATCCCGTGGAACGTGGTCGGCACCATCTGGCAAATCTTCGGCCGTGCCGACATCGGGTTGCTGGGTTACTACTTGCAGCAGGCCGGCATGGAGTACAGCTACACCGGCAACTCGTCGCACGCCTGGTGGACGGTGCTGGCCATGGACGTGTGGCACTGGACACCGCTGGTGGCGCTGCTGGCCTTCGCGGGCCTGCGCAGCATCCCCGACGCCTACTACCAGGCGGCCAGCATCGACGGCGCGAGCAAGTGGGCGGTGTTCCGCTACATCCAGCTGCCCAAGATGCGCGGCGTGCTCATGATCGCGGTGCTGCTGCGCTTCATGGACAGCTTCATGATCTACACCGAGCCCTTCGTGCTCACCGGCGGCGGCCCCGGCAACGCCACCACCTTCCTCTCGCAGTACCTCACCACCAAGGCGGTCGGCCAGTTCGACCTCGGCCCGGCGGCGGCATTCTCACTCATCTACTTCCTCATCATCCTGCTGTTCTGCTTCGTGCTCTACAACTGGATGCAGCGCCTGGGCACGTCGGAGAAGGAGCACGGCCATGAATGAACGCAGATTCAAGAAGCGCACCTTTTTCCTGTTGGCCTACCTGGTCTTCGCGCTGCTGCCCATCTACTGGATGGTCAACATGAGCTTCAAGACCAACCAGGAAATCCTGTCTTCGTTCTCGCTGTGGCCCACCGAATTCACCTGGGCCAACTACAAGACCATCTTCACCGACCCGTCCTGGTACTCGGGCTACATCAACAGCCTGATCTACGTGGGCATCAATACCGTGATCTCGCTCACCGTGGCGCTGCCGGCGGCCTACGCCTTCTCGCGCTACCGCTTCCTGGGCGACAAGCACGTGTTCTTCTGGTTGCTCACCAACCGCATGACGCCGCCTGCGGTGTTCCTGCTGCCGTTTTTCCAGCTCTACACCACGCTCGGATTGATGGACACACACATCGCCGTGGCCATGGCGCACCTGCTGTTCAACGTGCCACTGGCGGTGTGGATCCTGGAAGGCTTCATGAGCGGCATCCCGCGCGAGATCGACGAGACGGCCTACATCGACGGCTACAGCTTCCCGCGCTTCTTCTTCACCATCTTCCTGCCACTCATCAAGGCCGGCGTGGGCGTGGCGGCCTTCTTCTGCTTCATGTTCAGCTGGGTCGAGCTGCTGCTGGCGCGCACGCTCACCAGCGTGAACGCCAAACCCATTGTGGCCACCATGACGCGCACCGTGAGCGCCAGCGGCATGGACTGGGCCACGCTGGCCGCAGCGGGCGTGCTCACCATCGTGCCGGGCGCCATCGTGATCTGGTTCGTGCGGCATTACATCGCCAAAGGTTTTGCCATGGGACGTGTTTGAAACTTTGTGGGTCAGACCATGCGAAGCGTGCTCTGACCCCAACTGATTGGGGGTTTTATGTTTCAGTGGATGGTCTGGACCACGCCTGTGGCCGTTTTCTTCACCTGCATCGTGCTCATGCTGATCGGCATGACCGTGTGGGAAATCAAGTCGCCCACGATCGAGCGCAAGGGTTTCCTGCCCATGGTCACCACGCGCGGCGACCGCCTCTTCATTGGCCTGCTCGGCGCGGCCTACATCAACCTGGCCTTCATCGGCCTGGCGGGCTGGTTCATGCAGTGGCTCTCGCTGGAGCGGGAGCCCAGCATCTGGATTTCTTTCGTTGCATCCATGGCCTGGCTGGTGCTGGCGCTGCGCAAGGGCTGATCGTTCGATGTTCTCCGGTATTCGGCCCATTGCTTCCCCGGGGCCGAGACCTGTCACACACCGGGGAAGCACACCGATCGAGGAGACAACATGAGATTGCGACACACCCCTCTGGCCCTGGCAGCGTTGCTCGCCATGGGCTCCTTGCCCGCCTGGGCCGACGAAGCCGCCGCCAAGAAGTGGATCGACAGCGAGTTCCAGCCCTCCACCCTGAGCAAAGCCCAGCAGGCGGCCGAGATGAAATGGTTCATCGACGCCGCGGCCAAGCTCAAGGCCAAGGGTGTGAAAGAAATTTCGGTGGTATCGGAAACCATTACCACGCACGAATACGAGAGCAAGACCCTGGCCAAGGCGTTCGCCGAAATCACCGGCATCACCGTCAAGCACGACCTCATTCAAGAGGGTGACGTGGTCGAGAAGCTGCAGACCTCGATGCAGTCGGGCAAGTCGATCTACGACGGCTGGATCAGCGACTCCGACCTGATCGGCACCCACTACCGCTACGGCAAGATGATGAACCTGACCGACTACATGGCCGGCAAGGGCAAGGAGTACACCAACCCCGGTCTGGACATCAAGGACTTCATCGGCACCAGCTTCACCACCGCGCCCGATGGCAAGCTCTACCAGCTGCCCGACCAGCAGTTCGCCAACCTCTACTGGTTCCGCGCCGACCTGTTCGCGCGGCAAGACCTGAAGGACAAGTTCAAGGCCAAGTACGGCTACGACCTCGGCGTGCCGCTGAACTGGAGCGCCTACGAGGACATCGCCGCCTTCTTCAGCGAAGACGTCAAGACCATCGACGGCAAGCCGATCTATGGTCACATGGACTACGGCAAGAAGGACCCCTCGCTGGGCTGGCGCTTCACCGATGCCTGGCTCTCGATGGCCGGCACCGCCGACATCGGTATCCCCAATGGCAAGCCGGTGGACGAGTGGGGCATCCGCGCCAGCGCCGACGGTTGCACGCCGCTGGGTGCCAGCGTCTCGCGCGGCGGCGCCACCAACTCGCCGGCCGCCGTGTACGCGCTCACCAAGTACATCGACTGGATGAAGAAGTACGCGCCCAAGGAAGCCACCGGCATGACCTTCGGCGAAGCTGGCCCGGTGCCCGCCCAGGGCCAGATCGCGCAGCAGATCTTCTGGTACACCGCCTTCACCGCCGACATGACCAAACCCGGCCTGCCGGTGGTGAATGCCGACGGCACGCCCAAGTGGCGCATGGCGCCCGGCCCGAACGGCCCGTACTGGAAGCAGGGCATGCAGAACGGTTACCAGGACGTGGGCTCGTGGTCGTTCTTCAATGGCCACGACGAGAACAAGACGGCAGCCGCCTGGCTCTACGCGCAGTTCGTGACCGCCAAGACCACCTCGTTGAAGAAAACGATCGTCGGTCTGACCCCGATCCGCGAAAGCGACATTCAGAGCAAGGCCATGACCGACCTGGCGCCCAAGCTGGGTGGTCTGGTCGAGTTCTACCGCAGCCCGGCCCGCGTGGCCTGGACGCCCACCGGCACCAACGTGCCCGACTACCCCAAGCTGGCCCAGCTCTGGTGGCAGAACGTGGCCCAGGCCGTGACGGGTGAGAAGACCCCGCAGGTGGCCATGGACAACCTGGCCGAACAGATGGACCAGGTCATGGGGCGCCTGGAGCGCGCCGGCATGGAGCGTTGCGCGCCCAAGCTCAACCCCAAAGGCGACCCCGCCAAGTACCTGAGCGACAAGGCCGCGCCCTGGAAGAAGCTGGCCAACGAGAAGCCCAAGGGTGAAACCATCGCCTACGACCAGTTGCTCAACGCATGGAAGAATGGCAAGGCGCGCTGATGTGATGCATCGGTTTTTGTAGCAACCCGCCCTCCGTGCCCTGTGGTGCGGAGGGCCACTCCCCTCTTCATGAAACGCGCAGAACTGCTTGAATCGCTGCCCCGCCACGGTGTGTACGACCTGGTGGTCGTCGGTGGCGGCGCCACCGGCCTCGGGGTGGCGCTCGACGCCGCGCTGCGCGGTTTCTCCGTCGTGCTGCTGGAGTCTCACGACTTCGCTGGCGGCACCTCGTCTCGCTCCACCAAGCTGCTGCACGGTGGCGTGCGTTACCTCGCCCAGGGCAACCTGGCCCTGGTGCGCGAGGCCCTTGCCGAGCGCGCCACCGTGTTGCGCATCGCGCCGCACCTGGCGCAGCCGCTGCCGTTCGTCATGCCGTCGTATCACTGGTGGCAGACCCCGTTTTACGGCATCGGCCTCAAGCTGTACGACCAGCTGGCTGGCTCCGCAGGACTGGGTCGCACCGAGTTCCTGAGCCGAGAGCAGACCCTGCAGGCCCTGCCGGGCGTGAATCCCGACGGGCTTCGCGGCGGCGTCAAGTATTGGGATGGCCAGTTTGACGATGCGCGCCTGGCGTTGGCGCTCGCCCGCAGCGCCGAGGCTGCTGGAGCCCGTGTCCTGAACTACGCCGAAGTGACCGCGGTGCGCCAGTTGCAGGGTGGCGAAGGCCCGCTCTCGACCATCGACGTGAGTGACCGGCGTGGCGGCGCCTCCTTTGAGTTGCAGGCCCGATGTGTGGTGAACGCCACCGGCGTCTGGGTCGACGCGTTGCGTGACCACACACAGCCGGCATTGGCCCAGGGCTCACCCTCTCGCATGGTCAGCCCCAGCCAGGGTGTGCACGTGGTGGTCGACCGCGACTTCATGCCCGGCGGCCACGCGCTGCTGGTGCCCAAGACGCGCGACGGGCGTGTGCTGTTTGCCGTGCCGTGGCTGGGCAAGCTGGTGCTGGGCACCACCGACACGCCGCGCAAAGACCTGCCGCGCGAGCCCGACGCCTTCGCCGAAGAACTGGAATTCATCCTCAGCGAGGGCAGCCAGGCGTTGAGCCGGCCGGTGCGCCGTGAAGACATCAAGAGTCTCTGGGTGGGCCTGCGCCCGCTGGTGGCCGCGCCGGCGGCGACCGAGGGCGGCACCAAGGTCTTGTCGCGCGAACACACCATCGTTGTCGACGCCAATGGCCTGGTCACGGTGACCGGGGGCAAATGGACCACTTACCGCGCGATGGCCGAAGACGTTCTGGAGCGCTGCTTCGCCAGCCAGCTGTTGCCCAGGCGGGCAGGTGGCCTGACGGCGTCACATGCGCTGGCGGGTGCACCCGCCGCGTCCAGCGCCGCGATACCCTTGTACGCCGCGCCCGGTCTGCATCTGTATGGGGTCGACGGGGCCCAGGTGAACGAATGTCCGGGCAAGGACACGCTTCTGGGGCCGGGCTTGACCGAGGCCATGGTGCGTTATGCCGCGCGTTTCGAGCACGCCCAGACGGTGGAGGACGTCCTCGCCCGGCGCTCCCGCATGCTGTTCCTGGACGCCGCCGAAGCCGCCCGTCTGGCGCCCGGCGTGGCCGCCATCCTGCAGCAAGAGCTGGGCACGGACCCGGCGCTTCGCCCATTTCTGGACTTGTGCGCCCGGTATCGCCCGGTGGCCAGCGGAATTTGAGGCATTTCGCAGCCCAGGACGTTGACAGCCTGCTAAAAGCATGTGATACTGCGCGGCTTCGCTCTAAAAAAGCGATGCAATCTGCCCACTCGGAAAGAGTTGGAGTTGGCTTCTGGCCACTCCGGTTCTAGACGACGGGCCCAAGACTGATCACTCCCGGCCGTGGTGGCTGGGGGGATTCAAGTTGGGACTTAAATCAAATGATCCAAACGCAATCTCGACTCGATGTTGCCGACAACACGGGTGCCAAGTCCGTGATGTGCATCAAGGTGCTCGGCGGCTCCAAGCGGCGCTACGCCAGCGTGGGCGACGTCATCAAGGTCACCATCAAAGAAGCAGCGCCCCGTGGCCGCGTCAAAAAAGGCGAGGTTTACAACGCTGTGGTGGTTCGCACCGCCAAGGGCATCCGTCGTCAGGACGGCGCTCTCATCAAATTCGACGGCAACGCAGCAGTGTTGCTCAACGCCAAGCTGGAGCCCATCGGCACCCGCATCTTCGGACCGGTCACGCGCGAGCTGCGCACCGAAAAGTTCATGAAGATCGTGTCGCTGGCGCCCGAGGTTCTCTGAGGAGTCATCATGAACAAGATTCGCAGTGGTGACGAAGTCATCGTGATCGCAGGTCGCGACAAGGGCAAGCGCGGCAAGGTCGTGCTCCGTGCCGACGACAGCAAGCTGGTCGTCGAGGGCGTGAACATCGTCAAGAAGCACGCCAAGCCAAACCCCATGAAGGGTGTGACCGGCGGCATCATCGAAAAAACCATGCCCATCCACCAGTCCAACATCGCCATCTTCAATGGCGCCACGGGCAAGGCAGATCGCGTGGGCATCAAGCTCCTGGCTGACGGCAAGAAAGTGCGCGTCTTCAAGTCCAGCGGCGAAGAAATCAAGGCGGCATGACCATGGCACGTTTGCAAGACATTTTCCGCGACACCATCGCGCCCAGCTTGGTCGAGAAATTCGGCTACAAGTCGATCATGGAGGTGCCCCGCATCACCAAGATCACGCTGAACATGGGTGTGAGCGAGGCCGTTGCCGACAAGAAAGTCATGGACAACGCCGTGGGCGACCTGACCAAGATCGCCGGCCAGAAGCCTGTCGTGACCAAGGCCCGCAAGGCCATCGCTGGTTTCAAGATCCGCGAACAGCAGGCCATCGGCTGCATGGTGACCCTGCGCGGCGCCAAGATGTACGAGTTCCTGGACCGCTTCGTCACCGTGGCGCTGCCCCGTGTGCGCGACTTCCGTGGTATCTCCGGCCGCTCGTTCGACGGTCGCGGCAACTACAACGTCGGCGTTAAAGAGCAGATCATCTTCCCTGAGATCGAGTACGACAAGGTTGACGCCTTGCGCGGTCTCAACATCAGCATCACGACGACCGCCAAGAACGACGAAGAGTGCAAGGCTCTTCTGGCTGGTTTCCGTTTCCCGTTCAAGAACTGAGGTGGCGCGTGGCTAAACAAGCACTACTGCAACGTGAACTCAAGCGCGAAAAACTCGCCGCCAAGTTCGCCAAGAAATACAACGAATTCAAAGCCGTCGCCAACGACGTCAAGAAGACCGACGAAGAGCGCGATGCGGCCCGCCTGGGTCTGCAGAAGCTGCCCCGCAACTCGAACCCGACCCGCCAGCGCAACCGCTGCGAGATCACCGGTCGTCCGCGTGGCACCTTCGCTCACTTTGGCCTGGCTCGCGCCAAGGTCCGTGAAATGGCGTTTGCCGGAGAAATCCCCGGCATCACCAAAGCCAGCTGGTAAGCCCTAGGAGAACCACAAATGAGCATGAGTGATCCTATCGCCGACATGTTGACCCGCATCCGCAACGCGCAGATGGTCGAGAAGTCCACTGTGTCGATGCCGGCCTCCAAGGTCAAAGCCGCAATCGCCCAAGTCCTGAAGGACGAGGGTTACATCGACGGATTTCAGGTCAAGAACAATGACGGCAAGAGCGAGCTCGAAATCGCCTTGAAGTACTACGCTGGCCGTCCCGTGATCGAGCGCATCGAGCGCGTGAGCCGCCCCGGCCTGCGCGTTTACCGCGGTCGCAACGCCATTCCCCAGGTCCAGAACGGTCTGGGTGTGGCCATCGTCACCACGCCGCAGGGCGTGATGACCGATCGCAAGGCTCGCGCCACCGGTGTCGGCGGCGAAGTCCTGTGTTACGTCGCCTGATGCGGGCATTGAGGAGCAATTAATGTCACGTATTGGAAAACTGCCGGTCTCCATCCCTGCCGGGGTTGAGGTCGCCGTCAAAGACGATCTGATCAACGTCAAGGGTGCCCTGGGTGCCTTGGCACTGGCGCAAAACGCGCTGGTCAAGGTTGAAAGCAACAGCGGCGCGCTGACCTTCGTTCCCGTGAACGAGTCCCGCGAAGCGAACGCCATGTCGGGCACCATGCGACAGCTGGTGAACAACATGGTCAACGGTGTCAGCAAAGGCTTCGAAAAGAAGCTCACGCTGTTGGGTGTGGGCTACAAGGCCCAGGCACAAGGCTCCAAGCTCAACCTGACGGTGGGTTACTCCCACCCGGTGGTGATGGACATGCCTGCCGGTATCAAGGTGGAGACGCCGACGCCCACCGAAATCCTGATCAAGGGTTCGGATCGTCAGCGTGTTGGTCAGATCGCTTCCGAAGTGCGGGCCGTGCGCCCCCCCGAGCCCTACAAGGGCAAGGGCATCCGCTATGCGGATGAAAAGGTCGTGATCAAGGAAACCAAGAAGAAATAAGGATCAGGATCATGTTGACCAAAAAAGAGCAACGTCTGCGCCGCGCCCGCCAAACGCGCATCCGCATTGCGCAGCAGGGCGCTGTCCGCCTGACCGTGAACCGCACCAACCTGCACATCTACGCCAGCGTCATCTCCGACGACGGCGCCAAAGTGCTGGCCTCGGCATCCACGGCCGAAGCCGAAGTGCGTGCCCAGATCGGCGGCGCTGGCAAAGGCGGCAACGCCGCTGCGGCAGCCCTGATTGGCAAGCGCATTGCCGAGAAGGCCAAGGCCGCCGGTATTGAAAAGGTGGCTTTTGACCGTTCCGGTTTTGCCTACCACGGTCGGGTGAAAGCCCTGGCAGACGCCGCCCGCGAAGCCGGCCTGCAGTTCTGATCAAACGGAAACCACAAAATGGCTAAATTTACGGCAAACATCAAGAACGAAGCGAACGAAGACGGTTTGCGCGAAAAGATGATCGCGATCAACCGCGTGACCAAGGTGGTCAAGGGCGGTCGCATCCTCGGTTTCGCAGCACTGACCGTCGTCGGCGACGGCGATGGCCGCGTGGGCATGGGCAAGGGCAAGGCGCGTGAAGTGCCGGTGGCCGTGCAGAAAGCCATGGAGCAAGCCCGTCGCAACATGATCAAGGTGTCGCTCAAGAACGGTTCGTTGCACCACAGTGTGCAGGGCGAACATGGTGCATCCAACGTGATGATGCTGCCCGCCTCCAAAGGTACCGGCATCATCGCGGGCGGCCCGATGCGCGCCGTGTTTGAAGTGCTCGGCATCACCGACGTCGTGGCCAAGAGCCACGGCTCGAGCAATCCCTACAACCTGGTGCGTGCCACGCTGGACGCACTGAAGAATTCAACCACCCCGTCCGACGTGGCTGCCAAGCGTGGCAAGTCCGTCGAAGACATCCTGGGTTGATTGGAGCGATCATGACCACTCAAAACACCGTCAAGGTTCAGTTGGTGCGCAGCCCCATCGGAACAAAGCAATCCCACCGCGACACCGTGCGTGGCCTGGGTTTGCGCAAACTCAACAGCACCAGCGAGCTGCAGGACACGCCTGCCGTGCGCGGCATGATCAACAAGATCAGCTACCTGGTCAAAGTACTCTGATCGGAGTCACGGACATGCAACTCAATACCATCAAGCCCTCTGAAGGTGCCAAGCACGCCAAGCGTCGCGTGGGTCGCGGCATTGGCTCCGGTCTGGGCAAGACTGCCGGCCGCGGTCACAAAGGCCAGAAATCCCGTTCGGGTGGCTACCACAAGGTGGGTTTCGAAGGCGGTCAAATGCCTCTGCAGCGCCGTCTGCCCAAGCGCGGCTTCAAATCGGCCCAACTGCAGTTCAACGCTGAAGTGACTCTGACCGACATCAGTTCACTCAATGTGGCTGACGTGGACATGCTCGTGCTCAAGCAGGCTGGCCTGGTTCCCCATCTGGCCAAGCGTGTCAAGGTCATCAAGACCGGTGAGATCACGCGCGCCGTGTCCTTCAAGGATGTGGCGGCCACTGCTGGTGCCAAAGCTGCGATCGAAGCCGCCGGCGGCTCCTTCGCCTGACCGGACTCCAACGGAAACAACCTGTGGCAACTGGCTCCACGTCCCTCGCGAAAACCGGCAAGTTCGGCGACCTGCGTCGTCGACTGGTTTTCTTGCTGCTCGCTCTGGTGGTGTACCGCATCGGTGCGCACATTCCGGTGCCGGGCATCGACCCCGCGCAACTTGAGCAGCTGTTCAAGGGACAAGCGGGTGGCATTCTCAGCCTCTTCAACATGTTCTCGGGCGGGGCGCTGTCGCGTTTCACCGTGTTCGCGTTAGGCATCATGCCGTACATCTCGGCATCGATCATCATGCAGCTCATGACTTACGTGGTGCCCACGTTTGAGCAGCTGAAAAAAGAGGGAGAGGCTGGCCGTCGCAAGATTACCCAGTACACCCGTTACGGCACATTGGGTCTGGCGATCTTCCAGTCCATGGGTATTGCCTTGGCGCTGGAAGGCTCTGCGGGTTTGGTGATCGATCCCGGCATGGGTTTTCGCCTGACGGCTGTGGTCAGCCTCGTTGCCGGCACTATGTTTCTGATGTGGCTAGGTGAACAAATTACCGAGCGCGGTCTTGGCAACGGCATTTCGATCTTGATCTTTGCGGGTATTGCCGCTGGTTTGCCCAGTGCCGTGGGCGGTCTGCTGGAACTGGTTCGCACCGGTGCCATGAACATCCTGATCGCTATTTTTATCATCGCGCTCGTAGTCTTGGTGACCTACTTCGTGGTGTTCGTTGAGCGTGGTCAACGCAAGATCCTGGTCAACTACGCACGCCGTCAGGTGGGCAACAAAGTCTACGGCGGTCAGTCGTCACACTTGCCGCTGAAGTTGAACATGGCCGGCGTGATTCCACCGATTTTCGCGTCATCGATCATTCTGCTGCCCACCACGGTAGTGAGTTGGGTGAGCACGGGTGACTCCACCCGCTGGTTGCGTGATATCGCATCTGCGTTGTCGCCAGGCCAACCGATTTATGTGGCGTTGTACGCTGCGGCGATCGTCTTTTTCTGCTTCTTCTACACGGCGTTGGTGTTCAACAGTCGTGAGACCGCCGACAACCTGAAGAAGAGTGGGGCGTTCGTGCCTGGCATTCGCCCCGGCGACCAGACAGCACGCTACATCGACAAGATCCTGCTTCGACTGACGCTGGCCGGTGCCGTGTACATCACTGCGGTGTGTTTGCTGCCCGAGTTCCTGATCCTGAAGTACAACGTGCCGTTCTATTTCGGCGGCACCTCTTTGCTGATCATTGTGGTGGTCACCATGGATTTCATGGCGCAGGTTCAGAACTACATGATGTCTCAGCAGTACGAATCACTGCTCAAGAAGGCCAACTTCAAGACGTCACCCGGCAGTTGAGTTTTTGTATGTCCAAGGACGACGTGATCGAGATGCAAGGTGAGGTTGTTGAGAACCTTCCCAATGCGACCTTCAGGGTCAAGCTCGAAAACGGTCATGTGGTCCTGGGACATATCAGCGGCAAGATGAGGATGCACTACATCCGTATCCTGCCAGGCGACAAGGTCAAGGTAGAGCTCACGCCCTACGACCTCACCAGAGCGAGAATTGTTTTTCGCTCGAAGTGAATGGTTGGTTGTTGAATACTTTTGGAATATCTAGGAGAAGACTATGAGAGTTTCGGCTTCGGTCAAAAAAATGTGCCGCAACTGCAAGATCATCAAGCGGCACGGTGTTGTGCGAGTCATTTGCACCGATCCGCGTCATAAGCAGCGTCAAGGCTGATTGAAGTTTAGAGGACCATCATGGCTCGTATTGCAGGCATCAACATTCCGCCGCACAAGCACGCTGAAATCGGCTTGACGGCAATCTTCGGTATTGGTCGCACCCGCGCTCGCAAGATTTGCGAAGCATGCGGCATCGACTACACGAAGAAGATCAAGGACCTGAGCGACGCGGAACTTGAAAAAGTTCGCGATCAGGTCGGCACGTTCACGATCGAAGGCGACCTTCGCCGCGAGACCACCATGAACATCAAGCGATTGATGGACATTGGTTGCTATCGCGGTTTCCGTCACCGCCGTGGCCTGCCGCTGCGCGGTCAGCGCACGAAGACCAATGCGCGTACGCGCAAGGGTCCCCGCAAGGCAGCCCAGTCGCTGAAGAAGTAATCGGTTCGAAGGATTCCCATGGCCAAGTCACCCTCCACCAGCGCGTCCGCACGCGTTCGCAAGAAAGTCCGCAAGAACATTGCCGACGGTATCGCTCACGTGCACGCTTCGTTCAACAACACCATCATCACGATCACCGATCGCCAGGGCAATGCCTTGTCGTGGGCTTCGTCTGGTGGTCAGGGCTTCAAGGGCTCGCGCAAGTCAACGCCGTTTGCTGCCCAGGTGGCATCGGAAGTGGCCGGACGCGCTGCCATTGAGCAAGGCATCAAGAACCTGGATGTCGAGATCAAGGGCCCTGGTCCTGGTCGCGAATCGTCTGTGCGAGCCCTGGGTGCCCTCGGCATCCGGATCAACTCCATCTCTGACGTGACGCCCGTTCCACACAACGGCTGCCGTCCGCAGAAGCGCCGCCGCATTTGAGGCGGTACCGCGTACGCGGTATAATGGAAAGCTTTTTTCGAGCGCCACCGCAGTCACCTGCGGTGGCATTTTTTGCTAAGCCCACCGCCACTTCATTCGAGGAGTGGCTCCCGCAATGACATCGTTCGATGTGGGTTGCGGTAGAAACATAAGGACATCAACGTGGCACGTTACCTCGGCCCCAAGGCCAAACTTTCCCGCCGTGAAGGCTCTGACCTGTTGCTCAAGAGCGCTCGCCGCTCCATCAGCGACAAGGCCAAGTTCGACTCCAAGCCAGGCCAGCACGGCCGTACCTCCGGCCAGCGCACTTCAGATTTTGGCGTGCAGTTGCGCGAGAAACAAAAAGTCAAGCGCACCTATGGTGTGCTGGAGCGCCAGTTCCGCCGCTACTTCGCCGAAGCCGATCGTCGCCGTGGCAACACCGGCGCCAACTTGCTTTTCCTTTTGGAGGCGCGGCTTGACAACGTCGTGTTCCGCATGGGCTTTGCTTCGACCCGTGCCGAGGCGCGGCAGATCGTGTCGCACAAGGCGATCCTTGTGAATGGCAAATCGGTGAACATTCCTTCGTACTCTGTGAAGGCTGGCGATGTGATCGCCGTTCGCGAGAAGTCGAAGAAGCAGGGTCGCGTGCTGGAAGCCATGGAGTTGGCCAAGCAAATCGGCTTCCCCGCTTGGGTGGATGTTTCGGTCGAGAAGGTCGAAGGCGTGTTCAAGAAATCGCCTGACCGCGACGAATTCGCCTCTGATGTCAACGAATCGTTGATCGTCGAACTGTATTCCCGTTAATTTCGTTCCCGGTTTGCACCTTCACGGGTGCGGCCGGGCCATGCTCCATCTGCCTTATCGGTGTAACGAGCCGAGGGTACTGAAGGAAGTTTGAATGCTGAACAATCTGCTGAAGCCCAAAACCATCAACGTCGAGCAACTCTCGGCAAACCGCGCCAAAGTCACGCTTGAGCCCTTCGAGCGTGGTTATGGCCATACGTTGGGCAACGCCCTGCGCCGCGTTTTGCTGTCTTCCATGACCGGCCATGCGCCGACTGAAGTCACCATTGCGGGTGTGGTGCACGAGTATTCGTCGATCGACGGCGTTCAGGAAGACGTGGTCAACATGCTCCTGAACCTCAAGGGCGTGGTGTTCAAGCTCCACAACCGCGATGAAGTCACGCTGAGCTTGCGCAAAGACGGTGAAGGTCTCGTGACCGCTGCCGACATCCAGACCCCGCACGATGTTGAAATCGTGAACCCCGGCCACGTGATCGCCACGCTGTCTGCCGGCGCCAAGCTCGACATGCAGATCAAGGTCGAAAAAGGTCGTGGTTATGTGCCGGGCAGCCTGCGTCGCAATGACGATCAGGCCCGCTCCATCGGTCGCATCGTGTTGGACGCGTCGTTCTCGCCCGTCAAGCGCGTGAGCTACACGGTCGAGAGCGCTCGCGTCGAGCAGCGCACCGATCTGGACAAGCTGGTGCTGGAGATCGAGACCAACGGTTCCATCGGTCCTGAAGAAGCCGTTCGCGCCTCGGCCAAGATCCTGGTCGAGCAGCTGGCTGTGTTCGCGCAACTCGAAGGCGCTGAACTCAACTTCGAAGCTCCTGCACAGCGCAGCTCGCAGCAGTTCGACCCGATCCTGTTGCGCCCTGTCGATGAGCTCGAGCTCACCGTGCGTTCGGCCAACTGCCTCAAGGCCGAGAACATCTATTACATCGGTGATCTGATCCAGCGCACCGAGAACGAGTTGCTCAAGACCCCCAACCTGGGTCGCAAGTCGCTCAACGAAATCAAGGAAGTGCTCGCTTCGCGCGGCTTGACCTTGGGCATGAAGCTTGAGAACTGGCCACCGGCCGGTTTGGACAAGCACTGAAATTCCGCTAGCCGGCACGAAGCCGGCCACGGACGAACTCGCAGTACCTGACACGGCTGCGGGCAAAACAACTGAAAGGATGAAATATGCGTCACGGACACGGACTTAGAAAACTCAATCGCACCAGCGAACACCGCCTTGCAATGCTTCGCAACATGATGAACTCGTTGCTCACGCACGAAGCCATCAAGACCACGGTGCCCAAGGCCAAAGAACTGCGCCGCGTGGTCGAACCCATGATCACCCTGGCCAAGGTGGCCACCGTGGCCAACCGCCGCCTGGCATTTGACCGTTTGCGCGACCGCGATGTGGTCGTCAAGCTGTTCAACGAACTGGGCCCGCGCTTCGCCGCACGACCCGGTGGTTACACCCGCATCCTGAAGATGGGTTACCGCGTGGGCGACAACGCTCCGATGGCACTCGTCGAACTCGTGGACCGTGCAGAAGATGCGGCACCCGCGGCCGACGCCGACAAAGCGTGATAGAATCTAAGGCTTGACGCGCGGTGGAGCAGCCTGGTAGCTCGTTGGGCTCATAACCCAAAGGTCGCAAGTTCAAATCTTGCCCGCGCAACCAACCAAATCAAGCGCTTGCTTGTCACTGAAGCCCTCGGAAACGAGGGCTTTTTTGTTTGTGACGAGGTCTGTGACGAGGTCTGTGTCGTCACAGAAATCGTTGAGCGACGTTGTGACCGTTGGGCAACTTGTCGACTCGCTAGTCAACACTTCTTCAAGTTGCTTCTTGCGCAACGTCGGTTGTGCAGCGTCTTCCGACCCTCGGTGCTTCGCGGTGTACGTCGCTAGACGGAAGCAAGCAGTCTTTCGGCTCGACTAATCCGACTGAGCGAAACGCGTAACGTGCTTCAGTGTTCCGAGAGCGGTTCGCCGGGTCGGACGCCTTGGTCCTCGCGAGCAACGGAGGCCTCTGCCGCGAGCCAGTCTTCCAGGTCGTGACCGTCCACGCAGCCGCGGGCCTCGTACAGCGCGTAGGCCGCTTCGTGAATGCGTGCCTCGCGCGAATAGCCGGCCTGCGCACTGCCAGAGCCGTCCGGACGAGCATGTCCATCTCCCAGGGACATCACCGCCATCGGAGGCCGCTTGATCAATGCCTTCGTGCCAACCGCGCTGGCTGAAGTCTGCTTCATGTCTGTGCTCCTGTTAATACAAGTATTTGTGGGTTGCACCTGAACTGCAGCTGCGTGAATGAAGCCGAGGGTGCATGTGCAGACTAGTGACTTGCGCGTTAACCACGTTGAGCACACTCAATCCGGACACTTGCCCGGAGCGCACACTGAAACGCCTCGGAGAGGCAGTGGCCTTTCCTGGCCACGTCACAGGAGTTCCACATGCAAGTCGGCACCGTCTGTACCCGACAGGTCGTCACCATTGATGCCGGCAGCTCGGTTGCAGAAGCGGCGTGTCGCATGCGTGACCACCATGTTGGCTCGCTGGTGGTGACCCAATCCACCGCCGACGGCGCACAGGTGATCGGCATCGTGACGGATCGGGATCTGGTGATGGACGTACTGACCCAGCCCGCAACATCCCTTCAAGCGCCGATCGAGACCTGGGCCCGGAAAGATCTCGTCTTCCTGGTGGAGGACGACAGTCTGGAGAACGCGGTGGCGGCAATGCAGGCGCGCGGTGTGAGGCGCCTGTTGGTGAAAGATGCCACGGGTCACCTGTGTGGCGTCCTTTCAATTGATGACCTGTTGGACTCCTTTGCAGTCCACTTGGCAGGTCTGGCGGGCGTGTTTCGCAGCGGCCCTCAATGGAAGGCCGGTACGACGCAGGCGCCTTCCTTCGCCAAAAGCAGCGAATCCCCGCGGTTTCCCGGCTTTGGCCTCGGCGCGTGGTCGCGCGCCGTCTCCAGCGCGGGGCGGCCATGAGGCTGCTCATAGCTTTGATCGTTGCCCTGGTCACCATCTTCGGATCGCTGTTCGGCCTGCGCCGCTGCGAGGGCAGTGAATTGCCGAGCAACACCGTGTCTTCCCCGCTGTCCAGCCTCGCTTCCCGGTGAGCCTTTACCTCACATCATCAGCACAGCCGCGCCCTGCAGGCGGCCGGCACGCAGGTCGTCCAGCGCTTTGTTGGCCTGTTCCAGCGCGTAGGCGGTGGTGTCCACCCGCAGGGGCGCGGTGTCCACGAACGCGAGGAACGCCGAGGCATCGGCACGAGTGAGGTTGGCCACCGAGACCAGCTGACGCTCCTCCCACAGCCATGCGTAGGGAAAGGCCGGGATATCGCTCATGTGAATGCCCCCGCACACCACACGTCCGCCCTTGCGCACGGCGCGCAAGGCCAGCGGCACCAGTGCACCCACCGGCGCAAAGATGATCGCGGCGTCCAGCGGTGTGGGTGGAGCCTCGTCGGAACCGCCCGCCCATGCAACGCCCAGCTCACGCGCAAAGCCCTGGGCCTGCGCATCGCCGGGGCGGGTGAAGGCGTACACCTGCCGGCCTTGGTGCCGCGCGACCTGGGCCATCAGGTGGGCCGCCGCCCCGAAGCCGTAGAGACCAAGCACCCGGGCATCATCGCCGGCCATGCACAAGGCCCGCCAGCCGATCAGTCCGGCACACAGCAGGGGCGCCAGGTGCTGCGCGTCCATGGGCAGGTCCAGCGGCAGGCAGAACGCGGCTTCGGCGATCACATGGCTGGCAAAACCGCCGTCGCGCCCCTGTCCGGTGAACAGCGCGTGGTCGCACAGGTTCTCGCGCCCGACCCGGCAGAACGCGCAGTGGCCGCAGGTGTGGGCCAACCAAGGCACGCCCATGCGCTCACCCAGCCGGCTCGCGTCCACGCCCGGCCCCACCGCTTCCACCACACCGACGATCTCGTGTCCCGGCACCAGCGGCAGCCGCGGCAAGGGCAACTCGCCGTCGACCACATGCAGGTCGGTTCGGCACACGGCACAGGCCTCGACACGAAGCCGCAGCTCACCCGGCCCGGGCTCGGGCAGTAGGCGGGTTTCCAGCCGCAGGGCCTGGGCGGGCGCGTGCAGGACCATGGCGCGCATCGTGGACGGAGAGATCCGGGACATGGCGGGACCTTGACCCGGCTTGAACAGCCCGGGATTGAGCCTGCGCAACGAAGTCCGGATCGAGTGGGCGTAGCGTCCCGTTCGCGCACGATTACTTTCAAAGGTCAGACCATGCAAGCCCCCGGCTCCATCCTGCTGCATCTCGACAGTTCAGCCCGCACGGCCCAGCGCATCCAGCTCGCGCGCCAACTGGCCGAGGATTTTTCGGCGCAGGTGACGGGCCAGCCCTGCCTGCTGACGGCCCTGGTGCGCTACCCGTTTGCCATGGAAGGCGCAGGCGCCGCCGTGGCCGCCACGCAGGAGCAGGACAAGGAGGCGATCGACAAGATCCACAAGCTGTTCCATCAGCTCGCGGCTGGCCATGGCCGGCTTCATTGGACCGACCCGCTGGCCGATGGGCCGTGGGGCTTTGCGCGCCAGGCCCTGTATGCCGATCTGGTGATCCTGGGACAGCGCG
Organism: Hydrogenophaga sp. PBL-H3; assembly: GCF_010104355.1. Lineage (NCBI taxonomy): Bacteria > Pseudomonadati > Pseudomonadota > Betaproteobacteria > Burkholderiales > Comamonadaceae > Hydrogenophaga > Hydrogenophaga sp. PBL-H3. The sequence goes on from NZ_CP044972.1 coordinate 552,089, forward strand.
ATGCGAAGGACCCTGCGGCGGCGGAACTGCCGTCCGACTTTGTCTCCAGCGTGCTGCTCGACAGCGGTCGGCCCGGCCTGATCCTGCCCTTCAGCGGCGAGATCGGTGTCGTCGGTCGCACGGTGCTGGTGGCCTGGAAGGAGACCCGCACGTCGGCCCGCGCAGTGTCTGCGTCCTTGCCCTGGCTGCAGCGGGCAGGGCAGGTGCACGCAGTGGGGTTCGGCGAAGACGTGGATGCGACGCTGCAACCGCTGCAAGACTACCTGCAGACCCACTGTGTTCACACCAAGACCCACGCGGGCGGCCCTGAAGACAGCGAGGTCGGTGAACGCCTGCTGTCGATGGCGGCGGACGTGGACGCGGACCTGCTCGTGATGGGCTGCTATGGACACGGGCGGACCCGCGAGTGGGTGCTGGGAGGTGCCACGCGCACGGTGCTGGCCTCGATGACGCTGCCGGTGTTGATGGCGCATTGAGCAGGCTCAAGCGGCTTTCGCGGTGGGCCCCTAGAGTGACCTCCTTGCTGTCACGCAACGGGAAGTCGCCATGCCCACCTTCATCCTCCTGACCCGCCTGGCGCCGCAGGCATTGCACCAGCCCAAGTCGTTCGAGACGCTGGAGCGGCACGTGTCGCAGCAGGTGCTGAACCACTGCCCGACGCTGAAGTGGGTCAGCAGCCACGCGCTGCTGGGCCCCTGGGACTACCTGGACATCATCGAGGCGCCCGACATGGAGACCATGACGCGGGCTTCCCTGCTGGTGCGCAGCTACGGCAAGGCCCACACCGAAATCTGGCCCGCCATGCCGTGGCCCGACTTCAAGCAGATGCTGCGGGCCCTGGCCCAGGAGGAGTGAGCAGGATGGACATGCACCGGCGAGCACACACGCAGGCGTTGTGGCGTGCCCGGTGGGTGGCCCTGGTGGTGAGCGCCTTGCAGGGCATGGTCGCGCCGGCACAGACCCCGCCACCGGTGGCCCCGCGGGCCGCCGTGATCCCGGGGGCGATCATGCCCAACTACCGCGCCATCGTTCAGCTGGCTGCGCCGGCCGTGGTCGGCATCACGGTCACCGGCTCGCGCAAGGTCTCGCCCCAGGACTGGCTGCCCTGGCCCGACGAAGAGCCCTTCTCCTCCCTCTTCAAGAACCTGCCGCGCGGCACACCGCCGGGTGAGCGGGCTTTTCGTGGCCAGGGCTCGGGCTTCATCATCACGGCCGACGGCCTGGTGCTCACCAGCGCGCACGTCATCCAGGGCGCCGAGCAGATCCTGGTACGGCTGAGCGACCGGCGCGAGTTCAAGGCCCAGGTGCTGGGGACCGATCCGCTGACCGATGTGGCGGTGCTGCGCGTGGCAGCCAGCCAGTTGCCGGTGGTGCGGCTGGGGCGCGTGGACGACCTGCAAGTGGGTGACCCGGTGCTCGCGATCGGCGCACCCTACGGCCTGGAGCAGACCGCCACGCAAGGCATCGTGAGCGCCAAAGGCCGTGCCTTGCCCGGCGAATCCGTTGTCACGTTCATCCAGACCGACGCGGCGGTGAACCCGGGCAACTCGGGTGGGCCCTTGCTCGATGCCAGCGCTTCGGTGGTGGGCATCAACGCCCAGATCTATTCACAGTCGGGCGGCTACCAGGGCCTGTCGTTCGCCATTCCGATCGAGGTGGCCTTGCGCGTCAAGGACCAGATCGTCGCGCACGGGCGGGCCCAGCATGCGCGGCTGGGTGTGTCGATCCAGAACCTGAACCAGTCGCTGGCCCGCTCCTTCGGCCTTGATGTGCCCAATGGCGCCCTGGTGGTGAGTGTGGCGCGCGACAGCGCCGCACGCTCCGCCGGCCTGATGGCGGGTGACGTGATCACGTCCGTCAATGGCCAGCGCGTCGACAACGCAGGCGAACTCGGCGCCCGGCTGGCGCTGCTGTCACCCGGCGACACGGTCCAACTCACGGTGTGGCGCAACCGTGCCCAGCGCACATTGAGCGTGACACTGGGGCGGGCCTCCGACGACACGGCTCCGAGCACCCAAAGGTCCGCTGCGGCACCGGGCCAACTCGGTCTGAACCTGCGACCGCTCACTCGCGAGGAGCGCGAAGCGGCGTCGCTGGACAGTGGCGGCTTGATGGTCGTGGACAGCTCGGGCCTGGCGGCGCGCGCGGGGGTGGTGGCGGGCGACGTGCTGCTGGCGGTCAATGGCACACCGGTGTCGTCAGTGGAGCAGGTGCGCGCCATGATTGCGCGCAAGCCCCCTGCCGTGGCGCTGCTGATCGAGCGAGACGGTGATCGTCTTTTCATTCCCGTCGAGTTGGACTGAATCCCCGCCATGACAGCACCCGACACGACACCGCCCCGGGGTCATGCGGTGGCGCGCTTCGATGTGTGCAATGGTGATGCCGATGGGCTGTGCGCGGTGCGGCAGTGGCGCCTGCACGACCCGTCGGCTGCGCGCCTGATCACCGGGCTCAAGCGCGACATTGCCCTGTTGCAACAGGTGCCGTGCGTGGCGGACAGTGAGGTGCTGGTGTGCGACCTGTCGATGCAGCGCAACCGGGCAGCGCTGGACCGGCTGTTGGAGGGCGGCGCGCAGGTGCGCTGGTTCGATCACCACTGGAGCGGTCCGGTGCCGGCCCACCATCGCCTTGATGCCCACCTCGATTTCAGCCATGAGGTGTGCACCAGCCTGCTGGTGGACCGGTACCTGGGCGGGCGCTTCCGCGCCTGGGCCCTGGTGGGTGCCTACGGCGACGAACTCACCGCCGTGGCCGACCGCCTGGGTGAGGCGTCGGGGCTCGACCCGTTGCACCGCGCGCTGCTGCGCCGCCTTGGCCTGGCCATCAACTACAACGCCTACGGCGAAGACCCGTCGGACGTGTGCATCGCGCCAGCCGGGTTGTACGAGCGACTGGCGCGCCACAGCTCGCCGTGGACCCTGCTGCGCGACGAACCGGTGATCCACGAGATCGAGGCCTGCCGGCGGCGCGACTTCCGGGTGGCCATGGGGGTCCAGCCCCATTGGGAAAGCGCGCAGGCCCGCGTGGTGGTGCTGCCCTCGGCACCCTGGAGCCGCCGGGTCTCGGGTTTCCTGGCCAACGCGCTGGCGGCGGTGCACCCCGGCCAGGCCCAGGCCGTGCTCACCGAGCGGCACGACGGCCACTACACGGTCAGTGTTCGCGCGCCGCGCACGTCACCCCATGGCGCACACACGGTGTGCCAGGCCTTTGGTGGCAGCGGGCGGGCCGCTGCCGCCGGCATCGACGCCCTGCCCGCGGACGCGCTGGACCCTTTTGTGCGCTCACTGTCGCAGGCGCGCTGGGAAGCCCCATGCTGATCTTTTCGCTCGACGGAGGCACCGATCTGGCGCGCGCCCTGAGCACCCGGCTGGCGCAGCCGCTGGCCGACTTCGAGGACCGCGCCTTCGAAGACGGCGAACACAAGTGGCGCCCGCTGTGTGACCCGCGCGCGCAGCAGGTGTTCGTGCTGGCCAGCCTGCACGGCCGCCCCGACGCGAGCCCGCACGACGCCCTGTGCCGGCTGTTGATGTTCATCGGTACGCTGCGCGACCACGGCGCGGCGCGCATCACGGCCCTGGTGCCCTATCTGGCCTATGCGCGCAAGGACCGCCGGACGCAACCATTCGATCCGCTGGCACTTCGATACGTGGCTCAAATGTTCGAAGCGGTCGGCACCGACGAGTTGGTGGTGCTCGATGCGCACAATTCAGCGGCCCTTCAGAACGCGTTTCGGGTACCAACCCAACTGCTGGAGGCCCATCAGGCTTTTCAGACCGTAGCCCGAGCCATTGCAGAACATGGACCATGCGCAGTGGCATCTCCCGACCCGGGAGGGGTGAAACGGGCACAGCTGTGGCGAGAGGCACTGGAGACTGAGCTCTCACAACCTCTGGGCTTTGCCGTGGTGGACAAGCGGCGCAGGGCGGGTCAGGTCACAGGTCAGCATCTGGTGGCGGGTGACGTGGAGGGTTGTACCGTGCTGCTGCTCGACGACCTCATCGCCAGCGGCGAGACCATGGTGAGGGCTGCCATCGCATTGCGCCTGGCCGGCGCGCGCGAGGTAGTGGCGTTCGCCGCCCATGGCCTGTTCACGGGCGACGCCTGCCTTGTTCTTGGCGACCCAGCCATCAGTCGGGTGGTGGTGACCAACAGCGTGCCGTCATTCCGCGTACCGGCGGATTCGGCCTTGGCGGGCAAGCTGACGGTTGTGTCGGCCGCCGCCCTCTTTTCGGAGGCCGTCAGCGAGCGCTGCTCGTCGATTCCGGCGGCTCCACCGATTCGTTGAGCAAGAGGGCGTCCAAGGCCATTTGAGCATGCATCACATAGCGCCCTGCTTGCGGCATCCACCGCTCGGGCGTGCGAGGCTGTGGGTCCAATAGATGCGCCACCGAAAGGCGCGCTCGCACTAGGGCACGGTGGGCGGTGTACAGCTGCAGCACCGTGTGGGTAGGCCTGTCGCCCAGCGCTCGTTCACATCCACTCATAACGCGCTCTCCGATCCATCCAGCACCGGCCATGCGGCATTCGAGCGCAAGGAAAGCCAACTCGTCGAACGGATCGACCTGCCGCAGCGATGCGCTGAACTCAATGCAGTCGATGACCACGGGTGGGTGCAGAAGGCACACATGCTCGGGCCGAAGGTCGCCATGCCCATCAACGATTCGTCCCGACAGGGCACGAATTCCGAGGGCTGCTTGGTGCAACGCGAGTCCCGTCCTCATTTGTTGAATCGCCTGCGCAGCGCCTGGGACCACCCAACGCGGGTCCAACAGCACACGGCTGCTGAGGCGCAACTCCTGCAGCATGCGATCGACATGATGCATGGGTGAGATGTTGGCCGGCACAGCGGTGCGATAGAAGTCGGCCAATATCCGCACCAAGGCATCAACGTCGCCCTCCAGGACCGTGCGGTGGGCCATGGCTTCGTCCAGCATGCGGGCCCGGGGTAACCGCTTCATGTGAACCAGCCAGTCCACCACATAACTGCTCCGATGCACCAGTGGCTCGTTGACCAGCAAAGGTCGACCGTCCACGAGCGTCAAGGCCATCAGGCCCTGGTAGATGCCCGGCGCCAGGCGGGCATTGAGACGCACCTCTTCGCGGCAGAAGGCCTCGCGATAGCCGAGCTGGGTGAAATCCAGAAAGGCTTGGCGCACCGGCTTCTTGAGCTTGAGCACCTGATCCTTCAAAAGAAACACCCACGACATGTGGGTCTCGATCACCTCCAATTCGCCGGGCTGGGCGCTCGATTGCAGAGCGACCAGGGCCAACTCGTGGCTGGTGTCGGCGCTGGTCAAGTTTGCGCTGGAGCTCACGACTCAACGTCCCCCGTCGTGTCGGCTATTGCTGGAGCCGTTCGAGGTGATTCACCAAGTCCAGGATTCGTCGGCGCGCTGCATCTTCCGCGAGTTGTGGGTTGCCTCCGGCCTGCGTGAAGCGCTCGACATAGGTGTTGCCCCAGACCGGCATCTCACGCGAGCCGTGCGGGCCGATGTCGGTCGAACCGCGCCCGTCAATCAACGCAACCAGCCGTTCGCGCGGAAACACGCCGCCGTTGCGTTGCGCCAGCCGGGAGAGGTCGGTGGGCGGAGTCACGAGATAGCGCGTCAGAGGTCCATCCCCACGTCCACTGGCCCCATGGCAACTGGCACAACTGTTCTGGTAGTCCCAGCGCCCCGGGCCCGCTCGAGGCTGAGCCTGGGCGGAAGCCATCAGCGCTAGCAGCAGGGCCGACACGATCCAACAGGGTCTCATGGTGTTCATGCTGGCCTCCTGGTTACATTCCCTCAGGCGCCGTGCACGGGAATGCGCCGGCCCCGGTCGCGGTCTACACGCGGCATGTCGATTCGCAAAACGCCGTTGCGGTAGTGGGCCTGGGTGTGCTGCGCGTCGACTCTGTGCGGCAAGCTAACGTCGCGCCGGAAGCTGCCGTAAGCACACTGCATCAAACGGTAGCCACCGTCGCCACTCTCTTGCTCGATACGCTTTTCACCGGAGACACTGAGCAGGTCACCGTCGATATCGATCTGCAGGTCTTCACGGTTCATGCCGGGCAGTTCCATGCGCACGATGATGCGGTCGTCCTCCACCCGAAGGTCGGCGAATACCAGCCCCCAGGCTGCGCCGGCCTTGTTGTCCGGCGCAGCGTCGTGGCGGAAACGCGTAAGCGCCCCGCCAGCGCGCCGACGCAGGTCACGCCAACCTTCTGCCAGCGAAGCCCACGCGTGTTGCACGCCCTGTCGCCAAGGTGCTGTGAGCGTGTTCATGGCGTCACTGAACCGCTATGCGCTTGCTGGAGGTGTCGGCCTTCTTGGGCAGGGTCAGCGCCAGGATGCCGTCCTGGTAGCTGGCCTGCACCTTGGCTTCATCCACCGGACAGGCCAGTGTGAAGCTGCGGCTGGCGTAGCCCTCCTGGCGTTCCTGGCGCAGCATGCGACCACCGTTGTCCTTTTCTTGCTTTTCCGTCTTCACCTCGGCGCTGATGGTGACCACGTTACCGTCGACGCGCACGTCGATGTCGTCCTTCTTCACGCCGGGAATCTCGGCCTTGACGGCGTAGCTGCCGTTCTGCTCGGAGAGATCGAGCTTGATGCGCGGCGCGGCTTCCGGCATCTCGAAGCGCCATGGGCGCATGAGAGAACGGAAGGTGTCGTCGAAGGGGTCGAGGGCGAACGGGTCAATGGTGCGAAGTTCATTCATGGTGATGCTCCTTGAGAACAGTGAAAGAGGGACGCCCGCCGGGGCCAGATGCATTCGGCGCGGTGCCGACGCCAGAGCCATGTTGCGCCGGTAGCGTCCCCCCGCCATTGAGTCAACGCAATGCAGGGACACGCAACCACTGGCGCTTCATCAGGCCCGCTCGCGTCGCTCGCGCAGGGCTTCGGTCTCGATCACGGATGCCATCTCGCGCAGCTGCTCGGCCAACAGGGCAAGCACGTCGTCCAGCGTCACCAGGCCGACCAGTACCCCTTGCGATGTGACCACCGGCAGGCGGCGAATGCCCTTGCGGCGTATGGTCACGAGCATGTCCTTGACCGAGTCGTCTTCCAGTGCGCTGATGAGTTCACGGCTCATCACATCGCCCACGGTGAGCTGGGTGGCATCGAGTTCGCGCGCAACCACGGCGGTCACGATGTCGCGGTCGGTGAGCATGCCCACCACCAGGCGGCCCGCGCCGGTCTCGTCGACCACGACCAGGCAACCCACATGCCGTCTGCGCATGAGCTGCGCGGCCTGCACCAGCGACAGGTCGCGCTCGGCGAACACCACGATGCGGTTGCAGACATCGCCTGCCAGCATTTTTTCACGCATGTTGCTCTCCGGCCCGGGTGGACGAGACAAGGCCGCAGCGGTCCTGGTTCAAGGGCTGATGCGCAGTTCGTTGTCGACCCGCGTGATGCCCGGCGCCGACCAGGCCGCGCCCTGAGCCGCCACACGCTCGGCCAACGAATGCACGGAGCCCCGCAGCACGGAGGTGGAGCCGTTGACATGCACCTCGATCCCCTTGGCCTCGCGCTCGGCCTGGCGTGTGAGCGCATCCCGGATACGTTTGCCGATGTTGTCCGGCGCGATTCGGGGTTTGAGCACGATGGCGTTGTTGACACCCACTACACCGACCAGCGGCCGCACCAGGTTGGCGGCGGCAGCGCGCTGAAACTCCCAGTCGACTTCACCAGTGAGGGTGACCCAGCCTTTCTCGACCTTCACCTGAATGCGCTCGGCCGGCACCGAGCTGTGCCATTGGAATGCAGTCTCCACGGCGTGGGCGATTTCGGAATCGCTGCGTGCGCTGCCGGCCGTCAGCTTGACGTCGATCTCGATCGCCACGGCGCGCACGCCCGCCACGCGCTGCGCCACCTTCTCCACCTCGTACTTCTCCACGAACGTGTTCAGGTGCCCCGAGAGCGTCACCACACCGTCCTTCACCGCCACACCCACTTCGGCCGCGTTGATCGAGGGATCCCATTCGAGCTCGGCTTCCACGTCCTTCTTAAGTTGCGCATCGGATTTCATGTCTGACCTTTCTGCTGGATCGTTGGAGGGGTTCCGGAAAAAAGATGGCCCGCCATCCTTACGGAGGGCGGGCCATGGTGAAGGTCCCCGGCGATGCCCTCTCGGGTGTAGCCGGTCTGAGGTTGCCTTCATCCCTCAGAGCGTGGGAAACACACTCTGAAAACGCCCCCCTCAGGGGGAATCCTCACCTGTCCTTTGTGTTCCGGTTCTATCCGGAGCAACATCGGCAATTGCAGTGTGCGCAATCCCGGTGGCGGGCCGATTGAGCATGCTCAATGAAGCTTCATGCCATGCGGAAGTTGAGGAATTGCCAGGGGTCGCTGGTGTCTTGCGGCTGCTCGAACAGTCGACCGGCCCGGGCCAGAGGCTGCCAGTCGCTGAACACGCCGCGCACATCGCCCAGGTAGGGAGTGCACAGGCTCAGAATCTCGTCGAACGGCAGCACGTCAGGCTCCACCACACCTTCGTTCGGATGGCGCATCGCCCAGACAACGCCGGCCAGCACGCCGGCGGCCACCTGCAGCGTGGTGGCACTGTTGTCCGGACACAGTGCACGCGCTGCGTCGATGGTGAGCAGCGAACCCAGCCAGTAGCTGTTGCGGCCATGCCCCATGAGCAGCACCCCCAGTTCGTCATGCCCTTCGATGATGTCGTCGCGCAGGATGCGCCGGGCCGCCTGCGGCTCCCCATCGCGCCCGACCCATTCGTGCAGGGAGAGCACCGCATCGTCACACGGGTGGTAGGCGTAGTGCACCGTGGGCCGGTAGTTGGGGCGTTCTGGATCGCCCAGGGTGAGGTGATCGGCGATCGAGATCGACTCGCCGTGCGTGACCAGAAAGGCCTGCTGGGGCCCGGCCAGCGGGGTCCAGCTGCGCACCCGTGTGGTGGCACCGGGACGCCTGAGGTAGATCGCCGCAGAAGAGCCCTCTGTGTGCCGGCAGGCGTCCGTCGGCCAGTGCCGTTCGTGGCTGCCCCAGCCGAGTTCGGCGGGCTGGCCGGCCTCGGACATGAAGCCGTGCACCGACCAGGTGTTGACGAACTCGCCGGGGCGCTTGCGCTCGCGGCCGGTCTGGGTGTCGCGCTCGGCGATGTGGATCACGCGCACCCCCAGGCGCTGCGCCAGCTGAGCCCATCCCTCGCGGTCGGGCGGGCGGGTGTGCTCCGGCAGGCAGGCCTGCGCGATGTCCAGTAAGGCCTGTTTGACCCAGTGCGACACCAGTCCCGGGTTGGCGCCATGGGTCAGCAAGGCCGTGGGCTGGACGGCGCCGGGGCGGCGCAGGGCCAGGGCCTGTTCGCGCAGGGCGTGGTTGGTGCGCTGCTCCAACGTGAGCGCGGGGTCGGTGTAGCCACCGGCCCAGGGTTCGATGCAGGTGTCGAGGTAGAGCGCGCCGCGCCGCTGGCACAGCGCGATGAGGTCGATGCTGCTCACATCGACCGACAGGTTGAGCAGAAAGTCGCCCGGCCCCAGCAGGGGCTCGAGCACCTCGGGCAGGTTGCGGGCTGTCAGCGGTGCCACGCGCAGGTCCACGCCCCGCCCATGGAACAGGCCGGCATCCCGATCGGTTGCCTTGACCACGGTGATCTGTCCCTGCGCCATGCCGATGTGTCGCAGCAGCAGCGGCAACACCGCCTGACCGATGGCACCGCCCCCGAGCAGCACCAGCCGGCCGTGGAATGTGTGGTGCACCGGCCAGCTGTTCATCCGGCCGGGCTCTGCGGCGCGTCGGCACCGGGTGTTCCGGGTTCCAGGAAACCGGACACACCCGGATCGTCACGGTCGGTATGCCCGCCGGTCTCCTCCGAGCTGGCCGGGTGCGGCAAGGCGCGCTCCATGTCGCTCGAAGCTGTGCGCTGCGGGCGCAGCGCAGCTTCGGGCGCGGCGTTGTCCGGCTGTTCGTCCTCTCGGAGAGCGCGAGCCGGTTTGCGCCAATGAATGGGTTTGCGCTTGGGCATCAGGGCCTCCCGCTGAATCGACACGTGTGGGTTCAGAAGTCAGGCAGGGCCGCTTCGGTACCGCCGGCCTCGCCGCGAGTTTTGGACTTGGGCGCGTTGGCGATCATGCAGTCGGTGGTCAGCACCAGCGCAGCGATCGATCCCGCGTTCTGCAGCGCCAGCCGCGTCACCTTGGCCGGGTCGATCACGCCCATCTGCAGCATGTCGCCGTAGACCAAGGTGGCGGCGTTGTAGCCGTGGCTGCGCTCGGTGCTGTCCTCCACCCGTTGCACCACCACCGAGGGCTCCACGCCGGCGTTGCCCGCGATGCAGCGCAGCGGCTCCTGCAAGGCCTGCTCCACCAGGCGGATGCCCGAGTCGTGGTCGAGCGTCGGTCCGTGCAGGGCCTGCAAGACGCGGCGCGCCCGCAGAAGCGCCACGCCACCGCCGGGCACCACGCCTTCCTCGATCGCGGCGCGCGTGGCGTGCAGCGCATCTTCCACGCGAATCTTGCGTTCCTTCAGCTCGGTTTCGGTGGCCGCGCCGACCTTGATCAGCGCCACACCGCCCGAGAGTTTGGCGATGCGCTCGTCGAGCTTCTCGCGGTCGTAATCGGAGGTCGTGGTGGTGCGCTCCTTGCGCAGGTTGGCCACACGCTCGGCGATCGCCTGCGGGTTGCCGGCGCCGCCAATGAGCGTGGTCTCGTCCTTGCCCACCTCCACGCGTTTGGCCCGGCCCAGGTCGGTGAGCTGGAGCTTGGCCAGCGACAGGCCGAGCTCGTCACTCACCACCGTGCCGCCGGTGAGCACGGCGATGTCCTGCAGCATGGCCTTGCGCCTGTCCCCGAAACCGGGCGCCTTGACCGCGCAGGTCTTGAGCGTGCCGCGCATGGTGTTGATGACGAGGGTCGCCAGCGCATCGCTGTCGATGTCTTCGGCGATCACCAGCAGCGGCTGTCCACTCTTGACCACTTCTTCCAGCAATGGCAGAAGGTCCTTCAGCGATGAAAGTCGCTTGTCGCACAGCAGGATCAGCACCTCGTCAAGCAGGGCGGTCTGGCGCTCCGGGTTGTTGATGAAATACGGCGAGAGAAAACCGCGGTCGAACTGCAGGCCTTCCACCGCTTCGAGCTCGCTGCTCAGACCGGAGCCGTCCTCGATCGAGATCGCGCCCTCGCGTCCGACCTTGTCGATGGCCTGGGCCAGCAGTTCGCCGATGGAACGGTCGTTGTTGGCCGAGATGGAGGCCACGTGCGCGATCTCCTGCGAGTCGGCGCAGGGCCGGGCCATGCTGCGCAGCTCGGTCACCACGGCTTCGATGGCCTGCTCCATGCCGCGCTTGAGTTCCATGGCGTTCATGCCGCCCGAGAGGTAGCGCAGGCCGTGCTGGATCATGGCGTGGGCCAGCACGGTGGCGGTGGTGGTGCCGTCACCGGCCATGTCGCTGGTGCGCGAGGCCACCTCGCGCAACAACTGGGCGCCCATGTTCTCGAAGCGGTCCTCCAGCTCAACCGACTTCGCCACGATGACACCCGAGTTGACGATCTGTGGCGGACCGAAGTCGCGTTCCAGGATGACGGTACGCCCACGGGGCCCCAGCGTCACCCGAACGGCTTCGGCCAGGGTATCCACCCCACGGCGGATGCGCGCGCGGGCTTCGTCGCGGAACAACAGTTGTCTGGCGGTCATGATCGATCCGGTTTCTCAAGAACGGTGGGTTCGTGCACACAAGCCAGCGTTTGCGGCTGTGCGGGCCAAAAACCTGGCCCTCGAAAGACACCAGCCTAAGGCGGGCATGTCTTGGGGCGTTGAGCATGATCAACGTCCCGGAGGGCCGGATGGCGGCAACCACTTGTGCATTGCGCAGACTCAATGCATCGAAAAGGCGGCCATCAACAATGACTTGTCCAAGGAGATGACTGTCATGAAAACCCATGCACATCGCAAGCAAGACGTCGAGGCCGGACTCGAATGGGAGTCAGCGTCGGACGCGGCCCACATCGGCCTGGCGGTGAAATACGGTGTGGTCAAGGCCAACGGCTGACATGGGACAGATCGCACTCGACCTGCAGTCCGACCTGTTCGTGCTGCCCGCGCCCGTGGTGGCACCACAGATCGCGCTGGCCGAGGCGCTGCGTCAGCGGCGTTCGGTCCGCGCGTATTCCACCGAAGCCGTGTCGGCGGAGATGCTCTCGGCCCTTCTCTGGGCCGCCTTCGGCATCAACCGGCCGTCCACCCACCACCGCACGGCGCCGTCGGCACGCAACTGGCAGGAAATCGACATTTTCGTGGTGCTGGCCCAGGGCAGCTACCGCTTCGACGCGCACAACCATCGGCTCGACCTGGTGAAGGCCGAGGACCTGCGCGGTGCCACCGGCACGCAGGACTTTGTGGGCGAGGCCCCGGTGAACCTGGTGTACGTGGCGAACTTCGACCGCATGACCGGTGCTACGGACGAAGAGCGGCATTTCCTCGCGGGGGCCGACGCCGGCTGCATCGCCCAGAACGTTTACTTGTACTGCGCCGGCACGGGCATGGCCACCGTGGTGCGGGGCCTGATGGACCGTCGGCAACTCGCTGGCGATCTGGGTCTGCGGCCCACCCAGCGCATCGTGCTGGCCCAGACGGTGGGTTGGGCCGCCGTCTGAACTCACTGGGAGCAGTGCAGCCATGGATACCGCGATTCGAAACAAAATCTTGGAGCTTCTGGAGCAGCACCGGATCATGACGGTGGCGACACTGCGCCCCGACGGTTGGCCCCAGGCCACCACCGTGGGCTACGTGAACAAGGACCTAACGCTTTACTTCCTGTGCGGCCTGGAAAGCCAGAAAGCGAACAACCTGATGCGGGACGATCGGATCTCGCTGACGATCGACCACGACACACCGGAACTGATGGTGATCACTGGCCTGTCCATGGCCGCACGCGCCCGGGTGGTGCACGACCGCGCAGAGGCAGAGGAGGCCTTGCGCCTGATGCCGCTGAGGTACCCGCAATCGCAGAGGCAACCGCTGCCCTTCAAGATGCCGACGCCGGACGAGGTCCGCATCTTCCGAGTGACGCCGCTCCTCATTTCCGTGCTGGACTACAAGAAGGGATTCGGGCACACGGATCTGGTGGTCTGTTGATGGAGGTGCTGGACGGCGGGAAGTAGGCCTGTGGATCATGGGGCATCAGTTACGGTCTGGTCGTGATGGTGCTGCGGGACGCATCAACAGGGCGGCTTCGAGCAGGCGGTCGTGGCCATAGATGTCCTCGAAAAAATGCATGCGCCCTTCCTTGAAGAGTGCCGTGCCGTAGGCGATGAGCACCGGCACTGGTTCGGCCAGGCGCACGGTCGATGACGTGCCCAGGGCCATGGCTTCGACGATGGCGGGTTCGCTCCACCCGGGCATGCCTTCCATCACGAACGAGGCGAGGTCCACCGGCCGTTCCACCCGGATGCACCCGTGGCTGAAATCGCGCCGCTCGCGTTCGAAGAGGCTGACAGAAGGGGTGTGGTGCAGGAAGATGCCCTCGCTGTTGGGAAACACGAACTTGATGTCACCCAGCGCGTTGCGCGGGCCGGGTCGCTGGCGGATGCGCAGGGCGCCCGCCATCACGGCATCGAGACTGGCAGCGCTCAGGCTGGTCTCGACCTGACCGGCGGGTGTGACGAACTCGAAGCCCTCACGGTCGAAGTAGCCCGGGTCGCGCCGCAGGCGGGGCACCGTCTCCTCGCGTGCGATCGACGATGGCACGTTCCAGTAGGGACTGAACTCAATGTAGCGCATGTCGACATCGATGAGCGGGGTGCGGGTATCCAGCGCCTTGCCGACTATGACCTTCATGCTCCGGCGCACGCGGATGCGGCCGTCTTGCACTTCGTAGGCACGCAGGACGAATTCGGGCACGTTGATGACCACCATGCGCCGCGCCTGCAGCACCGGCGTCCAGCGCAGGCGCTCGAGGTTCAGTCGGATCTGGCGCGCCCGCGCCTCCGGCGTGACCTCCAGCTGGGCCAGTGTGGCCCTGCCGATCACCCCGTCGACTGTCAAGCCGTGCCGCCGCTGGAACGCCTGCACAGCCTCCATGAGCACGCCTTCGTAAAGCGCGGGTATCGGCACCGCGGGAGGCAGGTCGCCGAGCAGCGCCAGGCGCTGCGACAGCGGCAGGCGCTGCGACAGCGGCACAAGCCCCGTCCAGGGCTGCCCGGGTTCAAGCTTGCGCGTGAGACCCTGACGCGCCAGCGGCAGCGCCGGCAGCGGCTGCTGCCAGGCCGGGTGGCCCGTCCAAGCGCGGTACTGCGCCAGGGCCTCGCGCAGGCGCTCGTGCTGCGACACCTGGGGCGCCGCATGGCGCACGGCATCTTCCAGGCGTCCGGCCACCAGCGCGCGCTGCAGTTCGGCGCCGACATCGAACCCGTTGCGCTGCGGCATGCGGTATTTCTGGTAGATCTGGCGTGGGTCGATCCGACCCATGTGCAGGTCGTTCAGGTAGCTCTCCATGGCGTTGGTGATCGCCTGCGCCAGCAGTTCCCGCCCCGGGACGGCACCGGGCCGGCGCATCGCAGCATCAATGGCCGATGCGAGTGCATCGACCCCATAGTCCTGCGGATCCAGCCCGTGGCTGGGCGCATCGCGCAATAGCGCCAGCGCCTGCATCGCAGGCAGTCCCAGACGGTCGCCGTCGAACCAGGAGGGGTCTGCGGCAGACGCCGCGCCTGCCCAGCACAGCGTGAAGGCGCAGAGCAGCTGTTTCCAGCCCTGCCGGGTGACTCGCATTAGCCAGAGAGCAAGGGGCCTTGTCGACCGCCTTCAGGTACTGGACCAGTCTTTCGTGAAGATTGTTGGTGTTGGCGCTTTCGGTTGTGATCAACCCTGCAGTCGAGCTGCTGGTGATGTCCTGCAGGGTTGAGGCCCTTGAGTGAAGCTTGGTGTTCATTGGCTTCCCTCCTCCAAAGAGAGCCACCTGAATGTGGGTGCGGCCGGCGTACAGCTGTCGTATGTCGCTATCCCTTGTGACGCGCCCGCTTGGGCCTTGAGCCAGCATGAAGGCCAGACGCGTGTCCACGAATGCGCTCGGTTGTGCTCAGCAGTTGTCTCGTTGTGTGATCTTGAGAAGCGATGAGATGTGGTCATTGGGTGATGCCTCGGGCGGAAGTGCCTCCCCAAAAAGATCGACCAGTGCTTTGTAAACTTTAGGGGAGTAAGGCCTTGGGAGCCAAGTCGAATTCGGGTAATAAAGAGTGATATCACTTACACCCAAAGAGTGATATCACTTACACCCAAACTTAGGAATCAGGAGCAGCTGACTCTGGTCGTCACCTTTGTGAAGTCAGGTCACCTCTGCATGACTTGATCGACGCGTCATCCTCATTGAGACCATCGAAGGAGAACCGCCACGGTGGGAAGAAGAGCGAAGCGAAGGTGCTCAGCTCGGTGCACTATTTGGTCAACTGTCGTCTTGCTTGGAAAGCTGTGGGGACTTGCGGGGCATCTACTAATGCGTGTGTCAGATGCGCACGTTCTCCACAGGCGCGTTGGGGGCGTCTGATCGCGGTATGGAGTGCATGAGCGAGGACACACCGTGCAAAGGGATGCACCACCCAAGTTTCCTTAATCCATGACGAATGGACAGCCTTTTCGCTGATTGCATCTTGAAGAGGGGGATGGCGAACGAGGGGCAATCCAGAAGGACCTCGCCGCATGTGGTTGAGACGTCTCCACTTGCTACCCAAAAGTCACAAGTTACAATGCTCGAAGAAGGTCTCGAAGGCCATAGTTTGGCGCACCAAGATGACAGAAGAGGCGAGTCGACGTTTCGGGTGCTCAACCGTTGTCAGGTGTTGATTCTTAGGTGCCGGTGTAAGTGGTTGTTTTGGCTCAGGTTTTTCTTTGTCAGTGTTTTCATCAACGATTGAGGCCTACCGAATTCGTTGAAAGCCAATGCGTCTACACAGTAGAAAGTCCCGTCTCATAACCCAGGTCGCAAGTTCAAATCTTGCCCGCGCAACCAACCAAATCAAGCACTTGCTTGTCACTGAAGCCCTCGGAAACGAGGGCTTTTTTGTTTTCCGGGTTCTGTAGCCCATTCTTGGCCCATGTCGAGTTCCGTGTGCCTCACAACACATTGAGCGGGATTTTGGCGTAGGCCACGCCGTTGGCTTCCTTCGGCGGCAACTCGCCCGCGCGGATGTTGATCTGCACCGAGGGCAGGATCAAGGTGGGCATCTCCAGCGTGGCGTCGCGCTGCGTGCGCAGGGCCACGAACGCCGCCTCGCTCACGCCGTCGTGCACATGGATGTTGTTCGCGCGCTGCGCGGCTACCGTGGTCTCGAAGGCCACAGGCCGGTCGGTGGGAGGGTAGTCATGGCACATGAAGAGGCGGGTCTGCGGCGGCAGGCTCAGCAGCTTGCGGGTGGACGCGTAGAGCGCCTTGGCGTCACCGCCGGGAAAGTCGCAGCGCGC
Source organism: Hydrogenophaga sp. PBL-H3 (assembly GCF_010104355.1). Taxonomy (NCBI): domain Bacteria; kingdom Pseudomonadati; phylum Pseudomonadota; class Betaproteobacteria; order Burkholderiales; family Comamonadaceae; genus Hydrogenophaga; species Hydrogenophaga sp. PBL-H3. The sequence goes on from NZ_CP044972.1 coordinate 568,483, forward strand.
CGTGCCCACGTCGGGCATGAAGAGTGTGTCGCCCACGAACACCGCATCGCCAAACCGGTAGGCCACACAGGCCGGGGTGTGGCCGGGCACCTCCATCACGCTGCCGCGCAGCTCACCCAGTTCGATGGTGTCCCCATCGTGAAACAGGTGATCGAACTGCGAGCCGTCGAGCTTGAAGCCGGGCTCCAGGTTGAAGATGCCCTTGAACACCTTCTGCACGTCTGTGATGCGACCGCCGATGGCGATCTGCCCGCCGAGCTGCGTGCGCAAGTAGGGCGCTGCCGAGAGGTGATCGGCGTGCGCGTGGGTCTCCAGGATCCACTTCACCTGCAGGTCGTTGGCGTGCACGTAGGCGATCACCCGGTCGGCCGAGGTGTGGCGCGTGCGGCCCGACTTCGGGTCGTAGTCGAGTACCGAATCGATGATGGCGCATTCGCTGCCAGGTCCGTTGTGGACCACGTAGGTCACGGTCCAGGTGGCGGGGTCGAACATGCCATGGACCTGGGGCTGGAGGGAGGTTGCGGTCATGAAGGGCTCCTTCAAATAAGTTTCCAATAGTTTATTGACGGATAGATTGTTTGTCAATAAACTGTGGCCATCGTTCAACCAGAGAGCCCACACGATGAAACACGCCACCCTGGAGCTGGAAGACATGCAAGCCGCCGCTGCCGACGCCTGTCGCTTGATGAAGGTGCTGTCCAACCCGGACCGCCTGCTCATCCTCTGCCAGCTTTCGCAAGGCGAGCACCGCGTGGGCGAGCTCGAAGAGCGGCTGGGCATCGTGCAGCCCACCCTGTCGCAGCAGCTCACCGTGTTGCGCGATGAGGCGTTGGTGAGCACGCGCCGCGAGGGCAAAAGCATCTATTACCTGCTCGACAGCCCACAGGCGCTGGCGGTGATGCAGGTGCTGTACGCACAGTTTTGCGGAACTCCAAGGAGACACTCATGAGCATCGATTGGGCAAATTTCACCCCCTGGGCCTCGTTGTCCGGCGGCATTCTGCTGGGCGTGGCCTCGGCACTCTTCATCCTCGTCAATGGCCGGGTGCTGGGCATCAGCGGCATCCTGGGGGGCCTGCTGCCGCCCAAGCGAAGCGACGTGGGGTGGCGCATTGCCTTCCTGCTGGGCATGTTGAGCGCTCCGCTGGTTTACGGGCTGCTGGCTCCCCAGGGCTTCGCACGCGTGCCGACCATCGACGCGGGATTCGCCGCCATCGTCGCGGCTGGCTTGCTGGTCGGGCTGGGCACACGCTATGGCTCGGGCTGCACCAGCGGGCACGGCGTGTGTGGACTCTCGCGCCTGTCGCCGCGTTCGTTGGTCGCCACGCTCGCTTTCATGGGCGCGGGTTTCGCCATGGTCTTCGTGGTTCGCCACGTTCTGTAAGGAGCACACACATGCACCGCATCACCGAATTTTTCGTCGGCCTCCTGTTTGGCCTGGGCCTGTTGCTCTCCGGCATGACCGACCCGGCCAAGGTGCTGGGTTTCCTGGACCTCTTCGGTACCTGGGACCCGTCGCTGGCATTCGTCATGGGTGGCGCCATCGCGGTGGGCTTCTTTGCCTTCGCGCTGGCCAGAAAGCGCACCACCAGCTTCCTCGGCGGCGCCTTGCATCTGCCCAAGTCGACCCAGATCGACAAGCGCCTGGTGCTCGGCGGCCTCACCTTCGGCGCGGGCTGGGGGCTGGCGGGTTTCTGCCCAGGCCCGGGCATCGTGTCCATGGCCTCGGGCGAGGTGAAGGCGGCGGTATTCGTGGCGGCCATGGTGGCCGGCATGGCGCTGTACGAGGTCGCCGACCGCACGCTGCACCGCCCGCAAGCGGCCCACTGACGCGATAAACATGACGACAAACTGGCGCCAGTGGTTGCCCTCGCTGCCCGTGCTGCAGTGGGGCCGCCAGTACTCCCGCGACACGCTGCTTGGCGACGGTGTGGCGGCGCTCATCGTCACCGTCATGCTGATTCCCCAGAGCCTGGCTTACGCCATGCTCGCGGGCTTGCCGCCCGAAGTGGGCCTCTATGCCAGCGTGGCGCCGCTGCTGCTCTATGCCGTGTTCGGCACCAGCCGCGTGCTGGCCGTGGGGCCGGTGGCGGTGGTCTCGCTCATGACGGCCGCGGCCATTGGTCAGCACGCCGCAGCTGGCACACCCGAGTACTGGGCGGTGGCCATCACGCTGGCGTTCCTCTCGGGCGCATTGCTGCTGCTCATGGGCCTGCTGCGCCTGGGCTTTCTGGCCAATTTCCTGAGCCATCCTGTGATCTCGGGCTTCATTTCGGCCTCGGGCCTGCTGATTGCGGCCAGCCAGCTCAAGACATTGATGGGCGTGAAGGCCGAGGGCCACAACTTCGTTGATCTGGGCCTGTCGCTGTGGTCGCAGGCCGGCCAGACACACGTCCTCACACTGGCCATTGGCGGGCTCACCGTGGCCTTCCTGTTCTGGGTGCGCAGCGGCCTCAAACCCCTGCTCGTGCGCCTTGGCCTGCCAGCCCGCGCGGCCGACGTGATCGCCAAGACGGGCCCGGTGGCGGCGATCGCCGTCACCGCCGTGCTGACGTGGGCGCTGCAGTGGCAGGCGCAGGGCGTGAAGATCGTGGGCACCGTGCCGCAAGGCCTGCCGCCCTTGACCCTGCCGCTGTTCGACCTGGCCCTGTGGCAATCGCTGCTGGTGCCCGCCTTGCTCATCAGCGTGGTGGGGTTCGTGGAATCGGTGTCGGTCGGGCAGACGCTGGCGGCCAAGCGGCGTCAGCGCATCGAACCCGACCAGGAACTGGTGGCGCTGGGAGCGAGCAACCTGGGTGCAGCCTTCACCGGCGGCTTTCCAGTCACCGGCGGCTTCGCCCGTTCGGTGGTGAACTTCGACGCCGGCGCGCAGACGCCCGCCGCTGGCGTGTTCACCGCCATCGGCATCTTGCTCGCTTCGCTCTTCCTCACCCCCGCGCTGTACCACCTGCCGCAGGCCACGCTGGCCGCCACCATCGTGGTGGCCGTGCTGTCACTGGTGGACTTCAGCATCTTCAGGACGACCTGGGCGTATTCCAAACCCGACTTCATGGCCGTGCTTGCCACCTTGCTGGTGACGCTGCTGCAAGGCGTCGAGCTTGGGCTGGTGGTGGGCGTGGGGGTGTCGCTGGCGCTTCACCTTTACCGCACCAGCCGCCCGCACATCGCCGAGGTGGGCCGGGTGCCGGGTACCGAGCATTTTCGCAACGTGCTGCGCCACGCCGTGCTGGTGAGCCCGCGGGTGCTCAGCCTGCGGGTGGACGAAAGCCTTTATTTCGCCAACTCGCGCGCCCTGGAGGACCGCGTCAACGACGCCGTGGCCTCGCACCCTGAGCTCAAACACGTGGTGCTTCAATGCTCGGCCATCAACGACATCGACGCCAGCGCGCTGGAGAGTCTGGAGGCCATCAACCACCGCTTGCGCGACGCGGGCCTTCAATTGCACCTGAGCGAAGTGAAAGGCCCGGTGATGGACCGGCTGCGGCGCACGCACCTGCTGCGCAACCTCGGCGGCCAGGTGTTCCTGACGCACTTCCAGGCCATTCAACAGCTGGCTCCCGAGGCCGCCTGACGCGTAAACTCGCGCGTCAACTCAAAGGAACATGGCCATGGGCGCGCAGTGGAAAGCAAAACACAAGGATCTGGCGGCCAACGCCAAGGGCAGGCTGTTCGGCAAGCTGGCCAAGGACATCATGATCGCCGCGCGCCACGGCGCCGACCCGGCTGCGAACTCGCGGCTGCGGCTGGTGGTGGAGCAGGCGCGCAAGGTCTCCATGCCCAAGGAAACGCTGGACCGCGCCATCAAGAAGGGTGCCGGGCTCACCGGTGAAACCGTTCACTTCGAGCACGTGATCTACGAAGGCTTTGCGCCGCACCGCGTGCCGGTCATGGTCGAGTGCCTGACCGACAACGTGAACCGCGCGGCGTCCGACATGCGAGTGCTGTTTCGCAAGGGTCAGCTGGGCACCTCGGGCTCGGTGTCGTGGGACTTCGACCACCTCGGCATCATCGAGGCAGAAGCCAGCACAAAAGGCGCCGACCCCGAACTCGCCGCCATCGAGGCCGGTGCGCAAGACTTCCATCCGGCCGACGAAGACGGCGTGGTGGTGTTCCTCACCGACCCCACCGATCTCGACCTGGTCAGCCGCGCGCTGCCGGCGCACGGCTTCACCGTGCTCTCGGCCAAGCTCGGCTACAAGCCCAAGAACCCGATCGACCCAAGCAGCCTGAGCGCCGAACACCTGGAAGAGGTGGAGGCGTTTCTGGCGGCGCTGGACGCCAACGAAGACGTGCAGAACGTGTTCGCCGGTCTGGGGGGCTGAGCCATGAGCGCCAGCCAAACCCCCCAGGGCGACGAACCGAAGCCCGGGCACGCGCTGCCGCTGCTCTACAACCTCGTGTATTGCAGCCGCGCGGTGGCCGAGGTGGACGACGCCACGGTGCAGCGGATCATCGAGTCGTCGCGCCGCCGCAATCCCCAGGCCGGCATCACCGGCCTGCTGGTGTTCGGCAGCGGCATCTTTTTTCAGTGGCTCGAAGGCCCGCGCGACAACGTGCAGGCGCTCATGGCCCTGCTCAAGACCGATGCGCGGCACCACACGGTGGTGCTGCTGGCCTCGGGGGAAGAAGTGCGCGAGCGGCTGTTCCCCGACTGGGACATGGAGCGGGTCGATGCCGATGCCATCCGCGATGTGCTGGTCGATGCGCTCGACAGCGCCCAGGATCCCGGCAATGCGCGTGTTCTGCGCGACATGCTGGCGCAGCTGGAATCGGGTCAGCTCAGCGGTATCGGTCGGGCCTGAGCCGGTCTGCTGCGGTCGATCAGCCGCGCACCAGGGCCTCGTAGTCCCGGCGGGTGGCTGGGCCCACCGAGGCCACCAGCTGCGCGTAAGGCGTCTGGTGGCGCACGAGCGTGCGCGCCGAAGCGGTGGTCAGCGAGCGGCAAAACCAGTGGCAGGTGTGTTGCATCAGCAGCAGCTCGGCCGACATCGTGTAGGCCTTGTCCCGTGGTGAGCGGTTGAGGTCGTTGCGGGCTGCGTCCGCCAGACCTCGGGCATGAACGCGGAAGGCCTCGCGCACGTCGAACGTGGCCTTGGGAAACAGGCGGTCGGCAAAGGGCAGCGCCACGCGCAGCGTGCTCACCCGGGTCTGCGCCTCGTCGAGCCTTGAAAATTCGGCCGCGAAACTGCCGAACTGCTGCGCCACCGATTGCTCGGCCGCATTGAGCATGTTGAGGATCTGCTCGCGCCTGGCGGGGTCGTCTTCGCCCAGCGCACGCAGATAGCCCTGGGTGAGATTTTCCATCAGCACCTCGATCTGGTATTTGCCCAGAAAACTGCCCAGCAGGGCAATGCGGCGCCTTTGCTCGTTCGAGCGCAAGAACCACAGGCCCGAGGCCGCCAGCATCACCAGAATCAGCGCATCCATCGCAAGTCCATCGCCTTGTTGCCGCCCTGGGTTGGGCATGGTTGAGGTTGGTCAGGTGTGGCCAACCGGTCACACAGGGAGCGCCGAGTGTAGTGACGCAATGCGTCACCTTGATGCGAGAATGCAAAATCCAGCGGAGGGGGTCGGCAATGCGCCTGTTCCGAGCCGTTGCCCATTCTTCGGAACTCCCCCCGTTTCACTGTCCATGCTGCGTTCCCTTCCCTACATTGCGCTCACCGCCGCCGGCATCGCTGTGTGCCTGCTCGCCTTCTCGTGGCTGATGTCGGTCTGGTGGGGGCGTCACCTGGGCTGGGGTGAGCTGGTGGCGGCCAGCCTGCTGCTGATGGTGGCCCTGGGCGTGGGGCTCAGCGTCTGGCGCAGCCGCAGCCGCCGCAAGATCGAGGACATGCGCGACTCCGCGCTCTGGTGAGCGGTGTCCGGGGCAGAGACCGGCGCGCCCGGTGTCAATGCGTTGCCTCGCACACACAATGCAGACACACTCCCGGCGCACACTGAACGGCCTTGCTTGTCGGAGGTTGTCATGGGTGCGCAGATTCGCGTGGGCTTGTTCGCAGCGGTGTTGCTGCTGTTGTCGTGGCCGGCGCAAGCCGACTCGCTGCGCTGCAGCGGCGGCACCGTGGAAGAGGGCGACCCGCGCGCCACTTTGCTGCAGAAGTGCGGCCCGCCCCAGTTGCAGGACAGCTTCTGCGCACCGGTGTTCCAGAACAAGTCTTTGGTGCCCGCCCCGCTGGCCGGCAGCGCCGCGCCCTGCGAGCAGATCGACGATTGGATCTACGACCGCGGCCGCGGCAACCCGACGGCCACGGTGCGCATCCGCTCGGGTGCCGTGCAATCCATCCGTATCCAGCGCCCGCCGCGCTGATCGTCAGGGGGCAGTCCCGATCCGCGGAATCAGTCCGTTAGCGCGGGGTCCTGGAAGCAGGCCATCGGCAGCGCATGTTCAAAGCCAGCCAAGGCCGCGTCGACGCTCTGGATGAAATCGCTGGGTGGGCCTTGGCGCGCCAGCAGCCGGAACGCCAGGTACATGAGGCCGTTGGAGCTGCGCACCACCGTGTCATACAGCTCTGCCGGGAAGCCGGTGCCATCGCGCAGCATCGGGTTGATGCCGCCGTACTCGTGATGGCCCAGTGCCGAGGTGAAGGCGTCGTTCATGGCCAGCAGGGGCACCACCAGGCCAGCCAGGCCCGGTTCGTCCGCCAGTCGCGCTTTGAGGCCGTGCACCATGCGTCCGGGGTGGGGCAGGGCGAATCCGCTGGCTGGGTCGGCCATGGCGATGAAATCCGCCTCGCTGGCCACATAGGCGTACCAGGCGGCGCGCACCAGCGCGTCGTACTGGACCTGCAGCAAGGCGCAGGCCGCGTTCTGGGCGCCGGTGGCAAACATGATGCGCAGCGCGTAGGCGTGTTCGATGCTGAGTTCGCAGGCGAATCCCGTGGCCAGTTCGCGGTGGCTGTCGCCGCGGTCGGTCATGAGCTCGATGTGCTGACCCAGGTGCAGGGCAAAGGCTTCCGACTGTTCGAGGAGGATGTGTTCGTAGTTCATGCGCAGATCGTACCGGCGAGCGCTGGCGCTGGAGCCGGAAAACCCGCCACGGCTGTCGCTTCTGGGGCTTGCATCCGCCGAACTGCCCCGCAAAATGCAGGGCTGACGGGCCGGCTGTTCGGCTCGCGTGATGAAGGCATGGGCATGCAGAAGATCGAAGATGTGTCCGCGCGCGAAATCGCCGCGCGTGTGGCACGGCGCGAAGTCAGCGCCGAAGCGGTGGCGCGGGCGTTTGTCGAGCGTGTGCAGGCGCTGGATCCTGCGATCCTGGCCTGGCAGCACTTTGACGCCGAGCAAGTCATCGCGCAGGCGCAGGCGCTCGACCGCTCGGGTGCCCAGGGGCCGCTGGCCGGCGTGCCCATTGCGGTGAAAGACCTGATCGACACCGCCGACATGCCCACCACCTACGGATCGCCGATCTACGCGGGGCACCGCCCGGCGGTGGACGCGGCCGTGGTCGCCAGCGTGCGTGAAGCCGGCGGCGTGGTCATGGGCAAGACCGTCACCACCGAGTTCGCCACCTTCAAGCCCGGTGTCACGCGCAACCCGCGCGCCAGCGCCGATGCGCCACGCACCCCCGGCGGTTCGTCCAGCGGCTCGGCTGCGGCGGTGGCCGCCGGCATGGTGCCGCTGGCCTTCGGCACGCAGACGGCGGCCTCCGTGATCCGCCCCGCGGCCTACTGCGGCGTGGTCGGCTACAAGCCCACCTTCGGCCTGCTGCCGATGGCGGGCATCAAGTCACTCTCGCCCACGCTGGACACCGCTGGCGTGTTTGCCCGCTCGGTGGACGATGCGGCCTTTTTTGTCAGCACGCTTTCGCGCATCGAGCTGGCCCTGAGCCCTGTCAAGGGCTGGCGCGTGGGGATCTGTCACACGCCGCACTGGGAGCTGGCCACGCCGGAGGCGCGCCGTGCGCTGCAAGACGCCGCGCGCCACTTCGACAAGCTCGGTGCGCGTGTGGTCGAGGCGGTGGTGCCCGGCGCCTGGGTGGGACTGGCGCAGGCGCAGATGGACATCATGGGTTTTGAGGCCTGGGCCGCCTTCGCGCCGGAACGCCGCAGCCACGCCAGCCAGTTCAGCCCGGCCTTCGCCGAGGTGCTGGCCGGCGGTGCGGCGGTGGATGGTGAGCGCCTTGTGGCGGCGCATGCGCTGGCCATTCATGCGCGCGGCGAGATCGAGAACCTGCTCAAGCAGGTCGATGTGTTGATCGCACCGAGTGCCACTGGCGAAGCGCCCCTGGGGCTGGACGCCACCGGCAACCCGATCTTCAGCCGGCTCTGGAGCCTGCTGGGGGTGCCGTGCGTGCACGTGCCCACGGGGGTGGGCAGCCACGGCATGCCGGTGGGTGTGACGGTGATCGGGCCGCGCTGGCGCGATGCCCGTGCGCTGAGCGCGGCACTGCAGCTGGAAGCCTCGGTGCGCGGCTGATTCGAGAGTTCAAACGCCGCCGGTGGGGTGCGTGGGGTCCACCCACAGCACCTGCTCGGGTTTTTCCACCGGCTCGATGTCCAGGTTGATCGCCACTGCCTGCCCGTCGCTGCGGCACAGCACGCACTCCAGCACCTCGGTGGCGCTGGCGTTGATCTCCTGGTGCGGCACGTACGGCGGCACATAGATGAAGTCGCCCGGGCCGGCCTCGGCGGTGAATTCCAGGTGTTCGCCCCAGCGCATGCGCGCCTGGCCCTTGACCACGTAGATCACGCTCTCCAGCGGGCCGTGGTGGTGGGCACCAGTCTTGGCGTTGGCGTGAATGGTGACCGTGCCGGCCCAGAGCTTCTGCGCGCCCACGCGCGCGAAGTTGATCGCGGCCTTGCGGTCCATGCCCGGGGTCGAGGGCACGTTGCTGTCGAGCTGGTTGCCGGGCACCACGCGCACGCCGTCGTGCTTCCAGGCCGGTGCGTGTTCGTGGGAATGGTCGTGATCGTGTGACATGGCGTGTCTCCGGGGCGATGGAGGGTTCAGTGTGCCACCCCTGCCCATGCCTGAAAATCACCTGTTTGACTCGCCCCTGTTGGAGAACCCGTCTTGCCCCTGCCCCCACCCCAGCCCCGCACCGCCATGCACACCCGCCGCGTCGAATACCGGGGCTTTCACCGCGACGACGGTCTGTGGGACATCGAGGGCACGCTGCACGACAGCAAGCCGCACGATTTCGAGATCGAGGGCGAGCGCAGTTGGGCCGCGGGTGAGCCGGTGCACCACATGCACATCCGCGTCACGGTCGACGAGTCCATGGTGATCCGCGAAATCGCGGTGGTCATGGACGCGCACCCGCACGGCCCTTGCCCCGAGGCCATGGTGCCCATGCAGCGCATGGTGGGCGAGGTGCTGGGCAAGGGCTGGCGCCACACCATCCAGCGCCACCTGGGCGGCATCCAGGGCTGCACCCACCTGCGCGAACTGCTGTTCAACCTGGCCACCGCCGCGTTCCAGACCCGCTCGGCCTCGTTCGCCCCACCGGCCGACGGCAGCCCGCCGCCCCACCTCGGCCAGTGCCTGGCCTGGGATTTCAACGGCCCGGTGGTGGAGAAGGTCCATCCGGTGTTCTTCCGCTGGCAGCCGCCAGCCAAGGTTCAACCGGGCACTTGACGCCGCGCGGTCCTGGTCATGAAATCTCCTCGGGAACACAACGAGGAGTGAGCATGAACAAGACCTGGGTGCGCGCGCTGCTGGCGGGGCTCGGTGCGCTGGTGATGTTGGCGGTCGGGGCGGGAGCCCTGGGCCTGTACCTGGCGCAGCAGAAGATGCAGCGCCGCGTGGAGCCTCCCGTGCAGCCGGTGGCCTACCGCAGCGACACCACGGCCATCGAGCGTGGCAAGTACCTGTTTGCGTCGCGCGGCTGTGTGGAGTGCCATGGCAGCACCGGCACCGGGCGCGTCTTCGTGGAGGAAGCCAACGGCCTGCGCATCGCCGGCCCCAACATCACCACCGGCGCCGGCGGCATGGTGGCGGCTTACCAGCCGGTGGACTGGGTGCGTAGTATCCGCCACGGCGTGAACCCGCAGGGCCGCGCGCTGATGATCATGCCCAGCGAGGACTACAACCGCTTCACGGACGACGACCTCGCCTCGCTCGTGGCCTATGTGCGTTCGCTGCCCCCCGGAGCGGGGCGGGGCGCGATCGTGGAGCTGCCCTTGCCGGTGCGTGTGCTTTACGGCTTTGGCCTCATCAAGGACGCGGCCGCGCGCATCGACCACAGCTTGCCGCCCCAGCAGCCGGTGCCCGAGGGCGCGACCGCCGCGCACGGCCAGTACGTAGCCAACATGTGCCTGGGCTGCCACGGCGAAGCCCTGGCCGGCGGCAAGATACCGGGTGGTCCACCCGACTGGCCGCCTGCGGCGAACCTCACGCCGGGCGAAGGCAGCGTCATGGGCCGTTACCCCGACGCCGATGCGCTGATTGCGATGTTCCGCTCGGGCAAACGGCCCGACGGTTCGGCCATCCCGGTCATGCCCTTCGGTTCGCTGCGCGAGATGAGCGAGACCGACCTGCGCGCCCTCTACCTCCACCTCAAGGCGCTGCCCCCGCGCCCGCACGGCTGAGCCGCGCGAACCGGGTTCAGTCCACCAGGGCGGCGTAGGCCAGCGTGCGAAACAGCGCGCGGTAGTGCTCGCGCTGGTTGGGTGCTTGCGCGAGGAAGATGCCGAAGAGCTGCTCCGCAGGATCGACGAAGAAGCTGGTGCCCCCGATGCCGCTCCAGTGGTAGGTGCCCACCGAGCCCGGCATGGGCGCCACGCCGGCGGCGGTGCGCACCGCGAACCCAAGGCCGAAGCCATGGCCTGGCGGCAGCAAGGCCGGGTCGTTGCCGGGGATGGTTCCCAGGTGGTCGGCCGTCATGAAGTCCACCGTGCGTGGCCCCAGCAGCCGCACCCCACCCAGCGTGCCCTTGTTGAGCATGAACTGCAGGAAGCGCGCGTAGTCGGCGGCGGTGGACATCAGCCCGCCGCCACCACTCTGCAGCGCCGGCGTTTCGCGCGGGTCGATCAGGCGCAGCGGGATTCCGCCATCGGGATCGTGCGCAAACGGCTCGGCGATGCGGGCGTGGTCGGCCTCGGGCACCACGAACGCCGTGTCGGTCATGCCCAGTGGTGCCAGGATGGCCTGCCGCAGGTGCTCGCCCAGTGGCTGCCCGGTGATCACTTCCACCAGGCGGCCCAGCACGTCGGTGGCGCGGCTGTAGGCCCATTCGCGCCCGGGCTCGAACATCAGGGGCAGGGCCGCGAGCGCGTGGCTGAACTCGGCATTGCTGCGCGAGCGGGTGCCCATGTCTTCCTTCCGGTACATCTGCTGCACGGCGGAGTCGCCGAGGAACTCGTAGGTCAGGCCGGCGGTGTGGCGCAGCAGGTCCTGCACCGTGGCGGGCCGCTGCACCGGGCGCAGCGCCACGCCGGTGGGCGTCTGCACGGCCAGCTGCTGATTCGCGTACTCGCGCAGGTGCAAGTGCACCGGGTCGGCCAGCTTGAGGCGGCCCTGTTCGATCAGCATCATCACCGCCACCGACACGATGGGCTTGGTCATGGAGTAGATGCGGAACACGGCATCGCGCGCCATGGGCGCGTCACGCGCCGGGTCGAGCCGGCCGATGCCCTCCATGAGCGCGATGCGGCCGTGGCGCGCGAGCACCACCACCGCGCCGGGCAGGCGGCCGCGCTCCACGTCGGCCTGCAACACGCCCACCAGGTGGCGCATGCGCTCGGGGCTCAGGCCCAGGTCGGCCAGTTCGGCCGGTGGCAGGGGTGCGCGCATTCAGACCCCGTAGCGTTGGCGCGCCAGCGCGGCGCCCTGGGCCAGCGCTTCGAGCTTGGCCATGGCGACCTCGCGGCTCATGGGCGCGAGACCACAGTTGGTGCAGGCGATCAGGTGTTTTCTGGGCACGTACTTGAGTGCCAGGCCGATGGTGTCGGCCACCTGCTCGGGCGTTTCGATCACGTCGCTGGCCACGTCGATCACGCCCACCATCACGTCCTTGCCTTCGAGCAACTGCATCAGCTCGGGCGGCACGTGCGAGTGGAAACACTCCAGGCTCACCTGCTGGATGCTGCTCCTGGCCAGCGCCGGAAACACCTGTTCGTACTGGCGCCACTCCTCGCCCAGCGTCTGCTTCCAGTCCACATTGGCCTTGATGCCGTAGCCGTAGCAGATGTGGACCGCCGTGGTGCAGGTGAGACCGCGCGCGGCCACTTCGAGCGCGGCCACGCCCCAGTCGGCTGCGTCTTTCATGTAGACGTTGAAGGCCGGTTCGTCGAACTGGATGATGTCCACGCCATCGGCCTGCAGTGCCAGCGCTTCCTGGTTGAGCAGCTCGGCAAAAGCCATCGCCATCTTGACCTTGTCACCGTAGTAGCGGTCGGCCACGGTGTCCACGATGGTCATGGGGCCGGGCAGGGTGAACTTGAGTTTTTTCTTCGTGTGCTTGCGCGCGAGCTGGGCTTCAAACGCGTGCACGCGACCTTTGAGGCGCAAGGGGGCAACCACCTGCGGCACCTGCGCGTCGTAGCGGTTGTTGCGGATGCCCATGGTCACCTTGTGCTCGAAGTCGATGCCCTCGACCTGCTCCACGAAGCCGTGCACGAAGTGCTGGCGCGCCTGCTCGCCGTCACCGATCACGTCCAGGCCCGCGTCCTCCTGCGCCTTGATCCACAGCAGCGTGGCATCGGCCTTGGCTTGTTGCAGCTCGGCGCCTTGCGCCTTCCACTGCGGCCAGAGTTTTTCGGTTTCGGCCAGCCAGGCCGGTTTGGGCAGGCTGCCTGCGATTGCGGTGTCGAACATGGTGTCTCCGGTGTTTTGAAAGGCCGGTGAATCTTAATCAGACCATGTGGTTTTTGCTGTCGCGGGGGCTTGGCCCCGCGGACCTTCAGCGCGGCGCCACGCGCTCGGCCAGCGTGCGCAAGGCCACCAGCTGCTCGCCGATGAACTTGGCCGTGGTCTCGTCGGTCAGCTCGCCTTCGGCGTTGAACTTGCTGCCCGAGTGGCTGATGAAGACCTCGGGTTTGTTCAGTGTGAAGGCATTGAGGAACACCATCACCTGGCGCAGGTGGTACTGCACGCGGGCCGTGCCCACCGGGCCAGGGCTCGCCCCCAGGATGGCCACCGGTTTGCCGTCGAATGGTGGCGTGGGTGGGCGCGACATCCAGTCCAGCGTGTTCTTGAGCACGCCGGGGATGGAGAAGTTGTATTCGGGCGTGGCGATCAGCACCGCGTCGGCAGCGGCGATCTTCGCCTTGAGGGCGCTCACCGACGCGGGCTCGCCGGCCGCGCGCACGTCGTCGTTGTAGAGCGGGATGTCGGCGATGTCGACGATCTCGATCGCCATGCCCTCGGGCGCCAGGCGCTGCGCGGCGCGCAGCGCCATGGTGTTGGTGGAACTCTTGCGAAGGCTGCCGGAGATGGCAACGACTTGAAACGTCATGGGGTTTCCTGAAGGTGAAGAAAATCAGTCGAGCGAGATGTTGGCCGCGCGGATGAGCGAAGTCCAGCGATCCACGTCGCGCCTGAGCATGGCAGATGTCTGCTCCACGCTGATCGTCATGGGCTTGCCGCCGGCCTTGGTGAAGACCTCGCGCAGTTCGGGATCGGCGATCACGGCGGCCAGTTCGGTGCGCAGGCGCTGCAGGGCCTGCGGCGGCGTGCCGCGCGGTGCAAAGAAGCCGAACCACGATTCGAGATCGAGCCTGGCCACACCGGTCTCGTTGAGCGTGGGCACGGTGGGCTGCATGGCGTTGCGCTCGGCGCCCGAGACCGCGAGCGGGAACACCTTGCCCGACTCGATGTGCGCGCGGGTGGTGGGCGTGAGGTCGAAGAACATGTCGACCCGGCCACCGAGCAGGTCGGTGTAGGCGGCTTGGGCGCCACGGTAGGGCACATGGGTGATCTCCACGCCGGCGAGTTGCCAGAGCGCGGCGGCCAGCACGTGCTGGCCCGAACCGTTGCCTGCCGAGGCGTAGGTGAGCTTGCCGGGGTTGGCTTTGGCGTGCGCCACCACCTCGGCCAGCGTCTTGAACGGCAGGTCCGCGCGGGCGATCAGCGTGTAGCTATAGCTCACCGCCAGGCCCACGGGTTCAAAGTCGCGCAGGCTGTCGTAGGCGAGGGTTTTGTACAGCCCCATGTTGAGCACCATGTTCGACACCGAACCGGTGAGCAGGGTGTAGCCGTCGGGTGCTGCCTTGGCCGCCGCGTCGGTGCCGATCAACGTGCCCGAACCGGTGCGGTTCTCCACCACCACCGGCTGGCCCAGGCGTTTGGCCAGGCGCTCGCCGAGGGCGCGCGCCACGAAGTCAAAGCCGCCGCCCGGTGGCTGCGGCACGATCACGCGCAGCGAGCGCGAAGGGAAGTCGGCCTGCGCCCAGGCCGCTGGCGCGAACACGCCCAGCAGGCAGGCCGCGGGCAGGGCGGCCACCAGGTGGCGGCGCGAGGTCGAGAGGGCGTGGTGGTCTGGCATGTCTGTCTCCTGTCTTGTTGTGAACCGATGCGGCGGGGACGCGGACTCAGTCGGGGTTGATCTCCCGCTCCAGCGGGCCACCGGCCAGCCAGGCTGCGCCACGGCGGTACAGGTCCTGCACCTGCTCGCCCTTGAGCATGGGCATGTCGAGCTTGACCGTGTAGCCGATGCGGGTCTGGATGTAGGCGAGGTGGCGGTAGCCCTCGGGGAAACCGGCCAGGGCCCGCTGGTCCAGCGAGAGCTGGGCGGCGGGGTCGACTGCGTCGATGCGGTCCTTCTCGTAGATGGGCTGGCGGTGCAGCAGCTTCCACTGGCCGTCGACCTTCACCACGAAGTCGTAGAAACGGCCGGTGCACACCACGTCGCACAGCACCGGGCCACTTTCACCCTCGACCATGCCGCGCTGCGAGATCGTCATCTTGGTCTGCGCGATTGCGCGGTCCCCGGCCACTTCAATGGCCGAGCCACCCAGGAAATGCAGGATGCTCACGCCCTTGGCCCAGCCCTCTTGAGTGACGCGGATGAAGTCCGCAAACGGCCCCTGGAACCAGGTGGCCATCATCACGCCCTGCGGGTGCCAGACGGTGGCGAAACGCGCCCAGTCGCCAGCGTCGCGCCACACCGCCCAACGCTCCACCATCTGGCGGATCAGCAACTGGTCGTTCAGGTCTTCGTTCATGTGGTGTCTCCTCGTTTGTTGTGGTGGCATGCGGCAGCGCGCACGCAGGCCCGGGCCAACGCCGGGCGTTGGCGCACTGTATGTCGATCACAAGAGGGAATGAACCCCCGGGCTGGAAATCAAATTTGCAGAAACTGCAAAACCCGGAGTGACACGGGCGGGTCAGGCCTTCGGTGCGCCGGCCTGCAGGCCGGGGGCGGCGCGCGCGAATGCGTCGAGCTGCTCGCAGGCCGCCATGATGCGTTGCACGTTGGGGATGTCGGGTACCTCGATCTTGAAGAGGCGCGTCATGACCACGATGCTGGCCAGGCAGATGTCGGCCACCGTGGGCGTGTGGCCGTGGCAGAAGGTGCCGGTCCCGGGTTCGCTGGCCAGGCGTTGCTCCAGCGCCTGCAGGCCGGTGCCGAACCACTGGATCTGCCAGGCGCGCCAGGCGGCCTCGTCAAAGCCGCCCACGCTGGTGAGGTACTTCTTCACCCGGGGCGTGATCAGCGGGTGCGTGTCGGCGGCCAGCAGGGCGGCGAGCGAGCGCACGCGGGCACGGCCATGGGCATCGGCTGGCAGCAGGGCCGGCGTGGGATGGGTTTCCTCGATGAATTCGAGGATGGCGAGCGACTGCGTGATGGGGGTGTGCGGCTGGTCGGGCGCGTGGTCGATCAGCGCCGGGATCGCCCCCATGGGATTGATCTTGAGGAAGGCCGCGCCGCGCTGCTCGCCGGCTTCCAGATTGACGTTGATCTCGTTGGGCTGCACGCCCTTGAGGTTGAACGCCACGCGCACGCGGTAGGTGGCCGAGGTGCGCCAGAAAGCGTAGAGGTCGAAGCGTGCGGTGTCCGTCATGGGGTGTCCTGCGGGTTGGGATGAGGGTCGATGCACTGTAGCCGCAGTGCAGCATCGAAGTCGCTTCACAGGCCTTGGTGCGACCGTTACCATGCTCACAATCGCGCCGCTTCGGAGAAGCTGGCGAGGTCGGGTGTGGCCCTTCGCCCGTGCTTCGTTGCTCAAAGTGCCTCATCAAAAATTCACAGGAGACAAGACATGAACCCCCTTCACCGCATGACTTCGGTGGCGCTTGCCATGGGCCTCGCACTGGGCGCTGGTGCCGCGCTGGCGCAGACCGCCGCTCCCGCCGCCGCGCCGGCACCCGCCTGGAAACAGGGCATGCCCGAGAGCATGGCCACCTCCACGCTGGCGCCGCTGGCCGGCAAGAACACGGCCACCGCAGCGGCCGACATCCCGGTCGACAAGATCAAGCTGCCACCGGGCTTCAAGGCCGAGATCTGGGCCACCGGCCTGCCTGGTGGACGCGCCATGACGCAGGGTGACGAGGGCAAGATCTACGTGGGCACGCGTGGCCTGGGCCGCGTGTACGAGGTGTCCGACAACGGCACCTCACGCAGCGTGCGCACCGTGGTTGACAAGCTCAACCAGCCCGCCGGCGTGGCCTGGAACAAGGGCTCGCTGTACGTCATGGCCATCGACAAGGTGCTGCGCTTCGACGGCATTGCCACCAACCCCGCCGCCGTGCCGGTGGACATGACGGCCGCCTTCAACTTGCCCAAGGAGCAGCACCACAACTGGAAGTTCATCGCCTTTGGCCCGGACGGCAAGCTCTACGTGCCCTTCGGCGCGCCGTGCAACATCTGCGCGCTGCCCTCGCCCGAGTACGCCCAGATCCGCCGCTACAACCCCGACGGCTCGGGCATGGAGGTGGTGGCCACCGGCGTGCGCAACAGCGTGGGCTTTGACTGGCACCCCGGCACGCAGGAACTCTGGTTCAGCAACCACGGCCGCGACTGGCTGGGTGACGACACGCCCAACGACACCGTCAACCGCATGCACAAGGTCGGCCTGAACTTCGGCTTCCCCTCCTGCCACCAGGGCAACCTGCCGGACCCCGACGTGAAGAAAGACAACGCCTGTGCCGGCGTCGAACAACCCGTGGCGCTGATGGGCCCGCACGCCGCCAGCATGGGCATGACCTTCTACACCGGCAACATGTTTCCGCCTGAGTACAAGGGCGTGTTGTTCAACGCGCGCAAGGGTTCGTGGAACCGCACCAAGAAGATCGGCTACGACATCGTGATGGTCAAGGCCAGCGCCGATGGCAAGAACAGCCAGGTGGTGCCGTTCATGACCGGCTTCATGAACGAAGCCGACCAGTCGTTCTGGGGCCGCCCGGCGTACATGCTGCAGATGAAAGACGGCTCGCTGCTGGTGTCTGACGAGCAGCTGGGCGCGATCTACCGCGTCTCGTACGCGAAATAAGCCATGGTGAAGATGTCACTTGCGCGGGGAGTGCCTGCACTCCTGGGGCTGGTTCTGTGGGTCGGCTCCCCGGCGTGGGCGCAAGACATCTCGGCGCGCTTGATGGCCTGCGCGGCCTGCCACGGGGCGGACGGCAACTCGCGCTTGCCCAACATCCCGTCGCTGGCCGGGCAGCCCAAGGTGTTCGTTGAAAACCAGCTCGTGATCATCCGCGAGGGGCTGCGCGAGATCCCGGCCATGAAGGGCCTGCTCGACGGTGTGAGCGACGCGGAGATCACCGCCATGGCGGTGCACTTTG
The DNA here is from genome assembly GCF_010104355.1 of Hydrogenophaga sp. PBL-H3. Lineage (NCBI taxonomy): Bacteria > Pseudomonadati > Pseudomonadota > Betaproteobacteria > Burkholderiales > Comamonadaceae > Hydrogenophaga > Hydrogenophaga sp. PBL-H3. The sequence continues at coordinate 586,155 of NZ_CP044972.1, forward strand.
CCAAGCTGCCGGCGCGCAGCGTGCCGCCACCGGGCGACCCCGAGCTCCTGGCGCAGGGCAAGGTGCTGGCCGAGGGCATGCGCTGCGGCATCTGCCACCTGCCGGACTACCGCGGGCGCGAACAGATGCCGCGACTGGCCGGGCAGCGCGAGGACTACCTGCTGTACTCGATGCAACAGTTCAAGAACAACCAGGCCATCGGGCGCGACACCATCATGGCCGCCTCGCTGTATGGCGTGTCCGACGCCGACATCAAGTCACTGGCGCATTTCCTGGCGCGCGTGGCGCCCTAGTGTCCTGTCCCGTTAATTCGTAGGCACAGAAACTGCATGGGATGAAGCATCCTTGGAGATGCCCTATGCCCAACGCATACACCCGTACCAATGTGGTCACGCTGACCGAGATGGAGCGTGCCGAATTGACCTCGATGGCGAGATCGCGCTCGCTGCCTGCTGCCCTTGCCTTGAGAGCGCGGATTGTGCTGGCCTGTGAAGGATCGGACATTGCGAGCACGCAGGTTGCCAAAGCGCTAGGGCTGGATCGAAACACGGTGAACAAGTGGCGCGGTCGGTATGTGCGAGATCGCATCGCTGGTCTGTACGATGAGTTGCGCCCGGGACGGCCGCGCACGGTCGATGATGAGCGAGTCGCGCAGCTGATCACCAAGACATTGCACACCAAGCCTGCAGATGGCTCGACGCACTGGAGCACTCGGGGCTTGGCGGGCGAGACAGGCATCAGCAAGAGCACGGTGGCGCGCTACCTGCAGGCGTTCCAACTCAAGCCGCACCGTGTGGAGAGCTTCAAGTTGTCGACCGATCCCCTGTTCATCGAGAAGCTTCGCGATGTGGTCGGGCTGTACCTGAATCCTCCTGAGAACGCGCTGGTGCTATGCGTCGATGAGAAAAGTCAGTGCCAAGCGTTGGAGCGCACTCAGCCCATGCTGCCGATGGGGTTGGGCTATGTGGAAGGCGTGACCCACGACTATGTGCGCCATGGAACGACCACGCTGTTTGCCGCGCTCAACGTGATGAATGGGCAGGTGCTGGCGCAATGCCGCCCGAGGCACCGGCACCAGGAGTTTCTGGACTTCCTGCGCACGATCGACAAGGCGGTGCCGCAGGCACTGGACGTGCACTGCATCGCCGACAACTACGCCAGCCACAAGCACCCGAAGGTGCGCGCCTGGCTCGCACAGCGGCCACGCTGGCATATGCACTTCGTGCCGACCTACTCGAGCTGGCTCAATCAGGTCGAACGCTTCTTCGCCATCATCACCGACAAGGCGATCCGTCGCGGCTCGTTCAAAAGCGTCAAGGAGCTGACGAACAAGATCAACTCATTCGTCAGTCAATACAACGAGAACTGCAAGCCCTTCACCTGGATGGCAACAGCCGACTCGATCCTCGAAAAGCTCGCCCGGCTATGCGGACGAATTAACGGGACAGGACACTAGCCGCGAAGCGGCGGAGCGTGGGGGTGGGAACAGACCCGCCGCCGGGCCGCCCCAAGGCGGGGCCAGCCCCCTCGGGGGGCAGCGACCCGCGAAGCGGCTGAGCGTGGGGGCTACCTCAAGCCTGCGCGTCGCTCAGGGTCACCAGCAGCTGGATCACCTCGGCGCACTCTTCCTCGATGCGGGCGATGCGGTGGGACACGGCCGGTGACAGGGTCTTCTGGTCGGTGTGGCGGATCGATTCGGTCTGCTCCAGGATGGCCGACATGCGCTCGAAGAGCTCCGAGGTGATCTGGTCGGTGCCCTGTGCGACCTGGGGCTTGGGCGGGGTCGCCTGCTTCACCGGCTTCAGTGGCTTCACCGGCGTGGGTGGCAGGTTCAGCAGGGGCAAGGGTGTGGTGAACGCTTCCAGGATGTCGGTCGGTGCGAAATCGGACTCTTGGGCCGCCCGCGGGCTCTGTGGGGGGCGGCGAACATCGGCTTCGGCGGCACGCCCGGTCTTGCTGGTGAAGTCGCCACGGTCCGAAAAACTGAGCTCGATCGTCTCGACCTGCTGGTTGATCAGCTGATCGACACGCTCGCGCACTTCGGCCCGGTTGACCGGCTTGAGGAAGAAGTCCACCGCGCCAAGCTCCATCGCCCGGCGGCGAAAGCTTTCTTCGGTGTGCGAGGTCACCATGATCACCTGCGTGCCCTGCGTCCTGGGGTTTTGCAGCATGCGCTGCATCACCTCGTAGCCGTTCAGGTCGGGCATGTCGACGTCGATCAGCATCAGGTCGGGCTGGTGCGCGTCGAGTTTTTTCAGGGCGTCTTCACCGCGCACCGAGAAATACAGCTGAGCACAGTCCATCAGTGTGCGCGCAAGCACATGCACCATGGTCGGATCGTCATCGACGATCAGCACCCGGCGGCGTTCGGGTGTGGCATTGGGGGTTGACGGGTTCACTGGTTCTCCAGTTGGTTGAGGTGCTGATGCTCCGCCTTTGAGCGGCAAGAAAAGCCCGGAAAAGCGGCACCGGCCACCCGCAAATCACCGCATCGGCGGCGTGATCGCCGCAACTGGGGGTTGCAGTGGCACTTATTCAGGGCTTTGGCCGCAGGCCGCGGCAAGACACTGGAGTGTCCTGATCCATCAGATTCCGCACCCATGAACCCAGACCAGCTCACTCGCCAGAGGACCCTCGCCACCTTCAGCCTGACCGTGGCGATCGTCTGCCTGGGCCTGATCGTCAGTGGCCTGGGCGCCTGGTCCATGGCGCGCCGCACACTGGCCGATGCCCAGACCGACTTTGCGCGCAAGAGCGAACTGATCACCAACGAGATCATGCAGCGCCTGACCTCGCCGGTGTATGGCCTCAAGGGCGCGCGCGGGGCCTACGCGGCCAGTGACCGCGTTGACCGCGGCGAGTTCAAGGCTTTCGTGGAGTCGATGGAGTTGCGGCGCGAGTTTCCCGGCAACCGGGGCTTTGGCTGGGTGGATCGCGTGGAGCGCAGGAACCTGCCCGGCTACCTGCGCGAGGTGGGTGCGGGCGACACACCGGGCCTGGCCATCCGTGCCCTCAGCGAAAATGCGCGCGATGTGCTCTATGTGGTGCGCTACATCGAGCCTCTGGCGCTCAGCCCCGACGCCCCGGGCGTCGACCTGGGCAGCGACTCCCGCGCACGCCTGGCGATCGAGCGGGCGATCGACTCCGGTGAGGCCACCCTCAGTCCCCCCGTGCCCCTGACGCGCGAGGGCGAGCGTTCACCGGGCTTGTTGATGTTCGTGCCGGTCTATGCCGGGGGCGTGGCGCCGGGCACCGAGGTCGAGCGCCGGGAGCAGCTCAAGGGGGTGTTGTACGCCCCGCTGGTTGCCAGGGAACTGTTTGCCGGCATCACTGGCGTGACCGACGACCTGATCACGGTCCAGTTGTATGGGGGCCATGCCGAGCCTTCGCTGGAGAGCTGGATCATGGGCTTTCATGCCATCCAGGGCGGCCAGGGCATTGGTCGCACGCCCGAGCCCCGGATGCCCCAGGCGGCGGCCTATACCCAGCAGTTGCGCTTCGAGGTGTTCGGGCAGCAGTTCGTGCTGCACACCAGCAGCACGAACGCCTTCGAAGCCACACTGAACCAGCTGCCGGCCTACGTGGTGCTCGGGGTGGGCCTGCTGCTCACGCTGCTGCTGGCGTGGATGTCCACCCAGTCGGTGCGTGCGCGGCTGAGGGCCGAGGCGCTGGCGCGCTCGATGACGATCAACCTCGAACGCCTGGCGGTGGTGGCACGGCGGACATCCAACGCGGTGGTGATCACCGACACGACGCGCCGCATCACCTGGGTCAACGACGGCTTCGAGCGCATCACCGGTTACAGCATGGGTGAGGTGGTGGGGCGCCGACCCGGCGAATTCGTGCAGTTCGAAGGGACCGACGTGCTGCAGCTGGCCCGCATCAGGGACACCCTGAACGCGGAGCTGCCCTTCCATGGTGAGCTGCTCAACCGCAGCAAGTCCGGCCGGGAATACTGGATCGAGCTGGAAATCCAGCCCCTGAAATCCGAGTCGGGTGAATTCATGGGCTTCATGGCGATCCAGAACGACGTCACCGAACGCCGCCAGAGTGCAGAGGCATTGCAGGCGAGCCAGGCGCTCCTGGACCGCACCGGGCGCATCGGAGGCGTGGGTGGCTGGTCGATGGACCTGGCCACCCGGGAGATCCGCTGGACGGACCAGACCTGCCGCATCCACGACTGCGAGCCCGGGCGCCAGCCCACGCTGAAGGAGGCCTTGTCGTTTTACCCGGCCCGGGCGCGGGTCGAGATTGAAGCCGGCTTCAAGCAGGCACTGGAAACCGGGCTGGCGTTCGACTTCGAACTGCCGCTGGTCACCGCCGTGGGTCGGGCGATCTGGGTGCGCGTGGTGGGGCAGCTCGATGTGCGTGACGGCGTGGCGCGCAGCCTGGTCGGCGCGATGCAGGACATCACCGCCGCCAAGCATCTGTCGGAAGCCATGGAGCGCAGCAACGAACTGCTCACCCAAGTCATCGAAAGCCTGCCGTGCGCGCTCAGCGTGATCGACGCCGACGGCCGCCTGCAGGTGGCCAACACCGAGTTTGGCCGCCTCTTTGGCCTGCCTGCCCACCTGTGCCAGCCTGGCGTGAGCCGGTTCGAGGACATCGTGCGTTTCAATGTGGAGCGGGGCGACTTCGGCCCCGGCGACGTTGAACAGCAGATACGTGAATTGGTTCATGCGGCGCAGACAACGGGTCGCAATCAGCTCACCGAACGCACCCTGCCGGGCGGGGAGGTGATCGAACTGCGACGGGGCCAGATGAGCCAGGGCGGCTTCGTGAGCACCTACGCGGACATCTCCGCGCGCCGCGAAGCCGAGGCGCAAGCCCGCCGCTCCAACGAGCTCATGTCCAGCGCGCTCGAAGTCACCGGCGCCGGCGTGGTGATCTTCGACGCGGACGACGAACTGGTGTTCTGCAACGACCGCTACCGCGAGCTCTACCACGAGATCAACGACCTGCTCAAACCGGGCGTGAAGTTCGAGACCGTCGTGCGCGCCAGCCTGGCGCTGCACGAGCCGCCCGCGGCGCGCGGGCGCAACGAGGAGTGGGTCGCGCAGCGGGTGCGCGACCACCGCCATGGCGGCGACTGGGAGCGCGGCATTCCCGACGGGCGCACGCTGCGGGTGGTGGAACGCGCCATGCCCGATGGCCACGTGGTGAGCTTCCGTTTCGACATCACCCAGGTCATCCAGGCGGCCCAGGCCGCCGAGGCGGCCTCGCAGGCCAAGAGCCAGTTCCTGGCCAACATGAGCCACGAGATCCGCACACCGATGAACGCCATCCTGGGCATGCTCTCGCTGCTCCAGCGAACCGGGCTCACGCCTCGCCAGCTCGACTACACCAGCAAGACCGAAAACGCGGCGCGCTCGTTGCTTGGCCTGCTCAACGACATCCTGGATTTCTCCAAGGTCGAGGCCGGCAAGCTCACGCTCGACCCCCATCCGTTCGAGGTCGATCGCCTGTTCCGCGAGCTGGCGGTGGTGCTCTCGGCCAGCGTGGGGGAGAAGGAAATCGAGGTGTTGTTCGACATCGACCCGGCCGTGCCACCGGTGCTGCTGGGCGACGCCTTGCGCCTGCGCCAGATCCTGGTGAACCTGGCGGGCAACGCGATCAAGTTCACCGAATTTGGCGAGGTGGTGATCTCGCTGCAAGCCCGGCACACCGGCGCTTCCCAGGTGATGCTGGACGTGAGCGTGCGCGACACCGGCATCGGCATTGCGCCGGAGAACCAGGCGCGCATTTTTGCGGGCTTCACCCAGGCCGAGGCCACCACCACACGCCGTTTTGGCGGTACCGGCCTGGGGCTGGTGATCTGCCAGCGGCTGGTGGCCCTCATGGGTGGGGAGCTGGCGCTGCACAGCGAACTCGGGCGCGGCACGGAGTTCCGCTTTTCCGTGGCGCTGGACGTGCCTGTGCTGCTGGTGGACGAAGGCAGTGTTGCACCCGGCACGCCGGTGCTGGACGTGCTGATCGTGGACGACAACGACATCGCCCGAGACACGCTCGCCGTGATGGCACAGGCCAACGGGTGGCGGGCCGAGAAGGTGGCCAGTGGCGAGCAGGCCATCGAGCGGCTGGCGCAGGCGCGGCGCAGCGGGCGGCGCTATGACGCCGTGTTCATGGACTGGCACATGCCCGGTCTGGACGGCTGGGAGTCAGCACGCCAGCTCAAGTCGGCGCCACTGTGCGATGCCCTGGACCTGCTGATCATGGTCACGGCCCACGGCCGCGAACTGCTGGAGCGCCAGGACCTGGCGGAGAAGAGCCTGCTCGACGGCTACCTGATCAAGCCTGTGACCGGCTCCATGCTGGTCGATGCCGTGAAGGCGGCCCGCGACGAGCGCGACGGCGTGCTGGCGCCCGCCGCCCGAGCGCAACGCCTCGGCGTGCTGGAGGGCATGCGCATCCTGCTGGTGGAGGACAACGAGACCAACCAGCAAGTGGCCTGCGAGCTGCTTGCCGGCGAGGGTGCGCGCGTCACGGTGGCGGGCAATGGTCAGGTCGCGGTCGACATGCTGGCGGCCGACAGCGCGGCCTTCGAGCTGGTGCTCATGGACGTGCAGATGCCCGTGATGGACGGCTACACCGCCACGCGCTGCATTCGCGATGAACTCGGCCTGCGCGCGCTGCCCGTGATCGCCATGACCGCCAACGCCATGGCCAGCGACCGCGAGGCCTGTCTGCAGGCGGGCATGAGCGACCACGTGGGCAAACCGTTTGACCTGGCCCAGTTGCTGCGAACCATCCGGCAGCACATCCCGCATGCAGCGGACCAGCAGGCGCTCGCGCCACCAGTGGCCGACGAGGTGCCCGCGCCCGCCACGTGTGATGCACCCGCCGCCGCGCTGGCGCTGGCCCGCGTGCAGGGCGTGGAGCTGACGGCCGCGCTCGGTCGCCTGGGCGGCAGCACCAAGGCCTACGCCCGCTTTCTGGAACGATTCATCGAAGACCATCCCCGGCAGATCACCGAGCTGCAGACCCGCCTGGCGGCGGACGATTTCAAGTCGAGCGCGCGCGTGGCCCACACCCTCAAGGGACTGGCGGGCACCCTGGGCATCACACCGCTGGTGGAACTCAGCTTCCGGGCCGAGAAGGCGCTGGCCGCCGCTCGCATGGCCGCCCACGTGGAAGAGCCCCTGAAGCGGCTGGTCGACTTCAGCCTCGATGGCCTGGTGGCGCTGCTCGCGGCCTTGCGGGAGCCGGTGTCCCGGCCCCAGGGCGAGCCCACCACCCCGACCCCGGCGGCGAGCGCACGAAACGACCTGAACGACCTGCACATTCTGGTGGTGGACGACAGCGACATCCAGCTGGCCGTGACCAGCCATCAGCTGGAGCAGCTGGGGGCGCAGGCCACCTGTGCGGCGTCGGGCGAAGAGGCACTGGATCAGCTCAGGCGATGGCCCCAGCGCTTCGACGTGGTGTTGATGGACGTGCAGATGCCCGAGATGGACGGCCTGGAAACCACCCGGCGCATCCGCGACGAGCTGGCGCTGGCGCACCTGCCCGTGATCGCCCTGAGTGCGGGCACGAACACCGAAGACCGCGACCAGGCGATGGCCGCGGGCATGAACGATTACCTCCACAAACAGCTCAACCCCCGGCAGCTGCCGGGCCTGCTGCGCGAGCACATCGAGCGCGCGCGCGGCGGCACCTGGCTGGCGCTGGTGGACGACCCGGTGCCACCGCTGCCCACGCCGGTGGCCGTTGCGCCGGACGACGGGACCTGGGCCGCCGTGAGCTGCATCGATCACCGCGCTGCCCTGGAGCGCATGGGCGGTGACCAGGCGTTGCTGCTGAATGCCCTGCGCCGCATGCTGGAAGAGTTCGGCCCGCTTCGGCACACGCCAGCGCCCGCCGGCCTGGATGCAGCCGCGCGCACTGCGCTGGCCTCGCACATGCACAAGCTCAAAGGGGTGGCCGGTCTGGTGGAGGCGCGACGCATCTACACCGTGGCGCGTGGCCTCGAAGATCTTTTGCGCGCGCAGGCGCCCGAGCGTTCGGTGGTGTTGCTGTGGCAGCCGTTGCGCGAGGCCATGGCCGAACTCGAAGACAGCGTGCGCGGGCTGCGCGCCACGGTCGTTGCACCTGCGCCGACCGCGCACGATGGCCCGGCGATAGGGGACGAGGCGCTGGCGGCGTTTCGCCGGATGCTGCTGGGCCAGGACCTGGATGCGCTCGCGTTCTTTGCCGAGCACCAGGCCGCCCTGAGCGCTCGCCTGGGCACGGACGCGGTGCAGCGCATGGAGCGCTTGCTCGACGCGCTGGACTTCGAGGGCGCGGCCGAACTCGTCGGTCAGGCCAGCATCGTCTGAGGGTGGGCCGCCCCGGGTTGTGACGAAACGGAACAACCCGCCGTCAGGGAAAGTCCGGGCGTGTGGGCGCTGCCTGGGCGGGCCATGATCCTGCGCATGCGCGCTGTCGCGTGCGATCACCACCAGGAGACACCCATGCCCGCCGCACCCACGCCCGAACCGGCTTATGCCCGGGGCGCCACCACACCCGCCCTGCTCGAACTCACCATTGGCCAGGCGCTGGCGCACACCGCGCAGCGTTTTGGCGAACGCGAAGCCCTGGTGGTGCCCCACCAGGGCGTGCGCTGGACCTGGAGCGAACTGCTGCAGCGCACCGACGCGCTGGCCGCCGGCCTGCTGGCGCTGGGCCTGCAACCTGGCGAGCGCGTGGGCATCTGGGCGCCCAACTGCGCCGAGTGGACGCTGATGCAGTTCGCCACCGCGCGCGCCGGGCTGATCCTTGTCAACATCAACCCGGCCTACCGCGCCAGCGAACTGGCCTACGCGCTCAACAAGGTGGCCTGCACCGCGCTGGTGATGGCTCCTGCGCTCAAGACCAGCAACTACATCGACATCCTGCGCAGCCTCGCGCCCGAGCTCGACAGCAGCGCGCCTGGTGAGCTGGTGGCCGGGCAGCTGCCGCACCTGCGCTGGGCGGTTCGCCTGGGGGACGAGCACACGCCGGGCATGCTCAATTTCCATGACGTGCCGGCGCGGGCCGGCCCGGAACACGCCAGCCAGCTGGCCGGCATCGGCCCCACGCTGTTGCCCACGGATCCGATCAACATCCAGTTCACCTCGGGCACCACCGGCTTTCCCAAGGGCGCCACGCTCACCCACCGCAACATCCTCAACAACGGCTACTTCGTGGGCGAGGCGATCCGCCTTACGCCCGAGGACCGGCTGTGCATTCCCGTGCCGCTGTACCACTGCTTCGGCATGGTCATGGGCAACCTCGCCTGCCTTGCGCACGGCTGCACCATGGTGTACCCGTCGGAAGCGTTTGATCCGGCAGCGGTGCTGCAGACGGTGCAGGCCGAGCGCTGCACCTCGCTCTACGGCGTGCCCACCATGTTCATCGCGGTGCTCGACCACCCGCAGTTCGCCGCCACCGACCTGGGCAGCCTGCGCACCGGCATCATGGCCGGCTCGCCGTGCCCGATCGAGGTGATGAAGCGCGTGGCCACCACCATGAACATGCGCGAGGTGACGATTGCCTACGGCATGACCGAGACCTCGCCCGTGTCGACCCAGAGCGCGGTGGACGACCCGCTGGAGCGCCGCGTGTCCACGGTGGGGCGCGTGCAGCCGCACCTGGAGGTGCAGATCGTGGACACCGACGGCCAGTGCGTGGCGCGCGGTGTGGTGGGCGAACTCTGCACGCGTGGTTATTCCGTGATGAAGAGCTATTGGGGCGACCCGGAGAAGACCGCCGAAGCCATCGACCTGGCGGGCTGGATGCACACCGGCGACCTCGCCACCATGGACGACGAGGGCTATGTGAACATCGTCGGGCGCCTGAAGGACATGGTGATCCGTGGCGGCGAGAACGTGTACCCGCGCGAGATCGAGGAGTTCTACTACCGCCACCCCAAGGTGCAGGATGTGCAGGTGGTCGGTGTGCCCGACGTGCGCTACGGCGAGGTGCTGTGCGCCTGCGTGGTGCTCAAGCCCGGGCAGAGCGCCACGCCCGAAGAGTTGCAGGCGTTTGCGCAGGGGCAGATCGCACACTACAAGGTGCCGCGCTACATCGAGTTCGTGGACGCCTTTCCCATGACCATCACCGGCAAGATCCAGAAGTTCGTGTTGCGCAAGGCCATGGTGGAGAAGCTGGGGTTGCAGGAAATCGCCACCGCCTGAACGCCGTCTGGGGCAACTTGTGTGATCCATTACCCAAAGCGTCCCTCGGACGGGGGATGCGGGGGCGGTGTGGGTTACCTTGTGTGACAAACACAAGATCGAGAACGCCCCATGACCCTGAATACCGTCCCCTGGTTGATCCGTCCGGCATCCCGCCGATGATCCGGCTGGCCCAGACCGCTCGCGGCGATTTTCCTGTCCGCGTCGTGGCGGGGCGCATCCTGTCGGTGGCGCGGCAGCCCACGCCGGCGGCGGCCCGGGCAGAGGGCATTCCCGAACTGGCCTGCACCCGGGTCGTCATCGAGCACGACAACCGGGCCAGGGAACTGGCCCTGGTGCACCTGGAGCCTCTGGACATCCTGCCCCACCGCAACGTCACCATCGTCACCGGCTGCGAGGTCGAGCGCGAATGGCCGCTCTACATCTACAGCCCCAACGACAAAAACCACCGGCGCTTCGACGAGCACATCGGGTGGTTTCTCGGGCGCCAGGGCGCGGAGCCGCTCAGCGAGGCCGACCAGCGCGTGATCTGGTCGGCCATCCTGCTGCAGGTCTTGCCTAGCGGAACACGCTGACCGCTTCGACCAGGCGTTTCGTCTGCTGCTGCAGGCTGGCCGAGGCCGCCGCGCCCTGCTCGACCAGGGCCGAGTTCTGCTGCGTCACCTGATCGAGGTGGCCCACCGCCTGGCTCACCTGCTGGATGCCACCGCTCTGCTCGATGGTGGCCGCACTGATCTCGCTGATGAGATCGGACACGCGGCTGACCTGCTGGACGATGTCGTCCATGGTCTTGCCGGCGTCGTTCACCAGGCGTGAGCCGGCTTCCACCTTGTCCACGCTGGCACCGATCAGGCCCTTGATCTCCTTGGCGGCTGCGGCGCTGCGCTGGGCCAGGTTGCGCACCTCGCCGGCCACCACCGCAAAGCCCCGGCCCTGTTCACCGGCGCGGGCCGCTTCCACGGCGGCATTGAGCGCGAGGATGTTGGTCTGGAAGGCGATGCCGTCGATCACGCCGATGATGTCGGCGATCTTGCGTGAGCTCTCACTGATGTCGGTCATGGTGGTGACCACCTGCGCCACGGCCTGGCCGCCGCGCGAGGCAGCTTCGCTGGCCGTGCCCGAGAGCTGGTTGGCCTGGCGCGAGGTGTCGGCGTTTTGCCGCACCGTGGCCGTCATCTCCTCCATCGAGGCCGCGGTTTCCTCCAGGCTGGAGGCGGCCTGCTCGGTGCGCTGGCTCAGGTCGTTGTTGCCCTGGGCGATTTCGCTCACGGCGGTCTGCACCGTCATCACCTGGGCGCTCACGTCATCGATCAGCCAGCGGAACATCAGGCCCAGCTGGCTGATGCTGCGCAGGGTCATGCCGATCTCGTCGACCCGGTCCATGTGGGCGGCCTTCTGGCTTTCGCCGCTGGCCACGCGCAGGGCCTGGGCACGCAGTTCTTCCAGCGGGCCGGCGATCTGGCTCTCCAGGAACCAGGCGGCCAGACCCACGCCGACGGTGGACAGCGCCGCGAACTCGGCCCATTGCACACCGCTCAGGCCCAGGCCCCAGGCGCCGCCCAACATCGCTCCCAGCAGGGCGAGCAGCGGCAGGCGGATGCGCGTGCGCACCCGCATGGTCTTGAACATCGACGTGAAGCCCATCAGGCCGGTGCGCAGCAGCAGACCCTTGTGCAGCTTGAGGTTGCCGGCGCGGCCTTCGCGCATGTCGGCGTACAGGCGCTCGGCGCCCGCGATTTCCTCGCGGGTGGCCTTGGTGCGAACCGACATGTAGCCCTGGTGCTGGCCGTTGCGGATCACCGGGGTGGCGTTGGCGCGCACCCAGTAGTGGTCGCCGTTCTTGCGGCGGTTCTTCACCAGCGCCGTCCAGGGCTCGCCACCCTTGAGCGTGGCCCACATGTCGCCAAAGGCTTCCTTGGGCATGTCGGGATGGCGCACCAGGTTGTGCGGCTGGTTCTGGATTTCTTCCAGCGTGAAACCGCTCACATCCACAAAAGCCGCGTTTGCATACGTGATGTGGCTCTGCGTGTCGGTGGTCGACATCAGGGTTGCGTTGTCCGGAAATTCGTACTCGCGCTGGGTGACGGGGGTGTTCAGTCGCATGGAAGCTCCAGATTTTTGTGGGTTGTGACTTCGTATCGACCACCCATGGCCTGGCTTGTGTGGGGAAAGCTGGACACCTGTGCGCGCTGCAGACGAAAAAAAGGGGCCTTTCGGCCCCTTTCCTCGTTTCGCCCTGTGCGATCACGCCAGATCGAAGCGATCCAGGTTCATCACCTTGTTCCAGGCCGCCACGAAATCACGCACGAACTTCGGCTGGGCGTCGCTGCTGGCGTAGACCTCGGCCAGGGCGCGCAACACCGAGTTGGAGCCGAACACGAGATCCACCACCGTGCCCGTGCCCTTGATGCTGCCAGTGACCCGGTCGCGGCCTTCCAGCACACCGTCGGTGGTGGACTTGCTCCACACGGTGCCCATGTCGAGCAGGTTCACGAAGAAGTCGTTGCTCAGGGTTTCGGGGCGCGTGGTGAAGACGCCGTGACTGGCGCGCCCGGTGTTCGCGTTGAGCACGCGCAGGCCACCGACCAGCACCGTCATCTCGGGTGCGGTCAGCGTGAGCAGGTTCGCCTTGTCGAGCAGGCGCTCGGCCGCCGAGCCCTCAAATCCCTTGGGTGCGTGGTTGCGGAAACCGTCCACCACCGGCTCCAGCGGTGCGAACGAATCCGCGTCGGTCTGGGCCTGCGTGGCGTCGGTGCGGCCGGGCGTGAAGGGCACTTTTACATCTTGACCGGCCTTTTTCGCCGCGGCCTCGACCGCTGCGCAGCCGCCCAGCACGATCAGGTCGGCCAGCGAGATTCTCTTGCCACCCGACTGTGCGGCGTTGAACGCTTGCTGCACCGCTTCGAGCTTGGCCAGCACCTGGGCCAGTTCGGCCGGCTGGTTGACGGCCCAGTCTTTCTGGGGCGCCAGGCGGATGCGTGCGCCGTTGGCGCCACCGCGCTTGTCGGAGCCACGGAAGGTGGAGGCGGACGCCCAGGCCGTGCTGACCAGCTGCGCAATCGACAGGCCGGATGCCAGCAGCTGGGCTTTCAGGGCGGCGATGTCCTGCTCGTTGACCAGCGGGTGGTCGACGGCGGGCACCGGGTCTTGCCAGATCAGCGCTTCGGCCGGCACCAGCGGGCCGAGGTAGCGAGCGCGTGGGCCCATGTCGCGGTGCGTGAGCTTGAACCAGGCGCGGGCAAACGCGTCCTGGAACGCCTGAGGGTCGGCCATGAAGCGGCGCGAGATTTTCTCGTAGGCCGGGTCCACGCGCATGGCCATGTCGGCCGTGGTCATCATCGGGGCGTGGCGCTTCGCCGGGTCGTGCGCGTCAGGCACGGTGGTCCTGGCCGCCGGGTCCTTGGGGGTCCACTGGTGGGCGCCCGCGGGGCTTTTGGTGAGCTCCCATTCGTAGCCGAACAGCGTCTCGAAATAGCTGTTGTCCCACTGGATCGGGGTGGGCGTCCACGCGCCCTCGATGCCGCTGGTGATGGTGTGCACGCCCTTGCCGCTGCCAAAGCTGTTCTTCCAGCCCAGGCCCTGCTCTTCAATGCCCGCGCCTTCGGGCTCGGGGCCCACGTATTGGCCCGGGTCGGCCGCGCCGTGGGCCTTGCCAAAGGTGTGGCCGCCAGCGGTCAGTGCCACGGTTTCTTCGTCGTCCATGGCCATGCGGGCGAAGGTCTCGCGGATGTCCCGCGCCGAGCCCAGCGGGTCGGGCTTGCCGTTGGGGCCTTCCGGGTTCACGTAGATCAGGCCCATCTGCACGGCGCCCAGCGGGTTCTCCAGCTCGCGGTCGCCGGTGTAGCGCTGGTCGCCCATCCACTCGGCTTCAGGACCCCAGTAAATCTCTTCCGGCTCCCAGACATCGGCGCGCCCGCCGGCGAAGCCGAAGGTCTTGAAGCCCATCGAGTCCAGGGCGACGTTGCCGGTCAGGATCATCAGGTCGGCCCAGGAGAGCTTGTTGCCGTATTTCTGCTTGATGGGCCACAGCAGGCGGCGCGCCTTGTCGAGGTTGCCGTTGTCGGGCCAGCTGTTGAGCGGCGCGAACCGCTGCGTGCCGGAGCCCGCGCCACCGCGGCCGTCGGCGATGCGGTAGGTGCCTGCGCTGTGCCAGGCCATGCGGATGAAGAAGGGGCCGTAGTGGCCGTAATCAGCAGGCCACCAGTCTTGCGAGTCCGTCATCAGGACACGCAGGTCCTGGATCACGGCATTGAGGTCGAGGCTCTTGAACGCCTCGCCGTAGTTGAAGTCCTCGCCCATGGGGTCGTTCAACGGGGAGTGCTGGTTGAGCAACTTGACGTTGAGCTGGTTGGGCCACCAGTTGGCGTTGGTGGCCGTGCCGGCGGTGGCATTCTTGGGGGCGCTGCCCGAGAAGGGGCATTTGGATTCGCTGGACAAGGTGATCTCCTGTGTGGGCTGTGGATGACCTCGTCGACTTTAGTGTTTGCCCCCCGATCGATCAATGCAATTTTGGCAATGAAAGCCATAGCGCCGTGGGGACGCCGCCAGCACGCCTCAGCGCATGGGCAGCGGCAACGTCGCAGACAGGGTGTGTTGGGGCCCTGCCGGGGCGGCCCGCGCAGCCGCGGACTGGCGCAAGGTCAGTCCGCAGAGCCGCAAGGTCTCCGGGTCCTTGGCGCCGTTGAAGAAGGCTTGCAGCGCGAGGCGAAACACCAGTTCTTCGGGCGCGGCTTCGCTGAACAGTGTCATGCACGAGAAGAATTTCATGTCGTCGGGCACGCCCAGGATCTGGCTGGCCGACTTCTGGGTGTGGCGCAGCACGGCGGTGGTGCATTCGTTCAGGCGCGGGCCCAGCACGGGGTGCTTCTGGTAGGCCCGGGCCTCGTCCAGGCATTCGATGCCGTAGAACTGGGCCCGCTGGCTGCTGCCCAGGCCACGGTGCTGGGGAAAGATGAACCAGATCCAGTGGCTTTGCTTCTGGCCGGCCTTGAGCTCTTCCAGCACCTGGTCGTAGACGGGGTTCTGGGCGTCGAGGAAGCGTTGAAGGTTCATGTGGCGGCATTGCGCTGAAGCGAAGTGCCAAACCTATCACGCTGCTGCGTCATCGCCCACCACAGGTGGGGGATGAAACGGCGGGCGGCGGTGTGGTCAGTCGGCCATCAGCGCCGGCAGCGACAGCGTGCTGGCCACATCGGGCTGGCTGGGCGGTTGCAGCCGCAGGCCGGCCTCTTGCGCCCAGCGCTGCAGATCACCGCTGGTCTGGCTGCGGGCGATCACGCGGTTGGTGGCGTCCAGCAGCGCGCCCTGGCCCTGCAGCGCGACAAAGCCGAGGTTGATGCCCAGCGGGCGCTGGAAATCGGCGAGCTGCACGGGGCTGGCGGGTTGTCGGACGCGGTGCGCATCCACCGCGGTGCTGGTCATGAGCATGGCGTCCACACGGCCGCTGTCGAGTGCGCCCCAGGCGTCCTCGCGTTGCCCCATCGAGACCATGCTGGTGTGCAGGTAGCCGCCCCGGTACATGGAAATGAGCGTGCCTTCGAGCGTGCCGGCCACCGCACCCACCTTGCGTCCGCGCAGGTCGGCCAGCGTGCGCACGGGCGCTTGCCCGGGCCGCTGCACGATGGACAGCGCCGTGCCCTGGTAGGGGCGGCTGGCCACCAGCGTGCCCAGTGGCACGAAGGGGCGGTCGCGCTGGCGTTTGGCGCCGGGGTAGTCGGGTGTCTTGAAGCGCTCGCGCGTGGGTGCGCCGAGGTCGCTGGCCAGCAGCGGAAAGCCGCTGACCAGATCGCAGATGCCGGCCGAGAGCAGGGCGTTGACCTCGTGGGTCAGCATCGTCTCTTTCTCCACCTCGGACTCGAACGGCACCACGCGCAGTTCGCGCCCGAGTTCGGTGGCGACGGCGCGCGCCAGCAGCACGTCAAAGCCGGCCACCTGGCCTTTGGATGCGTAGGACAGCGGCGCGTTGTCCTCGCTCATGCACACGGTCAGTGGTTCGGCGGCGTGGGCGGCGCAGGTGGCCAGGCTCAGCACAACACCGGACAGGAAATGCTTCATCTCAGGGCTCCTTGCCGCCACGCGAGCCCACGTAGGCCCACAGGGCCTGCACGGCTTGCATGTCGAGTGCTTCCTTGAACGAGGGCATGTTGCCCTTGCCGTTGACCACCGACTGTGTGAAGCGATCGGGCTGGTCTTGCGGGAAGCGGCGCAGGTCGTAGACGGTGGTGCCTGCGTTGACCATGTTGCGGCCGTGGCACTGGGCACAGGTGCGGTGGTACTGCTCGCGGCCTTTTTCAATGGCCGCCAGATCGAAGGTGGGCGGGTTGGTCTGTGCGTGCGCGGCCCCGATCAGGGCCGCGCCGCACAACCACATCAGCGGTTTGTGCATCGTCAATTGAGCGAGAAGGTCCAGAGCGATCCACCAGCGGGGGTTTGCGCCATGCGCTCGTCTCCCAGCAGGGCCCACACGCCGCCAGCACCCGAGACCACGCTCACGTACTGCTTGCCCTTGTGCTCCCAGGTCACGGGCAGGCCGATGATGCCGGAGCCGGTCTGGAACTCCCACAGCTTCTTGCCGTTGCGCGCATCCACCGCCATGAACTCACCCGTGGCCGCGCCGGTGAACACCAGGTTGCCCGCGGTGGACAGCGTGCCGGCCATGCTCGGCTGGCCGGGCCAGGCCATCTGCCACTTGCTCTTGCCGGTCATGGGATCGATGGCGCTGAGGTAGCCGTGGGGCTGGTCCTTGGGCATGTTCACGCCACGGAAGTTGACCCCCAGGTACCACTCGCCCTTTTTGTATTCGGGCTTGGCCAGCTGGTAGGGCCAGCTGATGTTGAGGGTGTTGGCGTAGGCGAGTCCCGTGGACGGGTTCCACGACATCGGGGTCCAGTTCTTGCCGCCGAGCACCGAGGGGAAGATCTCCACGTCTTCACCGGCGCGGGCCTTGGCGTCAACCGCGCTGAGCACGGGGCGGCCGGTCTTGAGGTCGATGCGCTCGGCCCAGTTGACCTTGACGTACGGGTTGGCGGCGAGCAGCTCGCCGGTGGCCCGGTCGAGCACGTAGAAGAAGCCGTTGCGGTTGGCCTGGGTGAGCACCTTGCGGTCCTTGCCGCCGATCTTCATGTCCACCAGCATGCCGACTTCGGTGGAGTCGTAGTCGTAGGGATCGTTGGGCGAGAACTGGTAGTGCCACACCAGCTCACCGGTCTTGGGCCGGATGGCCAGCACGGTGTTGATGTAGAGGTTGTCGCCCACGCGGGCGTTGGGGTTCCACGGGCCGCCGTTGCCGGTGCCCCAGTACACCAGGTCGAGCTCGGGGTCGTAGGCGCCGGTCAGCCAGGTGGGGGCGCCGCCCTTGAGGTGGGTGTCGCCGGGCCAGGTGTTGCCACCCTTCTCGCCGGGTGCCGCGGTGGTGAAGAAGCGCCAGAGTTTCTTGCCGGTGGCCGGGTCCCAGCCGTCGATGAAGCCGCGCGTGCCGTATTCGCCACCGGCGATGCCGGTCAGCACCACGCCGTTGGCGATCAGGGGGGCGCTGGTCATGGCCTGACCGTCCAGGTAGTCGGCGGCCTTGCTCTTCCAGAGCTGCTTGCCGGTCTTGAGGTCGAGCGCGATCACGTGGGCGTCCAGCGTGCTGCGGTAGAGCTTGCCGTCGAAGATGGCCGCGCCGCGGTTCAGGATGCCGCAGCAGGCCATCTTGAAGACGTCCTGCGGCAGTTCGATTTCCTGCTTCCAGATCTGCTTGCCGGTGAGCGGGTTCAGCGCCACCGTGGTGTTGTGCGTGGTGATGTACATCACCCCGTCATGCACGATGGGCTGCGACTCCTGGCCTTGCGGGTTGTTCAGGCTGTAGGCCCAGGCCGGACGCAGCTTGGCTGCGTTGCCGGTGTTGATCTGCTTGAGCGGGCTGTAGCGCTGGTTGTTGTAGCCCATGCCGTAGGTCAGCACGTCGCCGGGCGTGAGGTTGTCCTTCTGCAGGTCGGTCAGGCTCTGGGCCTGCACGCCGCCCAGCAGGGAGGCCATCATCAAACCGCTCATGATCTGGCGTTTCAGGTTCATGTCGTTGTCTCCAGTTTTGTGGTCGGAAGTCGTCTGTCACCGTGGGTGGACCTTTGCATGGTCAACCGTTTTCCCGATGCTCACCACCTCGGGTTTTCCCACCCGGTGAACTGTTCTGGTGTGGAACAGTTTCAGTGTTCGCCGCGCCACTCGCCGAGGCGCCGGTACAACAGGCCGCGCGAGACACCCAGCTGGCGCGCGGCGCGCGAGACGTTGCCGTCGCAGGCCGCCAGCGTGGATTCGATCAGCGCACGGTTGGCGTGGTGCAGGGTCGGGATGGCGGGCACATCGGCTGGCGTGTCGATCTCCGGCTCGGGCGCCAGCTCGATGGCGGGCGCCCTGGGGGCATCGTGGCGCGCCTGTATCCACAGGGTCAGGCCGTTGGGCAGCTGGCGCGGTTGCGCCTGGCCCCGGTGGGACAGTGCCAGCAGGTCTTCCAGGCCGAGTCCGAACAGGGACTCGGCATCGGTCGGTCGGGCGGGCACGCGTTCGGTGCCGAGCAGGCTCGCCCCGGTCTGGTTGAGCCAGGCCACGCCCCCGTTGCCGTCCACCGCGGCCAGGCCTTCCAGCGGGGTGTTCAGCAGCGCCGGGCTGGACTGGAAACGCAGCAGCACCAGCGCGGCCGATTGCGCTTCAAACAGGCGGTTTTCGATGGCGGTGGCGTACAGCCGCACCATGGCGGCGGCATCGAAGCGAAAGGCCTCGCCTTCGGTGGAGAGGTCCAGCACGCCGGCCAGATCGCCGCGCGCGTTGCGGATCGGCGCGGCGGCGCATTGCATGATCGAGACGCCGGTGAAGAAATGCTCGGCGCCTCGCACCACGCAGGCCTCTCCGGTGCGCGCCACCACGCTGGGGGCAGTGGTGCCCATGTGGGTTTCATTGAGGTTGACACCCACACGCGCCACATGCGGCATCAGGTCGCCTTCGCCGCGCACCGTGGGCGTGGCCTGGATCAGCACGCCATCGGGCCCGGTGAGCAAGGCCTTGCACGGCGTGCCGGCCAGGGCGGCGTCGAGTTGCTGCAGGTCGTGACTGGCGGCTTGCAGCAGCAGGCGGTTGCGTGCCAGCGCGCTGGCGATGCGCGCCTTGGTCACCGGCTCCAGGTTGACCGGCTCGCCAGGGCGGCGGTTGGCCACCGTGCAGCGCATCCACGACTGGATCACCAGCTCGGGCACCAGCCCCGAGGGGCGCTGGCCTTCGTCAAAAAACATCTCGCGCGCCAGTGCCACACGCTGCTCGGGCGTGGCAAAGAACAGGCCTGCGGTGCGCGGTGGTGCGGCGTGGCCGAACGTTGAAGGGAGCTTGGGTGGGTGTTGCATGCCGGTTGTGAGCGACTGTGTACCGACGTGGCACACATGCGCGCTAGGGAAAATACTGAGCGGCTGTCGCGCATGTCCGGCGTCTACGATGGCTCGATCCGTCGCTTCCCAACATGATTGACACACCATGACCGACCTGACCACCCCCTGCGCCCAAGCCTTCCTGGACGCGCGCGACCAGTTGCTCGCCTTGCGTGGCGATCCCGCCGCTGCCAGCGCGCGGTTCCGCTGGCCCGAGCTCACCGACTTCAACTGGGCGCTGGACCACTTCGATGCCATGGCCCGCAGCGTTGATGCCGCCGCGCTGTGGATCGTGGACGCCGACGGCAGCGAAGAGCGGTATTCCTTTGCCCAGCTCGCGCAGCGTTCCAACCAGGTGGCCAACTTCCTGCGCGCGCAGGGCGTGAAACGCGGCGAGCGCGTGCTCATGGTGCTGGGCAACGAAATCGCGCTGTGGGAGACCATGCTGGCGGCCATCAAGCTCGGCGCGGTGCTGATCCCGGCCACGGCCCTGCTCACGCCCGAGGACCTGCGTGACCGCATCGCGCGCGGCGACGTGAAGCATGTGGTGGTGGGTGCCGTGCAGGTGCCCAAGTTCGAGACGATCGCGGGCCCGTTCTCGCGCATCTGCGTGGGTGCGCCGCAGCCGGGCTGGGTGGACTTCGCCGCATCGAGCGGCGAGGCGACCGCGTTCGACCCGCAAGGCACGACCCGCGCCACCGACCCGATGCTGCTGTACTTCACCTCGGGCACCACCTCGCAGCCCAAGCTGGTGCTGCACACGCACCAGAGCTACCCCGTGGGCCACCTCTCCACCATGTACTGGCTCGGGTTGAAGGCCGGCGACATGCACATGAACATCTCTTCGCCGGGCTGGGCCAAGCACGCCTGGAGTTGTTTCTTCGCGCCGTGGAACGCGGGCGCCTGTGTCTTCATCTACAACACGCCCCGCTTCAGTTCGCAGGGGCTGCTGGCCGTGCTCGAACGCTGCCGAGTCACCAGCCTGTGTGCGCCGCCCACGGTGTGGCGCATGCTGATCCAGGAAGACCTGGCCGCCTGGCAAGGGCGCCTCGCGCTGCGCGAAGTGATCGGTGCGGGCGAGCCGCTGAACCCGGAAATCATCGAGCAGATCCGCAAAGCCTGGGGCCTCACGCTGCGCGATGGCTATGGCCAGACCGAAACCACCGCGCAGGTCGGCAACGCGCCGGGCCTGCCACTCAAGCCCGGCTCCATGGGCCTGCCGCTGCCGGGCTACAAGATCACCCTGCTCGACGCCGATGGCCATGAGGCCGACGAAGGCGAGGTCTGCATTGATCTGAGTGCGCGCCCGCTGGGCCTGATGGTGGGCTACCTCGACGCGCCTGAGAAAAACGCGGAGGTCATGCGCGGCGGCCACTACCACACGGGCGACACCGCCGCGCGCGATGCCGACGGCTACCTCACCTTCGTGGGCCGTGCCGACGATGTGTTCAAGGCCTCGGGTTACCGCATCAGTCCGTTCGAGCTGGAGAGCGCGCTCATCGAGCACGAAGCGGTGGTGGAAGTGGCCGTGGTGCCGTGCCCGGACCCGGTGCGCACGGCCGTGCCCAAGGCCTACCTGCTGCTGGCACCCGGCTTCACGCCCGAGCCGGCGTTGGCCGAAGCGATCTTCGCGTTCGCGCGGCAACAGCTCGCGCCCTACAAGCGTGTGCGGCGCATTGAGTTCGTCACCGAATTGCCCAAGACCATCTCGGGCAAGATCCGCCGCGTGCAGTTGCGCGCGCAGGAGGTGGAGCGCCAGGCGGCCGGCGCGCGCGGGGCGGGCGAGTATCTGGAGAGCGACTTTCCGAACCTGCGCCAGGACGACTGAAGCCCCGACCGTGCAGGGGCTTGTGGCGCCCACAGCCCGATGAGCGGCGCACTGGCTGGACCAAGTGCGTCTTGTTACGGTACCGGGGTGGGTAGCATCAACAAATACACATTCTTGCAATGCCGTCGGGGACCAGGTGCAGATTGCGCCTGCCTCTGCTGCCTTTTCCGGAGCCGACCACCCCATGAAACTCACCTCTGCTCCCGGCATCTCGCGCCGCCGTTTCAGCGGTTTCGTTGCCGGCATGGCCACGCTCGGCGCGCCCAGCTTGCGCGCGCAGTCGGGCAACCGCATCGTGCTGGGGCAGTCGGCTGCGTTCACCGGGGCTGCCGCGCAGCTCGGCATCCAGTTCCATGCGGGGGCCAAGCTGTTTTTCGACCAGCTCAATGGCCAGGGCGGCGTGAACCAGCAGCGGATTGAAATCATGCAGCTCGACGACGGCTATGAGCCCGAGCGCTGCGTCGAGAACACCAACAAGCTCATCGCGGCCGACGTGTTTGCGCTCTTTGGCTACATCGGCACGCCCACCAGCGTGGCCGCATTGCCGCTGGCCTTCAAGGCCGAGGTGCCCTTCTTCGCGCCCTTCACCGGCGCCATGGGCCTGCGCCAGCCGTTCAACCGGCTCGCCTTCCACCTGCGCGCGTCCTACAACGACGAGACCGAGCTCATCGTGCGCCAGCTTACCAACCTGGGCCTGAAGAAGATCGCGGTGTTCCACCAGAACGATGCCTACGGCAAGGCCGGGCTGGACGGTACCGTGCTGGCGCTCAAGTCGCGCAACCTGGAGCCGGTGGCCACGGCCACGGTGGAGCGCAATTCGGTCGAGGTGGCGCAGGCGGTGGAGAAGATCAACGCAGCCAAGCCCGACGCGGTGGTGCAGATCAGCGCGTACAAGTCGTGCGCGGCCTACATCCGCGCGGCCAAGGCGGCCGGCTACGGTGGCACGTTCTACAACGTGTCATTCGTGGGCACGCAGGCGCTGGCCGACGAGCTGGGCAAGGATGGCGCGGGTGTGGTGGTGTCGCAGGTGATGCCCACGCCTTACACGGCCTCCAAGCCGATCTCGCGCGAGTTTCAGGAGGCCATCGGCAAGGGCGGCAACAAGGTGCAGGCCAACTTCTCCAGCATGGAGGGGTTCCTGGCCGCCAAGCTGTTCACCGAGGGACTGCGCCGCGCGGGTTCGCGCATCACGCGCGACAGCCTCATCAGCGGGCTGGAGTCGATCGGCACCACCTCCATCGGCGGTTACTCGGTGTCGCTGAGCCCGACCAACCACGTGGCTTCGCGCTACGCCGAGCTGTCCATGCTCACGGGCGATGGACGCGTGCGCACCTGAGGGTGCGCAGCCGGGCCGGGATCAGGCCTGTTGACAGAGGGCGTCCGGGTGTTCCCATCCGGAGCCGTTGCGCGGCCACTCGACGAGCACGCCTTGGGCGGTCTGGGCCACGACGCGGCCATCGGTGCGGTCCAGGCTGCCCTGGTGGAGGCGGTTGACACGAACGCCCACCGGGAAACGGGGTGTCTGGAACAAGGTCAGTAAATACTTCAACATGGGAACTCTCTAAGGGTTAACCCGTATTTTATGTTTTTACGGCCTAAAACGCCTGTTTCATCAGAATTGCTAATGAAGTATCAGGGCTGACTGCCCAGGCCCGAGATGGCGGGTCATCCCGGCGGCGGCGATCCAGCATTCCCGGCATCCCGGCGAACCGATGCGCGCGACATTGCAGACCAGCCGGGTTGCATTTTGTTACCCGGCGTGTGTCGAGAAAGTCCGCCATGCAAGCCACCGCCGCCACCCTGCCCGATGCCCCTTCGCTTCAAGTTTTGCTGGTATGCCCACGCGGGGAGCACTTGCAGCGGGTGCGCAGCCTCACCAGCGGCTGGCCGCAGGCGGCGCACGTGCACTGGACCTCCGATCCCGAAGATGCCATGCGCTGGGCGCTGGCCTGTCCGCCGCACCTGGTCATCGTGGACGCTCGGCTGGACCGGGCTTGCGACCTCGCACTGAGCGAGCGTCTGCGCCGCGGACGCCCCGACCTGGTGGTGATGAACTTCGACGAGCCCTGCCGCCAGGAGAGTCAGGCCCGTTGCAGCCATTGGCACTGGTCGGAGCTGCCCAGGGCCACGGGCTGGTGGGTGCAGCGCCACTTTGATGCGCAGGCGCACGCCGCGCAGAGGTCACCGGTACTTCAATAAGTGATGGTCAGCGTCACCTGATCCAGGTAGGTGCCCGCCGGCACGCTCTGGTTGGCCGGTATGCGGCCGTACACCGTGTGGTTGCGGGTGCCCTGAAGGCACAACAGCCCCAGCAGGCTGGTGGAGAGGGAGCCCCCGACGGTGCCGCCGCTGGCCCCGCCATCGCCCCAGGGCGTGCTGCGGGCCGCGTCGCTGTAGAGCGTGAAATGCAGGCGACCCGCCCCACTGGCCATTTGCCGGTCGCCGGGGCTGCCCACCAGGCCGTTGGAGAGCGAGAGCGTGTAGGCCACGTTGCAGGCCAGCAGAAGGTAGGTGGGTGTGCAGGTCACGATCACGCTGGCCGAGCTGTCCACGCGGGGTCCGCCGGGCGAGGTGTAGGCGCCGAAGGCCAGCGGCGTCACCGCCACTGCACAAGTGCTCGCGCGGGCGTCGACGGCGCCCAGGGCGCCGAGCAGCAACAGGCAGGTGAGCCACAGGCGTTTCATCACAGCGGGTGCGCCTGGCAGGTCAGGGGGCCGATCTCGGGCTGGATGATGGCCGCGTCTGGCGCTTGGAACAGCAGGTGGCAGACGCCCTGCGGGCCGTCGATGCGGATGCGGTTGAGGTCTTCGACGTCGTTCAGGTAGACCTTGCCACCCTGGGCAAACGGTGCGCCGCTGCCGGGGGCTTCGTCGGCGCGGCGCGCCCGCGAGCCGGCCGCCACGGGCTCGCCGCTGGGGAGCCGAACCTCCAGCAGCACCGAGCGGCTGCGCCGGGCAGGAAATTTCGCCCGCACGACCGACTGGGCGCGCGGGCGCAGGCGCATCTGGGGAAACGACAGCAGCATGTCCATGGGCAGAGCTTCCGCCGAGACGCCGATCACGTTGTCTTCCCAGGGCTGCAAACCATAGACCCAGGCGCGTCCGGTGGCGTCGGTCACGGCCACGTCGCGGTGGTTGAGCTGGATACCCACGCCCGGCATGCCTTCGACCTCGATCTGCGCAGCCACGCCTTCGCCCAGTGCGCGACCGGCCACCGGCATGCCGCCGAACCAGATCACGCCGCCGCTGGCGGTGGCGCGCAGGGCGGTGGCGTTGGTGCCACCCAGGCGCGCCGCCTGGACTTCCACGCGCCCGGCCTCGCCCAGCCAGCTCAAGGCGCCCAGCGCGCGCGCCTGGCCGGTGCCGGCCTGCACGCGCCAGCCTTGTCCGCCGCTGGCCGGTTCGTGCCGTTGCGCCTGCACCGCCAGGGAACCGTCGGTACCGCCTTGCGCGCGCACGGCCGCCGTGGTTTCGCGGTCGATCTGGCGGGTGAGCATCATGGCCAGACTCCAGCGCCGTTCGCGCTGCAGTGCGCTCAGGCCCATGTGCCAGTCGGCGCCCATGCGCCGCTGCATCGAGGCGGTGAACACGCGGGTGCGCAGGCCGGTGGCGCCGGTCTGCCAGATGCCACCGGCCGACCAGCTGGTCTGGCCCACGGTCCAGCCGCCGAAGAGGGCGGTGCGCCGCGCGGGTGCGCGGCTGCCGTCGAGCTGGCGGAAGTGGTCGTCGGCGGTTTCGATGCTGGCGTTCAGGTGGTACTGGCGCGTGATGCGCTCCAGCCCCAGCCGAAAGCTGTGGCCCGTGCCCACGCCGTCGGTCTGGCTGAGTGCGGTCTGGCCGCTGAGCACGCCCCATTGCGACGGGATCCAGTGCCCGCCCAGGCGCAGGCTGCGCACCAGGTCGCTGGTCTCCACGCGCGCCTGGGTGGTGACGGTGTTGCTCCAGCCGTGGCGCACCGAGGCCGCGGCAAAACGACCCTCGTACTGGTCGCTGGGCAGGCCGTAGTTCAGCCGCAGCACGCCGGCCTCATAGCAGCTGTCGGTGAGACCCGCGCGCAGCAGCCGGGGGCTGGTGTAGTAGGGCACCGAGCGCACCTGCTCGATGCCCTGCAGGTCGCGCTGCACGATGCGGATCTCGCCCGCGCCGGTCACGGTGGGCAGGGTCTCCAGCGAGAACGGGCCCGAGCCCACGGCGACGCTGCCCGCGGGGCGGTCGTTGATGAGCAGGTCGATGCCGCTGGGCACCTGGGCGCTGCCCTGCACCGAGGGCAGCGGGTGGTGCACCTGCTCGGGGCGCAGGCCGAAGTCGGAGCGCACCTGCACGCCGGCATACCGCAGCGTGGGGGCGATGTCGCCGCCGCAGCTCAGGGTGTCGCCTACCGTGGTGCGCCACAAGGTGTCGGGTTCGGCGTGGTGCCAGGCGGTGTCGAGTCGGCGAAAACGCGCCTCGTTGCCAGGCAGCGAGCCCAGTTGCAGCAAGCCGCTGTGGCGCAGTCCGCCCTGGCCCAGCAGGCCGAAGGCGCGCAGGTCGAGGAACGCGGTGGACTGGCTGCCGTTGTTGTCGCGGTCCATGTTGAGGGTGTAGTCCAGCGCCAGACCCAATGCGTTCTGGCTGAGCTCGGCGGCCCCGTTGACCGCCTCGGTCATGTTCATCACCTGGCCCGCAAACGCGGCGGAGGCGGCACTGAGTTCCAGGCGCTGGGTGCTCGCGCGCAGCTGGGGTTTCCAGGCATACAGGCCATGGTGGGGCTCGCCGTCGATGGTGCGCGCCAGGTCGACGGGTTTGAGGCGCCAGGCGGCCATGGCCTTGGCCGAGGCAAAGAACCGGCCGTCTTCTTCCACGATGAAGGCGTTGGCATCGGCCGACTGGCCGTTGATCCAGACATCGAGCAGGCGCACCTGCTGAGCGGCGAGCACCTGGCCCGGCCCGATCAGCAGTGCGGCGGTCAGAGCGACCCGTCGCTCATTGCGCAGCCACGGCATCGAACTGGCTGCGCAGGGTGCCGGCATCGCTGTCGGCCTCGATGCGCAAGGTCTTGTGGCGCAGCGCTGTCGGCAGTGGCCAGCGGCAGCGCCCGCCGGGCAACGCATAACAAGGCCCCAGGCTGGTGGGGGTGGCGTCGTCGGCGAGCAGGCGCAGTTCGCGCACATGCAGGTGGCGAGCGCCGGGGTTGTTGAGCTCCACCACGCCATCCTGGGCATGGCGCTGCCACTCGGCCAGCGCCGCGCCGGTGCCGGTGCCGGTCACGAACACCGGCAGGCTCAGGCGCAGCAGCATCTGCACGCCGTTGTCGCCTTCGTCGGACGTGGTGGCCACCTGGGTGAGCCAGATGCGGTGGGGTCGCTCCACACCGTCTTTCGCCGCTCGTCGCAAACCCACCCGCACCACCTGCTGGGCGCCGGGGGCGAGTTCGAAGATGGGGGGATTCACGATCAGGTCCTGGCTCGGCTGGAGCTGGTCGCGGTCTTGCTCCTGCGACCAGTCGAAAGCCTCGGCCTGGATCAGCAGTGGGCGCGAGGTGGGGTTGGACACCATCAGCTGGGCGGTGGGCTGCCGGTTGCCCAGGTCCAGGCGCACCGGGCGCACCTGAAACGCATGGACCTGCGCGGGCCACCCGGCAGCTGCCACGAGCAACGCCAGCGCCGCGGCGCCCAACCAGTGCGCAAGCGGGGCACGGGCAGTCATGGCGGGCTCAGTACGTGGCGGTCACGGTGATGGTGTCGGTGTACGTTCCCACCGCCGCGGCGGCGCTGGAAGGTACCCGGCCATACACCGTGAAGGTCTGTTGCAGACCGGTGCCGGTGCTGCTGCGGGTGCTGGTGCCGGCCGTGCCGTCGCCCCATTGCGTGGTGCGGGCAGCATCCTGGAACAGGGCGTATTCGAGGGTGTCGCCACCGCTGGTCATGCGCCGGGCGGCCACGGTGGCGCCGGCGCCGGTGCCCGCGTCCAGCCCCAGCGTGAAGGGTGTGCCCACGGTGCAGATGGCCGAGATGAGCACGCTGCCGTCCTGCTGGATGCCGGGGGTGACCACCCCGAAGGCCAGCGGCACGCCGCCTGCCACGGTGCAGCTGGGCAACACGGTGGCCGTGACGGTGAAGGTCGAGGTGCTGGTCTGGGCCCGGGCGGTCTGGGCAACAACCAGCAAGGTCAGCAGGACCAGGAGGCTCAGGGTGTGCCGCAGGCCCCTGAGGGCCGGATGGGGCAGTGATGCGAGGCGGTTCGTCATGTTCAGATTCCCTTCAGGACAGCGCAAGGCCGGGTGGGTGCCCTGGCGCCCTCCGCGGGTCTTCTCTGGCACATGCAGACTGGATCGGCATGCTGCAGTGCAACCTGTGTGGGGAAAGCTGGATTTTTCGCGCCGGAAATACCCGCCCCGGTTTTGCGGCATGATGATCTGCAACGGTTTTTCCGGGCCTGTCCGGCCCATCCCCAGGAGTTTTGCTTCCCCCATGGCCGCCATCCGACAACGCCAGCGTTCCGTCCATTGGCTGCTGCCCCTGCTGCCGGCTCTGCTGGCTTTGCTGCTGCTGGGGCTGCTGGTGATGGCCACCGACCGGATCGTCGGCAGCGAGCTCAAGCGCCGTGCCGAGTACCGCGTGGAGCAGACGGCCCAGCTGTACGCCGACCGCATCGAACGCGTGCTGGCGCGCCGCGCCGTCGAGCTCGAACTGGTCGCCCTGCTGGCCGGCACCGACGTGCCGCCCGATCTGCTGCGCTCGGAGCTGGACCGGCTCAAAGCCATCACCGATGCGTATGTGTGGATCGGTGTGACCGATCTGCAGGGCGTGGTTCGCCTGGCCACCGACGGCTTGCTGCAAGGGAACACGATCGGTCAGCGCCCGGTTTTCATCAACGGCAGCCAGGGCCTGTGGTTTGGCAGCTTTCATCCGCCCAAGGCGCTCATCGAGCCGCTCAGGCGCGCCAATCTGCCGGTGCCCGCCGAGCTGGCCGATCTGGCGATGCCGGTGTTGGGGGCCAACGGCTTGCTGCGCGGCGTGGTGGCGGCGCACCTGGATGCCAGCTACTTCGACGACCTGCGCAAGGAGGCCCTGGGGCCCGAATCCGCGCAGCGCTCCTTGCAGCTGGCCCTGATCGACGAAAAAGGAGCGCTGCTGCTGGGGGCGCTGCAACCCGGCATGGGTGAGACCTGGCGCGACGCGCTGACAGCGGAGCCCGACAAGCAGCTGGTGCACCAGGGAAGCGATGGCCGGCGGCACGTGCTCTCGCTCAACCCGGTGAACCCGGCGGACTCGAGTCTGCGCCCCGGGTGGCGGGTGGTGGCCAGCCAGCCGCTGGACGCGGTGCTGTTGCCGGTGGCGCAGTTGCAGCGCACCGTGCTGCTGCTCGGCGGTGCCACCGTGCTGATCATGGGAGCGGTCGGCTTCTGGCTGTCGCGCCGGCTGGCGCGCCCCTACAGCCAGATGCTGGACGCCGTGGCCGACCAGCTCGGCCCACAAACCACCGACACCCCCGACACCTACCTGCGGGTGATTGCCGAGCAGTTGCGCCGCCTGCCCAAGCCCGACACGGGCGAGTCGCGCGGCGAACAGATGCTGGTGCAGGTGTTGCACGACACCAGCCGCCTGCTGGCCGTGCTGCAGAACCTGCCCGCGCCGGTCTATCTGGCGGACGATGATTTTCGCGTGGTGTTCTGGAACCTGGCGTGCGAGAAGGTGTTTGGCTGGACGGCGGCCGAGGCGCATGGCCGACACGTCTCCGAGCTGCTGCCCAGCGCCTCGGGTGGGACCGAGCGCGAAGCCGTTCGCGCCGAGGTCGCCGCGGGCCGCGGGCCGTGGGAATTCGTGGGCCACATGCTGCGCCGCGACGGCAGCGAGATGTGGGGCGAGTGGCGCCTGATCAAGGTGCTTGGGGTCGATGGTCGCTCGTTCGGCGTGATGGCGCAGGTGCACGACCTCACGGCCGAGCGGCGCGTGCGCGAGCAGGGAGAGGTGTTCGCGGCGGTGATCAACTCGGCCAGCGATGCGGTCATCAGCGTCGATGTCGAAGGCTGCATCAGCCTCTTCAACCCCGCCGCCGAGCGCATCTTCGGGCGCCCGGCCGACACCATGATCGGCCAGAACCTGGACGTCCTGCTGCCCGGTGCCGACCGTCACCACCACCGGGGTTACATGCAACGGTTTGCCGATTCCCGCGCCACCACCCGCCCCATGGCCGCTGGCCAGGTGCGTGGCCTGCGCGCGGACGGCCAGGTGCTGGAGCTGGAGGCGTCCATTTCGCAGGTCACGGTGCGCGGGAAGAAACTGCTCACGGCGATCCTGCGCGACGTGACCGAACGGGTGCGCGCGGAGCAGGCCATGGACCAGTACCGCACGGAACTCTCCGATCTCGCGCAGCGTCTGCTCGACCAGGAAAAGGTCACCACCCAGCGCCTGGCCCAGACCCTGCACGACAAGCTGGGCCAGACCTTGAGCGCCACCCGCTTGTCGTTTGACCTGTTCAGCCGCCGCGCGGTCGACCAGCTCGAACCCCGTGAGCAGGACCGCATGCGATCGATCGGCCAGCTGATCGTGCAGGCCGTGCAGGAGGTGCGCCAGGCACTGGTGGAACTGCGCCCGCCGTTGCTGCAGGAGCTGGGCCTGCAAGCCGCGCTCGACAACGAGGTGCGGGTGCGCTCGGGCGAGGCCGAGTCGGTGGTGCTCACGCTGGATGTGGGCACGAGCACCGAAGGACTGCGCTGGCCCGCCGAGGTGGAATACGCGGCTTTCATGATCGCGCGCGAAGCCACCGGCAACGCCCTGCTGCACGCCTCGGCCAGCTCGATCGAGCTGCACCTCGAAGGCAGTGCCGACGAGCTTCGCTTGTGGGTGAGCGACGACGGCATCGGGCTGCACGACAGCCTGAGCTTTGGCCGCCCCGGGCACCTGGGCATGGTGGGCATGCGCGAGCGGGCGCTGGCCATCGGCGGGCATCTGGCGGTGAAGGCATCGCCCACGGGCGGCACCGTGATCTCGCTGGCGTGGACACGAGTTGTGGGTGATGCCCGCACCGGTGTCATTGACTGAACACTTTTCTGCACTAATCTGAACCCATGAGCGACATTTACCTCATTGATGACCACGCGATGGTGCGCGACGGCCTGCGGGCCGTGCTGGAGGACGCGGGGCACCACGTGGTGGGTGAGTCCGACCAGCCGACCCATGCGCTGTCGGAAGTGCTGCGCCTCTCGCCCAGCGTGGTGCTGCTGGATCTGAACCTGGGTCAACGCTCGGGCTTCGAGGTGCTGGAGCAACTGCACAAGCGCAAGTCCACCGCGCGCACCATCGTGTTGACCATGTCGGCCCAGCCGCGCCATGTGGCCGAGGCCTTGCGCCTGGGCGCAGCCGGTTATGTGCTCAAGGGCTCGCCGGCCAGCGAGGTGCTCAAGGCGGTGGA